>JBOIDR010000088.1:0-17688 GCA_050740695.1 Gammaproteobacteria bacterium | reverse complement strand
TCGAGTTAGTTTCGCGGTCGGATGCCATCAAAAACTTTCGCGATCTCAGCCCTAGAGCGACGGCACACCCTCGTAGTGTCTTTCATAATCAAGGGCGCTGCGTCATCGAATCATGAAAGTTAGTGCTGTCCTGTTCCTCTACAAGGAAGTCCTCGGGCGGGAGCTCGAATGGCTGGACAACGTCGAACGGGCCAAGCGGCCGGCGCGGGTGCCGGTGGTCTTGACCGAAGCTGAGGTGCGGGCGCTCCTCGGGCAGATGGAGGGCCGCCAGGCCCTCATGGCGCGGATCCTCTACGGCGCCGGGCTCCGGCTCATGGAGTGCGTGCGCCTGAGGGTCAAGGATGTGGACTTCGGTTACTCGCAGATCACCGTCCGGGATGGCAAGGGCGAAAAGGACCGGGTCACGATCTTGCCCGCTTCGCTACATGCAAATCTCCTGACCCATCTTGAGCAGGTCAAGGCGACGCATCAAAAGGACCTTGAAGCGAGCTTCGGCGAGGTGTATTTGCCGTTCGCGCTCGCCCGCAAGTATCCGCGGGCGGGCCGCGAGTGGGGCTGGCAGTATGTCTTTCCGGCCGCCCAGCGTTCGCTCGATCCGCGCTCGGGGGCGGTGCGGCGCCATCACATCGACGAGCAGACCCTGCAGCGGGCGGTCAAGAAGGCCGTCAGGGCAGCCGGGATAGCCAAGCCCGCGAGCTGCCACACCTTGCGCCATAGCTTCGCGACCCATCTCCTGCAGTCGGGTTACGATATCCGGACGGTGCAGGAGCTATTAGGCCACAAGGACGTGTCGACCACGATGATCTACACGCACGTCCTGAACAAGGGCGGCCGGGGGGTGGTGAGCCCACTGGACGGCGTCGGCTCCTAGCCTGTCTCTTCTTCACCGCGACCCGGGTGCGAGCCGCGGGGGGTGAGCGCGCCGACCCTCAAGACGTGACCGCCTAGGCTGTCAGGGTGCGGTCAACCACTCGGTAACTGCCGTCCCCGCAACCGCGCCATGTCCAGTCCGATGTCGCGGCGCCGGTCGGAGGCCAATAACGTTTCCAGTTTGGGGAAGAAATCCTCGTTCTCGCGCACGACGTGCTCGCGCAGGCGCTTCTCGAAGGGATGTGCGACTTGGGACAGGCGTTTGGGGTTTGCGATCTTCTCGGGGTGGCGGAGCAAGGGGGCCAGCTCGCCCCACGATGCCTCGATCTCGTCGTGGTCCAAGGCCAGGCGTTCGATCATCCCGTCGATGAGGAAGGAGCGGTTGACGATGCGCGGGAAGAGGGCTCGTTCTTCGTCACGATGGTGCAGTGGCATGGCGTTTTCGTACCACTCGGCCAGGCGCAACGCCTCGGCCGCCCCTGCCTCGTCGAGGCCCTGTTGCGCCAGGGTCGCGGCAAACGCCACGAGCCGCTGTCCTTCCACGAGAAAGCGCTCGTGGTAGGCGAGGAGGACCGTCAGGCCGTCGCTGAAATCGGTCGCCGGGTCCGCAAACCCTGAAACACCTGGGGCGGACGAGCCCTCGTGGGCCGCCCCGAGCGCAGCGGATCCTTTCACAGGCTCTCAGCCGTGGTAGCGCACGAGCTTGGTGCGGACGATCTGATAGGGCCGGAACAGATAGCCGAGGGGCACGCTCCAGGCGTGCACGAGGCGCGTGAAGGGGAAGAGCAGGAACACCGTGAGCCCGAAGAAGAGATGGACCTTGTAGATGAGCCCCACGCCATCGAGTAGCCCCGGATCGGCGCGAAAGCTGACGACGCTCTGCGCCCATTCGGCGAGGAGGACCATGGCGCTCACGTCGCCGTGCAGGGCGTGGTAGGCGGACACGGGGATCGTGGATAGGCCAAGGCCCAATGTCACGAGCAACCAGTCGAGGATGAAGATGTCCATGCGGCGCGAGGTGGCGCGCACTCTGGGGTTGAACATGCGCCGCCGCCACAAGATCACGCCACCGATCATGCACAACACCCCGAAGAGCGCCCCAATGCCGATGGCGAGGGCCTGGTGGGCCTCGTCGGAGATGCCGATGGCTTGCCAGACCGCATGCGGGGTCAAGAGCCCCACGAAATGGCCGGCGAAGAGCGCCAGGATCCCGATATGGAAGAGGTTGCTGCCGAGGCGCAATTGTTTGCGCTCCAAGAGCTGCGAGGAGTCGGCCTTCCACGTGTATTGCTCGCGATCGAAGCGGATGAGGCTGCCGAGGAAAAACACACTGAGCGCGATGTAGGGGTAGATGCCGAAGAGGAATTGCTGTAACCGCATGGACTGATGCCTATGCCGCCGCGAGATCGGATATTTTTCCGTGCCGCGCGACCATGCAAAGGAGCGCCGCATACGGGCTCTCCATGAGCGCCAGGTTTTTGGCGAGCACGTTCGCCACGTCCGTCGTCTGTTCCAGAAAATGCCGTGCGCTCGCCATGTCCGGCAAGGTCGAGACGTATTCGAGGATCAAGGGGAGGTAATCCGGCAGCTCGCCCTTTGCGATCTCGAAGCCTTGCTGCGTGAAGTACTCGGAAAGCCGCACCAGCGCCGGGCCGCGCGCGCGGTCCTGCTCCTCGAAGAGATGATGGGTGAGATACAGGGCGTTGTCGGGGGTGAGATCGAAGGTCTTGACATAGTGGGCTTGAAGCTCGGTCAGCGGGAGGCCGAGAGCCCAGGTGAGGAAGATCCGTAGCGCCTCGCGGTCCTCCCCGGTCGCCTGCTCCAGTGCCGGGATCGTTCCTTCTATTTCTTCCAGGTGCTCGAGGAGCTCTGCGGTGGGGTATTCCAGGAGCACCGACAGGAGCTTGTAGAACCGCACTACTCCGTCCCCGTGCGCCCGATGGGCTCGGCGGGAGCGGCCGGCCTGGGACGCGCGCGCGGCATGAACTGCATCACCTTGACATCCACGCCCTGCTTGCGCTTTTCGGGGAACAGCGAGAAGCCGTCGTGCCCGGCCACCGAGCAACTATCGTTGCCGAAGGTGTAACCCATCTGGCCCTGGAAGGCGTGGGAGTCCTCGTGGCGGAGCTCCTCATGGCTCGTGGGGATCACATAGCGGTCCTCGTAGCGCGACAGCGCCAGGAGACGGTACATGTCCTTGACCGTCGGCTCGTCGAGCCCGACCTCCTCGAGGCAGCGGAGATCGGCCTGGCCCTCCACATGCACCGAGCGCTGGTATTGGCGCATGGCGATGAGCCGCTTGAGGCCGAGCACGATGGGTTCTTCTTTGCCGGCCGTGAGCAGGTTTGCGAGGTACTTGATCGGCATGCGCAGCATCTCGAGCTTGGGGATCACGTGCTCGGGGTCGCTCGGGATCGCACCCTGGTCGATGCACGCCTGCACCGGCGAGAGCGGTGGGATGTACCAGACCATGGGCAGGGTGCGGAACTCGGGGTGGATGGGGAAGGCCAACCGCCATTCGACCGCGATCTTGTAGATCGGCGAGCGCTCTGCCGCCTCGATCCAGGAATCGGGGATCCCGTCGGCCTTGGCCTTCGCGATGATCTCGGGGTCGTGGGGGTTCAAAAACAGGCCCAACTGCGCCTCGTAGAGGTCGTGCTCGTTCTCGACCGAGGCGACCTCGGCGATCCGATCCGCGTCGTAGAGGACGATGCCGTTGAAGCGGATGCGCCCCACGCACGACTCCGAACATACAGTCGGCAGGCCCGACTCCCAGCGCGGATAGCAGGCGGTGCATTTCTCGGCCTTGCCCGACTCCCAGTTATAGAACACCTTTTTATAGGGGCAACTCGAAACGCACATGCGCCAGCTCCGGCACTTGTTCTGGTCCACGAGCACGATGCCGTCTTCCTCGCGCTTGTACATCGAGCCCGAGGGGCAGGCCGCGACACAGGCCGGGTTGATGCAATGGTTGCAGATCCGCGGCAAATACATCTGGAAGGACTGCTCGAACTCTGCGTACACGGACTTTTCCATGTCACCGAAGTTGCGGTCCTTGGAGCGGTGCTCGAACTCGCCCGCCAGATCATCCTCCCAGTTCGGGCCCCACTCGATCTTCTCCATGGGGCGCCTATCGATCAGCGAGCGCGGCCGCGCGGTCGGGGCGGCCTCGGCGAGCGGGCTCGTCTGGAGATGGGCGTAGTCGTAGGTGAAGGGCTCGTAGTAGTCGTCGATCTCCGGGAGATCGGGATTCATGAAGAGGTTCATGAGCCGCTTGACCCGTCCGCCGGCCTTGAGCTCCAGCTTGCCGTCCTTGACCACCCAGCCGCCGTTCCACTTGCCCTGGTCTTCCCAGTTCTTGGGGTAGCCGATCCCGGGCTTGGTCTCGACGTTGTTGAACCACACGTACTCGACCCCGACGCGGTTGGTCCAGACGTTCTTGCAGGTCACCGAGCAGGTGTGGCAACCGATGCACTTGTCGAGGTTCATCACCATGCCGAAGTTGGCGCGGACTTTCATGAAACGATCTCCATTGTTTAGGTCCGGCCGTAGGCGGGACTGAGGCCCTGCGGTTCAGGAGCCTGCTCGCGTGCGGCCAGAGGCAGGGGCTCGGGCAGCTCCAGATCCCCGATCCCGGGCGGGTTCAACTGTCGCTCGCGCTCGGGGGTGAGCGGACGCTCCAGCCAATCGATGGCCGTGTCCTCGATCTTGTGGAGCAGCACGTGCTCGTCGCGCTGCGAGCCCACGGTGCCGTAATAATTGAAACCGTAGGCGAGCTGCGCGTAGCCCCCGATCATGTGGGTCGGTTTGACGACCACGCGCGTCACGCTGTTCAGGATCCCGCCGCGCTTGCCGGTGGTGTTCGAGCCCGGCACGTTCACGATCTTCTCCTGGGCGTGGTACATCATCGCCATACCTTCGGGGATGCGCTGGCTCACCACGACGCGCGCGACCGTCGCGCCGTTGCTGTTCAGGGCCTCGACCCAGTCGTTGTCCTTGAGGCCGATGGACTTCGCGTCGCTCTCGGAGATCCATACCACCGGCCCACCGCGGAAGAGAGTCAGCATGGTCAGGTTGTCGTTGTAGGTCGAGTGGATCCCCCACTTGCTGTGCGGCGTGATCCAGTTGAGCAAGAGATGCGGCTTGCCGTTCAGGCGCTCGCTCATGCCCTCGGTGGCCCGGAGATCGGCCGCCGGGCGGAAGGTGCAGAAGCCCTCGCCGAAGTCCAACATCCACTCGTGGTCCTGATAGAAATGCGCCCGCCCGGTCAACGTCCGGAACGGGATGCGCTCGTGGATATTGGTGTAGCCCGCGTTGTAGCTGACCTTGTCCGACTCGACCCCGCTCCAGGTCGGGGCGGTGATGATCTTGCGCGGCTGTACCACCAGGTCCTTGAAGGTGAGCTTGTCCTCGCGCCGCCCGCTCGCGAGATGGGTGTGGTCGCCGCCGGTCTTCTTGTTGAGAGCGAGCCAGCCCTTGTGGGCGACCTCGCCGTTGGTCTCGGGGGCGAGCATCAAGATCGCGTCGCAGACATGGATATCGTCGCGGAGCGAGGGCATGCCCTGGGAAATACCCGGATCGGTGATCTCGCCGTTCTGGAGCTTGAGGCGCTCGTACTCTTCTTCCGTGTTCCACGAAAGGCCCTTGACGTTGTTGCCTTGAGAGACCATGAGGGGGCCGAGCGCACAGAACTTCTTGTAGGTCTCGCCAAAATCGCGCTCGACGACCTTGAGGAGCGGCAGGGTCTTTCCGGGGACGGGCTCGCACTCCCCGCGTTTCCAGTCGCGCACACCCATGGCCTGGCCGAGCTCGAAGGCCGAGTCGTGCATGAGCGGGATAGCGAGGAGGTCCTTGCACGTACCGAGGTGCTTCCCGGCGAGCACGGCAAAGGCGCGGGCGATGTTTCGGAAGATCTGCCAGTCCGATTTCGATTCCCACCCGGGGTTCACGGCCTCGGTCAGGGGGTGGATGAAGGGGTGCATATCGGTGGTGTTGAGATCGTTCTTCTCGTACCAGGTGGCCGTGGGCAGGACGATGTCCGCGTAGGCCCCGGTCGAGTTGAGCCGGAAATTGATATCCACCATGAGGTCGAGCTTGCCGATCGGCGCCTCGTCGCGCCAGCGGGTCTCCGTACCCCTGGCATCCTCGAGCGGGTCCTGCATGACCCCGTTCTGGGCGCCCATCAGGTGTTTGAGGAAATACTCGTGGCCCTTGGCGCTGGTGCCGAGGAGGTTGGCGCGCCACACGAAGAGGTTCCTCGGCCAGTTCTCGGGGGCATCGATGTCCTCGGCGGCAAAGCGCACCGCACCGCTCTTGAGCCGGCCCACCAGGTGCTTCACGATCTCCTGCTCGGTCTCGGCACCCGCGGCCTCGGCCTCGGCGCAGATCGCGAGCGGGTTCTTGTTGAAATGCGGGGCCGAGGGAAGCCAGCCGAGCCGCTGCGAGACGACGTTGTAATCGGTCAGGGTATGGCCGCGGTACCTGCCCTTGGCGGTCGGTGCCAACAGACTGTCGGCCGAGAGGCGCTCATAGCGCCACTGGTCGGTATGGAAGTACCAGAAGCTCGTTCCGTTCATCTGCCGCGCCGGCCTATGCCAGTCGAGCGCGAAGGCGATGGGCGCCCAGCCGCCCTGCGGTCTCAGCTTCTCCTGCCCGACGTAATGTGCCCAGCCACCCCCGCTCTGACCCACGCAGCCGCAAAGGTGCAGGAGGTTCATGATCGAGCGGTAGGTCATGTCGTTGTGGTACCAGTGGTTGATCCCGGCCCCCAGGATCACCATGGACTTACCGAGCGTCTTCTGGGCGTTGTCGGCGAACTCGCGCGCGGTGCGGATGATGTCGGCGCGCTTGACACCCGTCACGCACTCGGCCCAGGCGGGCGTGTAAGGGACGTCGGGATCCTCGTAGCGCGCCGCGACATAGGCACCACCCAGCCCCCGATCGACACCATACTGCGCGATCTGGAGATCGAACACCGTCGCACAGAGGACTTCTTGGCCGTGGAGGGTGAGCCTGCGGGCGGGGACGCGGCGGATGAGCACACCCCCACCGGAATCGTTTTCGGCTCGGCGGGGGGCCGAACCCCCACCCTGGCCCTCCCCCGCTCCGCAGGGGAGGGAAGAGGGGGGAGGTCCCTCCCCCGCAGACCGGGTTAGGGTCGCGGTCCCCTCCCCTGCGTAGCGGGTTAGGGTCGGGGTCCCCTCCCCGGCAGAGCGGGGGAGGGTCGGGGTCCCCTCCCCTGCGTAGCGGGGGAGGGTTAGGGTGGGGGCCGGCGCAAAATGCGGGAAATGGACCTCGACGACCTCGTGCGCCTGGCCGAGGAGCGAGAGCCGCGGCCGGATGCGCGTGCCGTCGCGCTCGAGCCTCAGGTTCCAGCGGCCTTCTTCGCCCCAGCGGAAGCCGATGGAGCCGTTCGGGACCACGTATTCGCCGCTGTCCTCGTCCAGGACCACGGCCTTCCAGTCGGGGTTGTTGGCCTCGCCGAGACCATCGTCGAAGTCCGAAGCGCGCAAGAGCCGATCGAAGGTATAGCAGCCCCCGTGCGGGCGGAGCCGGACCAGCATCGGCAGATCGGTATAGGCGCGGGAATACTCGGTGAAATAGGCCTCGTCGCGGTCCAGAAAGAACTCCTTGAGCACCACATGGCCCATGGCTAAAAACAAGGCCGAGTCCGTGCCTTGTTTGATTGGCATCCAAAGGTCCGCGAACTTCACGTATTCGGCGTAGTCGGGCGCGATCGCGACGACCTTGGTGCCCTTGTAGCGCACCTCGGAATAGAAGTGCGCATCGGGGGTGCGGGTCATCGGGAGGTTGGCCCCGCAGCAGATGATATAGCCCGCGTTGTACCAGTCCGCGGCCTCCGGGACGTCGGTCTGCTCGCCCCAGGTCTGCGGCGAGGAGGGCGGCAGATCGCAGTACCAGTCATAGAAGGACAGGGGCACCCCGCCGATGAGCCCGAGGTAACGGGTCCCCGCGGCGTAGCTGATCATGGACATGGCCGGGATGGGCGAGAAACCGATGACGCGGTCCGGGCCGTACTGGTCGATCGTGTAGACATTGGCCGCGGCGATGATCTCGACCAGCTCGTCCCACTCGGCACGCACGAAACCGCCCAGGCCGCGAACCGCGGTGTAGCGCCGGCGTTTCTCGGGCTCCTTCTGGATCGCGCGCCAGGCCTCCACGGGATCGAGCCCGCGCGCCCGCTCGGCGCGGTAGAGATCGAGGAGCCGGCCGCGGATGAGCGGGTATTTCACCCGGTGGGGGCTGTACAGATACCAGGAATAGCTCGCCCCGCGCTGGCAGCCCCGCGGTTCGTGATCGGGCAGATCGGCGCGGGTGCGGGGGTAGTCGGTCGCCTGCATCTCGAAGGCGACGAGCCCGTTCTTGACGTGGATGTTCCAGGAGCAGCCGCCGGTGCAGTTGACCCCGTGGGTCGAGCGTACCACCTTGTCGAAGCGCCAGCGGTTGCGGTAGGCGTCCTCCCACTGGCGGTCCTCGCTCGTGGTGATGCCGTGGCCGTTCGAAAACTTGCCTTCGATGCGCTTGAAGAAGCGCAATCGGTCTAGAAAATGGCTCATGACTGGTTTCCTACGAGTTTGTGAAAAAACCTACTGCGCTCGGGATCTCGCGTTCCGGCGGTGATCGGAAATCCTCATGTATTTCAACATACACTCCGGTTCCTGCGCTCCGGCGGAACGCGACCTCCCTTCGCTCGCGACGGTTTTTTCACAAGCTCTTAGATGCTGTTGACCCGACGTCCGGGAGGTCGATCCTTCCGGTGCTCACGATGACCGCCGGTCCCCCGACGCGCACCGTCAGCTCTTCGGTCTTTTTCTTGTCCATCTCGACCCGTAGGAGGCTCTGTCTGGTCGTGACCTCGCCGCGGTCCAACGTATAGGTATACGTGCCGCGCTTGACCCGCGGTTGGGCGCAGAGGTAATGCGCGAAGGCCGGCAGGGCGGAGCCGATGGGCGGATCCTCGTTCACGCCGATGTGGGGCCCTACGAGACGGGCATGGAAGTCCGAGGCGCCCATCCGGCTCTGCGTCGAGAACAGCAGGATCTCCCGCATGAGGGAGGCCGGCGCCGAAGACCGGCTCCAAGCGTTGAAATCGAAGCGCGCCTTACGCACCGTGGCGTAGAACCGGAGCGGCACGACGAGGTAGGCGAACCCGCAAGACACCGCGAGCGGCTGAAACTTGAGCTTCTCGATCTCCCTGCTGTCGAGCGAGAGGATGTCGCCGAGCTCCTCGTGTGTTGGGACGAAGCGGTCGATCTGCGCCCGGGTCCGCATCGTGAACTGGGTGAAGACCGGCCTGCCGGCTTCCTCCGTGACGAAGACATCGATCGGCCCGAGCTTCTGTTCCAGGACGATCTGGGTGTGGTGCTCCGTGAGCGCGATCTTGCCGGTCGCGGCCAGCACATGGGCCGCGGCGATGGTCGAGTAACCGCCGAAATCGAGCTCGGCGATCGGGGAGAAGATCCGCACCCGCCAGGGTCCGGTGGGCTCCGCGGGCGGAAGGGCGAACACCGTCTGCGGCACATTCAGCTCGCGCGCGAGGAGTCCCATCAGCCTGGCATCGAGGCCGCGGGCGTCCGGGAACACGGCCACCTGCGCGCCATGCAAGACGCGGTCCGTGAAGACATCGGCGGTGTAGTAATCGAGAGACGCGGGCGCGCGCGGCCTTGAGGCTCTGTCCATCGGTGACGTTCCGGTGGCCGACGATACCGTCACGATACGGCGATCTGCACCCGTCCACCGACCACCCGCACGCCATAGACCGGCACGCAGACGTCCTTCCGCTCGAGGCATTGGCCGGTCTTGAGGCTGAAGTGCTGCTTGTAGAGGGGCGAGGCCACGCACAGCTCCCCGCCGATGTCGCCCACGATCCCGCGCGACAGCACGTTGGCTCGGCCGATCGGGTCGTAGTTGTCGATGGCATGGAGGTGTTGCCCCTCGCCCACGCGAAAGATCGCGATCTGCCTGCCACGCACCAGCGCACAGGCCCCGTACCACGGGAGGAGGTCATCGAACGCGCAGACCTCGATCCATTCTTCAATATGTTCATTAACATGTTCATCAAAATGGCCGCGGGCCGTTTCCTCTTCCTCTGCCACCCGAACGGCGCTTGGCCCCGCCGTCACGACACTTGGCGGTTCACACCGATTCGGCGAGCCTTTGCCGCTCCTCGCGCGTCGCGGGCCGGTGCTGCCCGCGCTCCTCCACGAAGAGGACGTTATCGTCTCGCTCATCGCTGTTGACGAAGTGACGGAAGCGCTTCTGCTTCTCGGGGTCCTCGACGGTCTTCTTCCACTCACACTCGTAGGTGTCGATGAAGTGCGCCATCTCCCGCTCCAGCTCCTCGCAGATCCCGAGCTTGTTGTGGATGATCACGTCCTTGAGATACTCGAGCCCGCCTTCCAGGTTCTCCAGCCACGGCGCGGTGCGCTGCAGCCGATCCGCGGTGCGGATGTAGAACATGAAGAAGCGGTCTATGTATCGGATCAGGGTCTCCTGGTCGAGATCGGTCGCGAACAGATCGGCGTGGCGGGGCTTCATGCCGCCGTTGCCGCAGACATACAGGGCCCAGCCGCGTTCGGTAGCGATGACGCCCACGTCCTTGCCCTGGGCCTCGGCGCACTCGCGGGTGCAGCCCGACACCGCCATCTTGATCTTGTGCGGCGCCCGCAGCCCCTTGTAGCGGTGCTCCAACAGGACGGCGAGCCCCACGCTGTCCTGCACCCCGTACCGGCACCAGGTACTGCCCACACAGGACTTGACGGTGCGCAGGGCCTTGCCGTAGGCATGCCCGGACTCGAAGCCGGCGTCCACCACCTCGCGCCAGATCTTCGGAAGCTGGTCGACCCTTGCCCCGAACATATCGATGCGCTGCGCACCCGTGATCTTGGTATAGAGCCCGTGCTTGTTGGCGATGGTGCCGAGCGCCACGAGCCCCTCCGGGGTGATCTCCCCGCCCGGCACCCGCGGGATCACGGAATAGGTGCCATCCTTCTGCATGTTGGCGAGGTAGTGATCGTTGGTGTCCTGGAGCCCGGCGTGCTCCTTCTTCAGGACGTACTCGTTCCAGCAGGCGGCCAGGATCGAGGCCACGGCCGGTTTGCAGAGGTCGCAGCCGAGACCCTGGCCGTGCTTGGCGATGATGTCCTCGAAGGTCTTGTGGCGTTCGACTCTCACGATGTGGTAGAGCTCCTGGCGGGAATAAGGGAAGTGTTCGCACACGCCCTTGCGGACCGCCACCCCCAGGCGCAGCAACTCCTTGTTGAGGATCTGGGTCGCGAGCGGTGCGCAGCCGCCGCAGGTCGTGGAGCATTTGGTGGCCTGCTTGAGCGCCCCAAGGCTGCGGGCACCGTCGGCGACGGCGGCGCAGATCCGGCCCTTACTGACGTTGTTGCAGGAGCAGATCTGGGCGGCATCGGGCAACGCATCGACACCGAGCCCGGTCGTCTTCTTGCCGTTGCGCTGCGGCAGGATCAATTCATCGGGGTAGGGGGGCAGCTCGATGCCGTTGAGACAGAACTGCAACAGCTCGCCGTACGCCCCGGCATCGCCCACCAGCACCCCGCCCAAGAGACGCCGGCCGTTCTCGCTCACCACGAGCTTCTTATAGACGCGGTTGGCCTCGTCGATGTAGGTGTAGGCACGCGCCCCGGTGACGCGGCCGTGGGCGTCGCCGATGCTCGCGACATCGACGCCGAGGAGCTTCAACTTGGTGCTCATGTCGGCGCCGGTGAAGCGCTCTTCGCCGCCGGTGAGCCGGGAGACCGCGACCTCCGCCATCTGATAACCGGGGGCGACCAGCCCGAAGACCTGGTGGTTCCATACCGCACACTCGCCGATCGCGTAGATGTCGGGGTCCGAGGTGCGGCAACAGTCATCGACCCAGATCCCGCCGCGGCTGCCCATCTCGAGGCCGGCCTCGCGCGCCAGCTCGTCGCGCGGCCGGATGCCCGCAGAGAACACGATGAGATCGGTCTCCAACAGGTCCCCGTCGGCAAAGCTCATGCGGTGGGCATGGGCACCGCCATCCACGATCGCCGTGGTGTTCTTCGAGACATGGACGTATACCCCCAGGTCCTGGATCTTGTGGCGCAGGATGGCGCCACCGCCGTCGTCCACCTGTACGGTCATGAGCCTCGGGGCGAACTCGACCACATGGGTCTCGAGCCCGAGGTTCTTGAGCGCATTGGCGGCCTCGAGACCCAGGAGCCCGCCGCCGACCACAGTCCCGATGCGTTTCCCACGTGCCGCCTCGGTGATGGCCTCGAGGTCCTCGATGGTCCGGTACACGAAGCAGCCCGGACGCTCGCGACCGGGGACGGGCGGCACGAAGGGGTAGGAGCCCGTGGCCAGCACAAGCTTGTCATAGGGGAGCTCTCGGCCCTGTTCCGAATGCACCAGCTTGGCGGCCCGGTCGATGGCCACGACCTTGTCGCCGAGGTGTACCGTGACCTCATGGCGCTCGTAGAAGCCGGGCTCGACCAGCGACAGGGCCTCGGCCGTCTTGCCGGAGAAGAACTCCGAGAGGTGCACCCGGTCGTAGGCCAGCCGGGGTTCTTCACAGAACGTCACGACCTCGAACCCCGAGGCTAGGTCCGATCCCATCAAGCACTCCATGAGCTTGTGCCCCACCATACCGTTTCCGACCACCACGAGACGTGTGCGCATCGCCGTTCCTCCACCCGAGGACGCCAGTGGTAACGACACCCTGGCTAAGTCAGAAGCCCATAACAGGATGCGTTCCAATCCGATCTATCCGCCTTAAGTCATTGAAAGGGAATAAAGGAATCGTCTTCGAACCGGGAAAGCGCGCGGGCTCCACGCCCCTTTTCGGGCCGCGCCGCCGGGTAGGCGCACCGATCCTGGGCATGGCGGGTCGGGCGGCGCTCATGGCCGACAGGCGGGGCACCGCGTCCCCGGAGGCTACGCGGTTTACAAACTTGAAACCCTAGCGGTAAATTGTTGAGGTGGTAGTCTCTTATTGGGGCCGGAAGGTCCGGCGCCACGGATCGGGGCTGGGCCGGCGTGCCCGGGAGGTCGGAGTGAAGAGAATCGCCATCCTTGCCATCACCAGCGCCTGCGCCCTGCTCACCCCGGTCCAAGCCGGCGCACAGGAGAGGGCTTTCATCAGCGAAGATCTGTATGTGTTCCTGCACCGGGGGCCCAGCAGTCAGTTCAAGATCGCCGGGACGCTGACGGCGGGGACCCCCATCACCGTGACCAGCCGCAACGACGACAGCGGCTATGCCGAGGTCAGCGACGACCAGGGCAAGAGCGGCTGGGTCGAGGCGCGCTTCCTGACCGACAACATGAGCCGCCGCGCGCGCCTGGAAGAGGTCGAAAGGGAACTCAAAAAGGTGCAGCAGAGCCACGAGGGCTCGGGCGCGAAGCTCGCGAGCTACGAGGAAGAGGTGCGCCGGCTCAAGACGGACAACGATAAGCTCAAGAGCAAGAACGGCCTCCTCGAGAGCGAGGTCAAGCGTGTCCAGAACGAGCTGGCGGCGGCTGACCAGGACCACCAGATGACCTGGTTCCGCAACGGGGCCATCGTGCTCGGCGTCGGGTTATTGCTCGGCTTGCTCATCCCGCGCCTATCCATTGCTCGCCGCCGCAATAGTTGGTGATCCCTTGGCACCGGCGTTGTCGCCTGCGAGTCGTGCTCACAATAGCCCTGTTCCGAGGCTCGTGGCGTCGTGTCAGGGCCGGCGGCGACACATGTCCTGAGCCGCCGCATAGTACAAGAAGAGCAGCGGTGCAACTCCAGACCATCATCGAATACCTGGGGCGACAGAAAGGCATCGACGTGCGCATCAACGGCGATCGTCCCCACGACATCCAGGTCCATGACCCGAGGCTTTACCGGCGCCTGTTGCGCAGTTACAGCCTCGGCATGGGCGAGGGCTACATGGACGGGATGTGGAGCACCGGGGACTTGGAAGCCCTGCTGAGGCACTGCCTGCAACCCTTCGAGCGGTCCGGGAACCCGAGCCTCCTCGGCGCCGTCCAGCATGTGTTTTTCAATAGGCAGACTCTGTTAAAGAGCGCGCGGGCGGCCGAGCACCATTACGACATCGGCAACGATCTCTACGAGGCCATGCTCGATCCGTACATGCAGTACAGCTGCGCCTACTGGAAGGACATCGAGACCCTGGAGGAGGCCCAGCGTGCCAAGATGGCGCTCATCTGCCGCAAGCTCCGATTGCATCCCGGACTCGCCGTTCTCGACATCGGGTGTGGTTTCGGGGGCCTCATGAAATACATGCGCGATGAGCACGGCGTCCACGCCACGGGCCTCACGCTCTCGAAAGAACAACAGCGGTTTGCGTACGAGAGGTTCGGTCTCGATTCCGTGCTATTTTGCGATTATCGCAAGCTCGATGCCCGCTATGAGCGCTCCTTCGACCGCGTCGTCTCGGTCGGGATGCTGGAGCACGTGGGTTACAAGAACTATCCCGATTTCTTCCGCTCCGCTCGGCGCTTCCTCAAGGACGACGGCATCTTCGTCCTGCAGACGATCGGCGGCAATGTCTCGGTCACTCGCCCCGACGACTGGGTGGATAGATATATCTTCCCGAACGGCATGACCCCCTCGATCGCACAACTCGGCCGCGCCATGGAGGGTCTTTTCGTCATGGAGGACTGGCACAACCTCGGCCCCAGCTACGCGCGTACGCTGGACGCCTGGCACCACCGCTCGCAGGCGTTCTTCCGCGGCACGGACCGCTATCCGCCGCGCTTCCAGCGCATGTGGGAGCTGTACCTGGTGGGCTCCAAGGTGGCCTTCGACCTCCGCTCGTCGCAGCTCTGGCAACTGGTGTTGAGCCCGCGCGGCGTGCCTGGGGGGTTACCCAGGGTCGACTAGCAGCAGGTCAGCCGCGGCACTTCTTGAAAGCATCTTGAGGTGATGATAAAAGAGCCGCGTTCATAGCGCCCGCTGCTAGGCGAGCCCTTGCGGCACGGGGACCGGATCACGGTCGTCGGCCTTCAGCCCCCCGGGAAGACCGGTTCGAGCCGTCGCCTTCAGCCCCAAATGGGGCGTGGCCCGCCACCTCGCCCCGCGCAGGACCCCTTCCAGACCGCCGAATGGCCGCCCAGCCCGTCCGCCGAGCATCCTCGATTGCAGGCTTCTGTTGAACCTCCTATCCTTGGACCGCATGAGTCAGACGACCGAGCTCGGGATCCTGAATATCAACGGCCGCGAGCCCTCGGTCTCGGACAAGCTCGAGATCCACCGCCGAGTCCTCGGGCACCACCACTTCCAGACCCGCCACCGGATCATCCTCGGCGATGCCCGGCACATGGCTGCCGTCCGGAACGAGTCCGTCCACCTGGTGGTCACCTCGCCTCCCTATTTCGACCTCATCGAGTACCCCGACGGTGCGGGGCAGCTGGGCCATGTTCACGACTACGAGCGTTTCCTCCAGGAGCTCGACACGGTCTGGAAGGAGTGTCTTCGCGTCCTCATCCCAGGCGGTCGCCTCTGCATCGTCGTGGGCGACGTCTGCCGCGCGAGGCGCCGTTTCGGTAAGCACGAGGTCATCCCCCTCCACGCCGACATCCTCGTCCGCTGCCGAAAGATCGGCTACGAAGGCCTCGCCACTGTCTTTTGGCACAAGATCGCGAACGCGGCCACGGAAGTCGGCGGCCCCGGCGCCGCCCTCGGAAAACCGTATGAGCCCAATGGCGTCGTCAAGAACGACGTGGAGTTCATCCTTAGGCTCAAGAAACCCGGCCCCTATCGCAAGCCGACACCGCTGCAGCGCGCAGGAAGCATGCTCCCACCCGAGGAGTACGACGCGGCTATGCGCCAGGTTTGGTCGGACATTCCGGGCGCTTCCCGTCGAGACGGGCATCCGGCACCCTACCCGGTCGCCCTCGCCTCGCGGCTCATCCGCATGTCCTCCTATGTCGAGGACATCGTTCTCGACCCGTTCCTCGGGTCCGCCTCCACGGCACTCGCCGCGATCGAGACGCACCGCAGCAGCATCGGCTTCGAGATCGAGGAGAGGTACTGGAAGGCGGCAAAGGCGCGCCTATCGCCGTCCCTGTTCTCGAACCCTACTGTAGAATTCGAGCGGCCAGCACGGTGATGCCGCAGGCGCGAGGCCTGCGGCCATTCCTCCTGCCAGTCGCTACGTCCACATGGGGGAGCCGCTTTGAGCTATCACCTGCTCGACACCTTCCGGGCTACCTTCGAGGGAAAGCGCTACCTTCACAGGGATTCTAGCCTCGGCGACTTCGTCGCCATGCAGCTCTACGAAGACCTCTACAGCGTCGGCAAGTCGGCCCTGCTTCGGAAGCGGATCGACGAGAAGGAGCGTGTCCTGAACGCCGAAAACTGCAGGAGAGGTGTCAAGGCCCGTCGAGGCGACGGCACCTTCGGCGAGCTGATCCCCATGGCTACGCCCATCGACGACCCGGGATTCACGGTTTCACACGGTCCCGTTGCCACTGTCGAGATCGGCGTCGAGGTCAAGACTTTGGCCAAGGCCATGATCAAGCAGATCGAGCGCGTCATCGGTGATCTCGTGAAGCAGCTCGACCAGTTCCGCCGCGGTGCCGGAAACCCGATCTGCGTGGGCATCGTCCGTATCAACAGCGCCACGGTGACCACGGGGTATGAAAAGACCCGCGTGTTTACCACCGATGGGAAGGCGCACAAGCATCCCCACCAGGAGGCCGGCAAAGCCGAAGCTCGCCTTGTGGCCGAAGCCAAACCGAGCTTCGATGAGTTCCTGATACTGCGCTACCGCGCCACCAATGCCGAGCCTTAGCCCTTCTCGTGGGCCGATCTCAGGGCCACCGAGCTCGACTACGGCGCGATCCTGACGCGCATCTCTCGCGAGTACGATCGCCGCTTCAAAGACTGACCGCGCCCTTCACTGAGCTCCCGCTAACCACGGGGGCCGCCCCGACTGAGCGCTTCCCCCTCGGCGCCGACCCCTTTCAGATGGCCAAATCACCGGCCAACCCGTCCGACCGAGCAGGCTCGATTGCAAGCCACGTTGAACCTCCTATCCTTCTGAGACGATCTGGCTATAATGTGGCCAGAATGCCCTTTGAGATCATCCTCGCCCCCGAGGCGATTGTGGACCTGGGCAGTTTGAAGGCCAAATTTCCGATCAACCGTGCGTGAAGGTCTTGAGACTCATCTTGGTCACGAACCGACAAAAACGAGCCGTAGCCGCATCAAGTGCCTGAAGAAGATGTGGCAACCTCAGTAATCGCCTTCGGATCGGGGATGTGCGGGTGTTCTATGACGTGACCGAGGAACTGGTCGAAGTATTGGCGATCGTGCTCAAGTCGGAGGCCGCAGAATGGGTGGCGAAACACGGAAAATCAGAACCAGAGTCAAAGTGAAAGAGATTCCTTTGGCAACAGTGAAGGGCGATCTGTCGCGCTACCTCAGGGAAGCTGAGAAGGGCGAGATCGTGATCACGCGACACGGTAAGCCTGCTGGAGTCCTGATCGGGTTCCGATCCGAAGAGGACTGGTTTGGCTACCGGCTAGAGAACGATCCGCGATTCCTCGATCGCGTCGCGAAGGCACGCGCTAGCTTGCGCGCAGGGCGAGGGGTTCGGCTCGAAGACATCAAGCCGTGAGCCGTGCACTCTAACCAATATCGTTTCATCCGTTGCCGGTTCAACCCGCGTAGGACGCGGTGCACGAACGGAACCGCATCCTGTCATAGCTTTGTCAAGCCCCCTTTTTTCTCTCAGTTAACTGGCTTTTCCCCACACCGATCTTTCACACTTGATTTTATCAAAATGCAAGCATGCTCGACAGTATGGACAGTGATGC
>JBOIDR010000087.1:0-17889 GCA_050740695.1 Gammaproteobacteria bacterium | reverse complement strand
CGATTGCCGAGACCGTCTCGCCGTCGGCGTAGGCGAGCAAGATACTAGCGCGCTGGACCCGGGCAGTCGGCTCGGAACGCGAACGCCTCAAGGCGGTCAAGGTTTCTCGCGTATCCGGCGAGATCACGAGAGGCGACCTCCGGCTTTCGAACGGCATCGGCGTCCTCCCAGTTCCCCGAGTAGGGATCCAGAAGAACGATACGCCCGCCAGGTCTGCATTGCAATGTTATTCGAGAATCTAACTACTAGGGTACGCGCCGCGTACCTTTTCGGCGCATGACATGGTTGCCGGTCCGACACGAGGGGATCGGGAGGCGCGTCGTCGCTGGCGGAAGGCCAGGGTGGCAGGGATTGCGGTGGCGGTCGATCCGGCGCCCAACACCAGGATCGTCGTGCCGGGCGTGGCCGAGGTCTTCCTCAACGAGCAGATAGCGAGCGATGAGCCGGGTTCCACTGCCATCACCGCTAACGCCCTGCGCGTGAACTTCCTCAACGCCCTGCCCCCCTTGCGTCAGGAGGTGATCATCGCCCAGTCTCGGTGCAGCGCCAGTGGCCCGGACGTGAACGTTCCACCTTGCCGCAGAATCTTGGGGTTCATGACCCCCACCGTCATCGACGTCAACGACCCCAACGCGGTGGAGCTGGGGGTGCGGTTCCGCAGTGACGTCCCCGGTACGATCACCGGCGTGCGGTTTTACAAGAGCCAACAGAACACGGGCCCCCACATTGGCCATCTGTGGACCACCACGGGGCAGCAACTCGCCGAGGTGACCTTCACCGACGAGACGGCGTCGGGGTGGCAGGAGGCGAGTTTCACGCCCCCCCTGTCGATCGATGCCAACACCACCTATGTGGCCTCCTACCACACGACCGTGGACCACTTCTCGGCGAATAGCTTCCAGTTCCAGGATTCGGGGGCCGACTGCGCGCCTCTCCACGCCCTAAAAGACGGCATCGACGGGGCCAACGGCGTCTTCAGGTATGGCTCTCCCGGCTTCCCCACCGAGACCTTCCAGTCGACCAACTACTGGGTCGACGTGGTATTCGAGCCCTGACGGATCTTCCCCGAGATTTAATGGCCTCACAGCGTTAGCTGGTCCTGAAAGGACGGACCTCAGGGACGGGGTCCGCATTCCGGTTTGCACGGTGATGATCGCTGTTTGATCGCGAAGAGGGAAGACTGCATGTTGCATTGGCTGGTGCGGGCTAGTGCAACGCACGGCCGGCCTTTCGCGCCTGCCGAGATCGACGGCGTGCGCGTGCGCGTCAAAGCGAGATGTTGCGGGTGTCCGCGAGGGGGCCTCTCCCAGGAAGCACGGGCAAGACCCTCTGCATCACGCACTCGGCGGTCGCGCGATAGGTCGTGAGCTTGCCGCCGTAGATGGCCAGATAGTGCGGGCGATCTCCGCGGTCCACCGAGAGCACCGTCTCGCGCGAGCGCTCTTGAGGCGCTACTGTATCGCGCGGCAGGACTCGCAGGCCCGCCATGGTGCCGATGACCCGGCCGCGGTAGGCGGGGAAGTAATGACGCAGGGTTTCGAGTAGATATTCCGACTCGGCCGAGGTCGCGGCCACGGAGGCCGGGTCCCCGCGAAAGGCGGTCTCGGTGGTGCCGATCAGGGTCCCGCCCCGCCACGGCATGACGAACACCGGGCGCCCGTCGGCCGGCGACTCGACATAGAAGGCCCCCATGAGGACAGGCTCGTCCAGGTGCAGGTGCGCACCCTGTACCAGCTCGACCTCGACCGATGGCGGGGGAGGATGGACTCTTTCGGCCACCTGTCCCACCCACGGGCCGCCGGCATTGACGAGGACCGTGCCATGGCATTCGATCGGGCGAGCGCCTGAAGAGCGCAAAGCGTATTGGATCGAGTAACCGGCGTCTGTCCGCGTCGCTTTCTGGAAGGCCGCGGGACAAGACACCTCGGCGCCGAATGACCGGGCCGAGTCGAGCACCGCGCGGGTCAGCGCGGCGTCGTCGGTCTGGGCATCGAGATACGAATACACCGCGGCCAGCCCCTCGGTACGGAGTCCGCCCAGCCCTCCCCATAGAGCGCGCCCGAGTGATCGGAATCGGTGCTGCGGCCCGAGCCCGCCGAGCACGGCGTATAACGACAGGCCGAGCCGAAGCTCCCAGGGGCGCCGTCGGGTCTCGCGATACACAGGGACGAAGAACTCGAGGCGGCGGACCAGGAGCGGCGCGATCCGGAGCAGCGTCTCGCGCTCGGCCAAGGACTGGCGTACCAGAGGGAACTGTCCGGTCTCGAGGTAGCGCAGGCCCCCATGGATGAGCTTGCTCGAGCGGGAAGAGGTGCCGGCCGCCGGCCCGTATTGTTCGAGCACTAGCACCCGGTATCCCGAGGCCGCCGCGCACTGGGCGACGCCGGCGCCCTGGATCCCGGCGCCTACGATGACGACATCGTATCCACCCCGGTTCATGGCGGGGCAGGGGGCGCCATCGTTGTAGAAAGGCTCAGTGCAGCCGGGAGGCGGGTAGCGGGCTATTGCCGGTGGTCTCACGCAGGGTGCGCAAGGCGTGCCGGCTCCCCGTCTCCAGCCACAGCGCGTGTGCCTGCAAGGGCCCGAGGCGGCGCTTCCCGTCCAGCTCCCGCATGCACTGCAAGACATCCATCATCTCGACGAAGGCCCGGCTCAGCTGCCGGAAGAGATCGCCGCTCGGCTCGTCGGACAGGTGCAGGTAGGCGCTCTTGCCGAGATCCACGTAATAGCCAAGCGGCACCGCGCCCCGTAGCGCGTGGTCGGGAAACAGACCCGTATACAAAAGGCACTGATCCCCGACATCACGCAGGCCCTGGCGGCGCAGCGGGCCGCGCTGCAAGAGCCCCGCGAGGTAGCCCAACGCCAGGCAGGTCTTGGCCAGCCGCGCCCGGCCCACGAAACGCATGAGCGTGAAGACGAGATAGCTCTCGGTCTCCACGCTCAAGCTGCATTCGGCGGCGGCCTCGGCCTCGTGGACGAGCGCCTGCCACTGCGCGGTGTCGGTCGCATGCAAGATCAATCGTTTCATGTTGCACCTCCTGATATCACTTTAGCCCGGATTTCTCAGCGCTGCGACCCGAAAGAGGCCGGGGCGGATGCGCATCCCCTTGCGGTATACTGGCGAGACCGATGCCGGACGCGACGACCCCCGGGACGCCCGGCGCCCATGAAGTCGATAAGACTCGGGGCGCACAGCCCACGACCTTTCAGGACCTGATCCTGGCGCTCCAGCAGCACTGGGCGGGACAAGGCTGCGTCCTAGAGCAACCGTACGATATGGAGATGGGCGCGGGGACCTTTCACCCCTCGACCTTCCTGCGCGCCATCGGTCCCGAGCCCTGGTGCGCGGCCTATGTGCAGGCATCGCGGCGTCCCACCGATGGGCGCTACGGCGAGAACCCCAACCGCCTGCAGCGTTACTACCAGTTCCAGGTCATCCTGAAGCCCTCGCCCGCCGACATCCAGGAGCGTTATCTCGATTCCCTGCGCGCGCTCGGCATCGACCCGCTGGTACACGACATCCGCTTCGTGGAGGACGACTGGGAATCACCGACCCTGGGCGCCTGGGGTCTCGGCTGGGAGGTGCGGCTGAACGGCATGGAGATCAGCCAGTTCACCTATTTCCAGCAGATCGGCGGCCTCGACTGCCGGCCGGTCACGGGCGAGATCACCTATGGTCTGGAGCGCATCGCGATGTACCTCCAGGACCTGGATAGCGTCTACGATCTGGTGTGGGCAGGAGGCCGGAGTACTCCCCCGAGCCGCGGCCCTATTACCTATGGCCAACTCCACCATCAGAACGAGGTCGAGATGTCGCACTACAATTTCGAGCGCGCCGACACCGCCTCGTTGTTTGCCTGGTTCGACACCTGCGAGGCGGAGTGCCGGAGGCTGGCAGAGGCCGGGCTCGCGCTGCCGGCCTATGAGATGGTGCTCAAGGCATCTCACACCTTCAACCTCCTCGATGCGCGCCATGCCATTTCCGTGACCGAGCGCCAGCGCCATATCCTGCGGGTGCGGGCGCTGTCGCGCGGCGTGGCCGAGACGTATCTGCAAAGCCGTGAGACGCTCGGTTTCCCCTTGCTCGCGGGATCCGAGCGAGGCATAAGCCCGTGAGCGCGGCGCGGGATTTCCTGGTCGAGATCGGCACCGAGGAGTTGCCGCCGCGATCGATGCGGCGCTTGTCGCAGGCCTTCGCGAGCGCAGTCGGCGAGCGCCTCGACAAGGAAGCCCTCGCCCACGGCACGATCAAGGCCTACGCCACGCCCCGCCGCCTGGCGCTCGTGATCGAGGCCCTGGCCGCCGCCCAGCCCGATCGCGAGGCGCAACGGCGCGGCCCGGCGTTACGCGCGGCCTTCGACGCGAAGGGTCGGCCCACCCCCGCTGCCCTCGGATTCGCGCGCTCCTGCGGGGTTGCGGTAGAGGACCTCATCCGCCTGGAGAACGAAAAGGGTCAGTGGCTTGCCTGCCGGACCCTCGCCCGGGGCCAGCCCGCCGGCGAGGTCATACCGGGACTCGTCCGCGAAGCGCTCGCGGCGCTCCCGATCCCGAAGCGCATGCGCTGGGGCCTAGGCACGGTCGAGTTCGTGCGGCCCGTGCACTGGGTCGTTTTGCTGTTCGGCACCGAGACCCTCTCGGCCGAGGTCCTCGGGGTGGTGAGCGGGCGCGAGAGCCGTGGCCATCGCTTCATGCGACCAGGGTCCCTCTCGATCCCGGCGCCCCGCGACTACCCTGAGCTATTGGAATCGATCGGCTTTGTGAAAGCCAATTTCGCCGAGCGGCAAGAACGGCTGCGGCGACTGGTGGAGGCCGCGGCAGACGCCCAAGGCGGGCAGGCGCTCATCGATCCGGAGCTATTGGAAGAGGTCACGGGGCTCTGCGAATGGCCGGCGGTCATCGTCGGCGCCTTCGATCGGCGCTTCCTCAGGATGCCGGCCGAGGTCTTGATCGCGACCCTGAAGGACCACCAGAAGTGCTTTCCGATCCTCGATGCCGAGGGGCGGCTGCTGCCGTACTTCGTGGCCACGAGCAACATCGAGAGCCGCGATCCAGAGGTGGTGCGGCGCGGCAACGAGAGAGTCGTCCATCCCCGGCTGGCGGATGCCGCGTTTTTTTACGAGCAGGACCTCGCCGAGCCCTTGGAGGCGCGGCGGGCGGCGCTCGCGCGGATCGTCTACCAGGAGCGTCTCGGGACGCTCCTGGATCGATCCGATCGCCTCGCCACCTTGGCGGAGGCGATCGCAGAGCACATCGGCGGGGACCCCGACTTGGCGCGGCGTGCGGGTTTCTTGTCCAAATGCGATCTGGTCACGGCGCTGGTGGCGGAGTTCCCCGAGTTGCAAGGCCTCATGGGCCGCCACTACGCCGCCCGCGCCGGCGAACCGGCGGAGGTGGCCGAAGCCTTGGCCGAGCAATACCTCCCGCGCCATGCCGGGGACGTTCTCCCGAACGGCCGGACCGGACAGGCGCTCGCCCTCGCCGACAAGCTCGATGCGCTATGCGGGGTGTTTGGCATTGCAGAGGCGCCGAGCGGCGACCGCGACCCCTTCGGGCTCAGACGGGCGGCGCTCGGGTGCCTGCGCATCTTGATCGAAGGTACACTGGACCTGGACCTCTTCGATCTCTTGTCGCGGGCCGCCGCGCTGTACGATAGATCGCTCGATCCTCGTGTCGTGCCGGTGGTCTTCGATTACATGATGGAACGGCTGCGCGGGTATCTGGCCGAGGAGGGCGCGCGCTCCGATGCCTTCGAGGCCGTGCTGGCGCGCCGACCCACGCGCCCCCTCGACTTTCGCGAGCGGCTCTCTGCCGTCACGGCGTTTCGGGCACTTCCCGAGTCGACGGCGCTGGCAGCCGCCAACAAGCGCATTGCCAACCTCCTAAAACAGGCAGAGGACCTCGCGATCGGCGTGCTGGAACCCGGGCTCCTGGAAACGCCCGCCGAGCGGCGCCTGTGGGCGGTGTTGGTGTCGCTGGAAGGGCCGGTTCGCGAAGGGCTGGACCGGCGCGAGTATACCGCCGTGCTGCGCGCGCTCGCGGAGCTGCGCGAGCCTGTCGATGCCTTTTTCGATGAGGTGTTGGTCCTGTGCGAGGACCGGCGCCTGCGGACCAACCGCCTGACCTTGCTCCGCCGGGTCCGGTCCCTGTTCCTGGAGATCGCGGACCTCTCAAGGCTCCAATGATGCGGCTCTTGATCCTGGACCGGGACGGGGTGATCAATCAGGAATCCGATCGCTTCATCAAGCGACCCGAGGAGTGGATCCCGATCCCGAGGAGCCTGGAGGCCGTGGCCCGCGCCAACGCCGCGGGCTACCGGGTCGTGGTGGTGAGTAATCAATCGGGCCTCGCACGCGGGATCATCGATGTCGGCCAGTTGCACCTTGTCCATCAGAAGATGCACCAACGGCTCGCCGAGCACGGTGGGCGTATCGAGGCGGTGTTCTTTTGTCCCCACGGTCCGGGCGAGGGCTGTGCCTGCCGTAAACCGCGGCCGGGGCTGTTCCGGGAGCTTTCGGAGCGCCTGCACCTCCCGCTCGAGGGGGTGCCGGCGGTCGGCGATCGGCTCACCGACATCCAGGCGGCGCGTGCGGCGGGCGCTCGTCCGATCCTGGTCGAGACCGGCCGCGGCCGCCACACCCGCGACGCCAACCCCGAACTTCGCTCCCTGCCGGTCTACGAGGACCTGGCCGCCGTGATCGACGAGCTGTGTGCGCCCGGCCCAGGGCGTTAGCCCCACTTGAGAAAGATGCGCTAGTGAGCGCCGGCGTCGGTTGAGGGTGCCGGCTTCTTCCCGAAATGCGCAAGTGCGCGTAGGATCCACCCGCGTGGCCCGGCCTGGGCCATCCCACTCACAGGGGCCATCGCTCTCAATTGACTACCTAGAGGAATACCGAATGAAGATCTTCGTTGGCAATCTGTCCCGAGATGTGACCGAGGACGATTTGCGGCGCGCTTTCGAGCCCTTCGGGGAGGTTGCATCCGTTAACGTGATCAAGGACAGGTTCAGCGGAGAACCGCGCGGTTTCGGGTTTATCGAGATGTCGGCCAAGGCCGCGGCCGAATCGGCGATCGCCGAGCTGAACGGCAAGGACCTGAAAGGCCGGCGGCTGACCGTGAACGAGGCCCGGCCGCGGACCGACGACCGTGGTGGTGGCGGGCCGGGCAGCGGCGCTCCCCGGCGCCCAGGCGGAGGAGGCCCCGGTCGGCGCCGTTTCTAACCCAAGCCGCTGCTTGGCACACGCCGTCCTCGGCATCGGCATCACATCGCCTTACCGGGTAAGGCCCTCGCTTCCCACGCCACCGTTCCCCTTCCCGGGGGAGGGTCGGGTGGGGGCGCGCGCTCATACCGGGGCGCCACCATGAGGGACGGGCTCCTCGACTTCGAGCACGGCATCACCGCCATCGATACCGGCTTCATGCGCCCGCGGCTGGACGCGAGCCACCTCCTCGTGCGCGACGGGCGCGCGGCGTTCGTGGATACCGGGACCGGCCCTTCGGTGCCGAGGCTCCTCGAGGCGCTCGCGGCGAAGGACATCGATCCATCCGATGTCGACTATGTGTTTCTGACCCATATCCATCTCGACCACGCGGGCGGTGCCGGTCTCTTGTGCCGTCATCTGCCCGCGGCGCACGTTGTCGTGCACCCGCGCGGCGCGACCCACCTCGCGGATCCGCGACGTCTCATCGAGGGTACCTTGGCGGTGTACGGCGAGGAGGTGTTTCGGCGCCACTACGGCGATGTCCGGCCCATCCCCGCAGAGCGCCTGGTCGTGGTCGAGGATGGCCAGCGTTTGACGCTCGGGAAGAGCACATTGACCTTCCTGCACACACCAGGTCATGCGCTTCATCACGTCTCGGTCGTGGACGAGGAGGCCCGCGGGATCTTCGCGGGCGATACCTTTGGCGTTTCTTATCGCGAGCTGGACGGCCCTCGGGGCGAGTTCATCTTTCCCGCGACGACCCCGGTCCACTTCGATCCGGACGCGGCCCATGCGTCCATCGACCGGCTCATGGTCGAGCGCCCGAGCGCCATCTATCTCACGCACTACAGCCGCGTCGCCGACCTCGAACGCCTAGCCTCGGATCTGCATCGGGGCCTTCGGGCCTTCGTGGCGATCACCGAGGCGGCCGCCGCTCGGCCGGACCCCCTGCCCGCCATCGCCTCCGGCCTCAGGGATTATCTGTGTTCGCGGCTCCGCGAACACGGGGCCGCCGATGCGGAGTCTCTGATCGACGATGTCCTGTCCATGGACATCGAGCTGAACGCCAAGGGGCTCCTCGTGTGGCTCGGGCGGCGGGCGCGTTGATGGCGCCGCCGAGTGCACCGGGCGCGGCCCGCAGATCGCGCTTTTTGATCGACTGGGTTAGAGGATTCGGGGGGTCGATCAATGACCGTGGCCGATCTACCATGCATTCTCGCGGGGGAGGAACGAAAATGAGCGCAGCGGGACACCTACAAGACACCGAGACCTGGAAGCGCGGGTTTTTCATGATCGTCTTCGTCGTCATCTACACCGCCGCAGAGCTCCTGGTCTTCGGCATCGTGGTGTTCCAGTTCTTCTCGCGGCTCTTCACGGGCGAATTGAACCCGAGGCTCGTGGAGTTCGCCCCCGGGCTTTCGAGCTACATCTACGAGATCCTCAAATACGTGACCTACGAGTCCGACGAAAGGCCCTTCCCGTTCAACGACTGGCCTACGCGCCGAAAACCAGCCAGGGCTCCTTGAAATTGCGGTGCTGCCCACCCCCCAACCCCCTCCCGTTGGGAGGGGGAGTAGACGCGGGATGCTGGCTCTCTTCCTTTGCAGTTGCGAGCGGGGCGGGACGTGGGGCACCGGTTATGTCTTTATGCACACGGCGAGGACGAATGAGAAGTGACAGAGGAAACGCACGCGGGGCGCCACTTCTTTTCCCCCTCCCGACGGGAGGGGGTTAGGGGGTGGGTAAGATGACAGCCGCGCAGCACCTCACCGATCGCGCCGAGGCCGTGCTCACTCTCGGCTTTCCCGGTTTCGAGTACGCGGACCTATTCGATCCGAAGCGCTTGCAAGACCTCTTGGCGATCTTCGACGATTACGTCCGGCCGCGCGATCCCGATCTCTTCGTCGAGTTCGAGCGCTACCGTACCCGTGCCGGACACGGGATGTCGCCCGAGGCGATCTCGGACTTGCTGGTGCGCATGGCGCCCTTCGTCGGGGAGTTCGTGGCGCGCCTCTTCGGTATCGGCGGCGAGCGCGAACGACACATCGACCACATCCGCCGCGAGATGGACACTGTTTTTGCCTTCCGCAGCGAGATCGTGATGAAGTGCGATGCGCGCTTTACGCCCGACGATCTCGCGGGCTGGGACCTCGGGGCCTTGGAGGCCCGGATCGCGGCGCTCCTTCGTTGCGCCACCGCGCCCGACGAGGAGGGCGCGCTGGCCGAGATGGGGATCAAGCTCCGTGCGTTGTGTCTAGCGTCACAGTCGGAAGGCGCCTGGGAAGACCAGGCGGAGGCCTTGCGGCAGCAACTACATCACACCGGCGATCCGAATGCCGTGACCCTGGCTTCTGTGCTCGCCGCGGGTACGGCGCAGGAGCTCTGCTCGGGGCTCATGGATACCATCGAGCGTTTCTGCTACGCCGCGCGCCATCATCCCATATTACGCGCCCGGGTCGCGGGCTGGGTGAGCTTCAAAGAGCCTAAAAAAACCGATTTCCGGCACCTCGTGCCCTTTGAGTCGGAGGACCGCGGGGGCCACACGGTGCTCATCGGGCCACTCGCCCAACGCCGCCGTCGCGATGGATTCGCACTGACCGATCGACGCATGAGCGAGCGCCAGGTGCTCTACGAGGTCGATCATTGCATCTATTGTCACGATCGCGACACCGACTCGTGCGCGAAGGGCATGCGCAATCGCAAGGACGGCAGTTTCAAGACCAATGCGCTCGGCGTCCCCATCACCGGCTGTCCGCTCGGCGAGAAGATCTCCGAGATGCATGTGCTCAAGCGCGGGGGCGACGACATCGGCGCGCTGGCTCTCATCATGATCGACAACCCGATGTGCCCGGGCACCGGTCATCGGATCTGCAACGACTGCATGAAGGGTTGCATCTACCAGAAGACCGAGCCCGTCGACATCCCCCAGATCGAGACCAATGTGCTCACCGATGTCTTGAACCTGCCCTGGGGGTTCGAGATCTACGGGCTCTTGGCGCGCTTCAATCCGCTCAATGTCGGGCGCCCCGCGGCGCTCCCTTACAACGGCAAGAACGTCCTGGTCTGCGGGCTCGGGCCCGCGGGTTATACGCTCTCGCATTATCTCTTGAACGAGGGCTTCGGGGTGGTCGGGATCGACGGGCTCAAGATCGAGCCCCTGCCCGTGGAGCTCTGCGGCAGCCACGAGCGCGCCCCCCGCCCGATCCGCGATCTCGCCGAGATCTACGAGGACCTCGATCGGCGCGTCATGACCGGTTTCGGCGGGGTCGCCGAGTACGGCATCACGGTGCGCTGGGACAAGAACTTCCTCAAGGTGATCTATCTCACCTTGGCGCGGCGCCGCGCATTCCGCTGCTTTGGCGGCGTGCGCTTCGGCGGCACCCTCACCATCAACGAGGCCTGGGATTTCGGCTTCGATCACATCGCGATCGCGAGCGGCGCCGGCAAGCCGACCATCATCCCGCTCGAAAATAATCTAATGCGCGGGATCCGCAAGGCCTCGGATTTCTTGATGGCCTTGCAGTTGACAGGGGCCGCCAAGGACTCGCTCGCCAACCTCCAGGTGCGCCTGCCGGCAGGGGTCATCGGCGGGGGCCTGACCGCCATCGACACGGCCACCGAGCTCCTGGCCTATTATCCGGTCCAGGTCGAGAAGCTCCTGCGGCGCTACGAGACCCTCGTCAACCGCTACGAGGAGGGCTCGGTGCGCGGGCGTTACGATCAAGAAGAGCTCATCATCCTCGACGAGCTGCTCGCCCACGGGCGGGCCGTGCGCGCCGAGCGCGAGCGCGCGAAATCGTCGGGCGAGTTGCCGAACTTCCAACCGTTATTACAAGAGTGGGGTGGCGTCACGCTCTTTTATCGTAAAGGCATGCGCGATGCGCCCGCCTACCGCCAGAACCACGAGGAGATCGAGAAGGCCATGGAGGAGGGGATCGCCTGGTCCGAAGGGATGGATCCCAAGCGCGCCGTCGCCGACGGCTTCGGGCACCTCCGGGCCGTGCGTTTCGAAAAGCTCACCCCCTCCCCCTTGCAGGGGGAGGGAAAGGGTGGGGGTAGCTGGGTGAGCACCGGGACCGAGATCGAGGTGCCGCTCAAGAGCCTTTTCATCGCCGCCGGGACCTCGCCGAACACGATCTACGAGAGCGAGCATGTCGGCACCTTCGAGATGGACGGGCGCTCCTACCGGCGTCACGAGCCGCTCGCTAGAAACGGAGAGATCGGACTAGAGCCCATGAGCGATCGGTGCTGGCCGAAGATCGGCCGCCCGGCCCCGTTCACTTCGTATTCCCGCCAGGGGCGCCACGTCACCTTCTACGGCGACAACCACCCCGTGTATGCTGGCAACGTGGTCAAGGCCATGGCGAGCGCCCGCGACGGCTATCCCTATATCGTGCGACTCTTCGAGCGCGAGATCCGAAACCTCGACCTTGGGCGGCAGGCGGAGCGCGAGCGTGCGTTACGGGCTTTTCAGGAGCGGCTGGACGAAGCCCTGTGCGCCGAGGTCGTCGAGGTCAAGCGCCTCACTCCGACCATCATCGAGGTGATCGTGCGCGCCCCCATGCAGGCGCGCAAGTTCTGCCCCGGCCAGTTCTACCGCGTGCAGAACTTGGAGGCCCTGGCGCCCACCGTCGAGGGCACCGCGCTGGCATCGGAGGGCCTGGCCTTGACCGGCGCCTGGGTGGACAAGGAACGCGGGCTCATCTCACTCATCGCGCTCGAGATGGGCAGCTCCTCGCGCCTGTGCGCGCTCTGGAAACCGGGCGATCCGCTGGTCGTCATGGGCGTGACCGGCGCCCCGACCGACATCCCCTCGGGCAAGACCGTGATGCTGTTAGGGGGCGGTCTGGGTAACGCCGTGCTGTTCTCGATCGGAAAGGCGTTGCGCGCCGCAGGCAATCAAGTGATCTACTTCGCCGGCTATCGCAACCGCCACGACGCCTTCAAGATCGCCGAGGTTGAGGCGGCCTCGGACATCATCGTGTGGTCGGTGGACCCGATCCCGGGTGCTGCGCCCATTCCGGTCACGCGCCCCCAGGACAAGAGCACGGTCGGCAACGTCGTGGAGGCCGTGCTGGCCTACGCGCGCGGGCGCTTGGGCGAGACGCCCATCCATCTCGATGATGTCGAGCACATCATCGCCATCGGCTCGGACCGCATGATGGCGGCCGTCAAGGAAGCCCGACACGGGGTATTGAAACCCTACCTCAATCCCCGCCATATCGCCATCGGCTCCATCAACTCGCCGATGCAGTGCATGATGAAGGGTGTCTGCGCCCAGTGTCTCTGCAAGCACATCGACCCCGAGACCGGGGAGGAGTACTTCGTCTACTCCTGCTACAACCAGGACCAGGAGCTCGACCGCGTCGATTTCCCCAACCTCCACGCCCGGCTCAAACAAAACTCCGTCCAGGAAAAGCTCTCGGGGATCTGGCTGGATTATCTTTTTGAGAAGGGGGGGTTGAGGCCGGGGTAGGGGGTGCGGCAAGCCCCCTGTGTCAAAGCAATGGCCGGCACACCCGCTTTGGACCCGGCAGGTCTCAGGATCGGCAAGCTGTCTCGGGCGGCCAACGTCCATATCGAGACCATACGCTACTACGAGCGCATCGGCCTCCTCCCTGCGCCGGCTCGCACGGTTGCCGGTTACCGTATTTACGGTCTCGACCACCTGAAGCGCCTCTGCTTCGTTCGCCGCGCGCGCGAGTTGGGGTTCGGTCTCGATGAGGTACGCGCGTTGCTGCGACTCGCGGACGACCCCATCGGGTCCTGCGATGCAGCGCACGACCTCGCCTGCCGGCATCTCGCCGAGGTGCGTGCCAAGATCTCGGATCTGAAGGCGATGGATCGCGCGCTCAGCACCGCGATCGCCCGCTGTGAGGCCGGGAACCGGCCGGATTGCCCGTTGATCGAGTCGCTGTTTCGGGAACGCCCGTCAGGCTGAGAGTTGCGACCTGAGCCGTCGCGAACGAACACCGCCTGGTGTCGGCCAATCGATGTATGGGTTAGGCGCGCCGTTTGCGCCGTAACCCACAGATGACTATCGGCGCTTTACTGAAGCACTCCCTTATATGAAGCGCCATGCCCGATGCCGGGCTTCTTGAATAACCGTCTAATTGTCACAATCCTTATTGGTTCGGCTCGCAGCGCTATAAGACTCGGTCTATAGCTATAGCTTCAGTGTACGCCGTAAAGCGGTATCGATGTCCGCCATCGGTAGGGTGCCGATCACTCGGTCGATCGCGACTTCCGCAACTGTCGCCAGGTTATCTGTCATCACTACCGAGCCAGTCAGGAGGCCGGATTTTTGTCCGGCGGGCGTTGACACTGTGACCATCACACGACTCGGATGGTTGGCACGAAACAGGCGGCCGGTGATCATCGCCACGATGACTTGTGGCAATCCGGTTTGTAAGTTGTCCGCTTGGACAATCAGGGCAGGACGAGTTTTCGCCGTGCGCAAGTCGGAGTTGGGATAGAGCACGAGGACCACATCGCCTCGGTTATAGCTTGGCTTTGGCGGCATCATAATTGTCGTACAGATCCATCTCCGGACTGTCCCACTCATCGCCAAAGGTCCCCAACTGTGCCCGGAGCTCTGCCGCCTGTGCCTCGTCGATGCCACGTGCTCGCAAGTCGATATGACTAGTCTCCAGAAATGTCACAATGACCCGCGTTTCGTCGCGCACATCCCTGGGGAGTTCGGTTAATTCAATCTTGCCATCCCGATACACACCTTCAACGCTCTTCTGCATACAATCTCCTCGGTTTTTGTCCATGGTAGCAGAGCCCCAGAGAGATGCAAGCATCGCTTTTCGCGGCGTAACCCACCGAACACGCGCAAGGGACCTTCCGGCGCCGACCTCATGCGCGGCCTTCCGAAGGCGGGTGACGCGATACAGCCGCTAACCCGCCCTGGGTGGCACCACAGAAGAAGACGGCCTATAGCCCGACGCCGTCCAGCGGGCTGCGCACCCGCGCCCGCCGCGGTTCAGGACGTGGGTATAGACCATGGTCGTCGAGACGTCCGCGTGACCGAGGAGCTCTTGGACCGTGCGGATGTCGTAGCCGTCCGCGAGCAGGTGGGTAGCGAAGCTGTGTCGCAGCGCATGGCAGTTGATCCGCTTGGTGATCCCGGCGGCTCCCGCGGCCTGCTTCACTGCTTTCTGGAGCCCGTTCTCGTGCACGTGATGCCGCCGGGTCTTGCCGCTCCGAGGATCCACGGACAGGCGCCCGCTCGGAAACACGTACTGCCAGATCCACTCCTTCGGTGCGTTCGGATATTTGGATATTTCTTCGCCAGCGCGTTGGGGAGATACACGTCCGCGACACCCAGGCGCCGGTCCTCTTCGAATAAGGCACACACCTTGGCCAGGTGGTCCCTGAGGGCCGCGTGCAGGGCCTCGGGGAGGGGCACCATGCGGTCCTTGGCGCCCTTGGCGTTTCGGACCACGATCTGCCGATAGTCGAAATCGACGTCCTGGACCCTCAGGCGCACGCACTCCATGAGACGCATCCCGGTCCCGTAGAGCAGGCTCGCCATGAGCCATTGGGTGCCCGAAAGCCGCTCACGCAAAGCCCCCACCTCGGCCCGCGTCAGCACCACCGGGAGCCGCCGCGGCCGTTTCGCTCGCACGAACTCACCGAGCGCTTCAAGAGGCTTCTTCAGTACCTGGGCATAGAGGAACACCAGGGCATTGAGCGCCTGGTTCTGCGTGCTGGCCGCGACATTACCGTGCACGGCCAGATCCTCGAGAAACGCCCCGATCTCGGTGGCGCCGAGTTCGCGCGGGTCTCGGTTGCGGCAGAAGGCGATGAAGCGGCAAGCCCAGTGCTCGTACGCCTGTTCGGTGCGGATGGAGTAAGCACGCCGCCGGATCTCGGCGATGAGCGCGTAGAGCACCTCTCCGTGCGTCCCCCGCACCGGGCCGAGTCCCGGATCGGCCTCCTGACGATCGCGGCGGCCGCTTGGCCGGGAAAGAGGCGCGTCGCGCGCGATGGTGGCGTGATCGGGCTCCAGGGAGCGAGACGAGTCCTTCCAATATCCCCAGTCGAACTGGCCGGCCCAGGGCGCAACGACGACCTTGCAAAACAAGGCCTCCAGGGCATCGACCACCTGGCGGAACTGCCAGTCCTTGAGGCTGCCCTTTCTGCCTATCTCCTCCAGGTAGGCGCTGACCTCCTCGGGCCTGTGCCCCGACAGGGGCGTCTCCGGATAGGTCTTGAGATACTGCTCCGCCCGGATCACATACCACCGGTCAAACGGTGCTCTAACCCCTTGGGCACGAATGACTTCCAAGAAGCCGTCCCAGAACCTCGCATTCCTCCCGGGTCCACCGGGCAAGTCCCTACCCATAGCCACACCTCCTTGCTAGCGCCAGCCGAGAAGTTGACCTATACTTCGGCCGTGGGGGATGCTACACAGAGTCCGAACCGAGTGCAATAGGCGGATTCTGCCTAGCACACTAATTTCGGATTCCGCCTAATCAACTGTTAGGTGCTTCTCGGATGACGCAAAGGACACTCTCTAAGCTAGATGCCGTTCGAGCGCAGCTAGACGCGGCGATAGAGATCTGGTTCACTTCCGACAACCCAGTAGCCGTACATACTCTCACGGCTGCGGCTTATAACATCCTCCGAGACATCGCACTAAAGAACGGATCGGAACGCCCATTTATTAAGACAGCTTTCGTCGATGAATATCCAGAAGCAAAAAGGAAAGCTATAAGAGACTTTCTCAACAACCACGAGAATTTCTTCAAGCATGCGGACCGCGACCCCGACAGTTCAATTACCTTGAACCCCGAACTAACCGAACTCCTGTTGATGGATGCGCTCGCATATTTTCGTGATAAGAATGAACCGAAGCCTCAGTACTACGACGCTTTCAAGGCCTGGCACGGTGTTCCACGGGAAGGCTTAAGTGATGGGGAAACAATTGTCACCGAAGCCATTAGAGAGCTGCTCAAATCCAAAGGGAAACAAGACTTCTGGGCTTTCATTAAATCGCACCTAACCACCGGTTCAAGACGGACGCCGCAAAGCGGCGCCGCTTAACCGCGACGTTAGGTGCGACAATTCATCATCAAACGATGTTGTATTAGTTATGGATGAGTACGAGAAATATGAAGCTGATTGCAAAAAGATAAAGAAAGCCAATGAGAGCTTATTGGCCGACTTTGAGGCTTGGTTGAAATCGTCAGGTCTCTCGGGTAAGACAATAGGCAATCATCTTTCAAACATCGATTTCTACATAAACGACTATCTACTTTACGAAGACGCAATCGAAGCAAAGGACGGTGTGCACAGCGTAAACATGTTTCTGGGGTATTGGTTTATAAAGAAGGCAATGTGGGCAAGTCAGACAAGCATAAAGAGTAACGCAACTAGCCTCAAGAAGTTCTATACCTTTCTATTTGGCAGAGGCTTAATAGATAAAGAAGACTTAAACGAACTAGAAGAAACAATAAGAGAAGAAATGCCAGAATGGCTGGCAACACTGAAGCGTTACGATGATCCATCAATAGAAGAGATGGAAGATGTTTGGAGGTCTTGACAGAAAGCACCTAACAATGGCATTAACTCGGACCCCAAAAAGCGTCGCTCCTATCGTCGCTCTGCTTTTTGGGGCCGGTTACGCCAAACGTTGGGCTTCAAAAAGCATCAAAGCAGAAACAGCAAAGGCATTGTCGGCGCCCTCACTGGTAAACAGAAACTGGATAGCCCATGGCCTTCGACCAAAGGCAAAATGAAGGTGACCATGCCCGGGCGCCGCCCGGCTGCGAGGTCGGTGCCTGCACGAGGCGTGGAACACAAGCGCTCCTTCGCCAGGCCCGCTGTGGACCTGCGGCGCTTCGGCGTCCACCGCTTCGAGCGGCGCCTTTCCGAGACAAAGTTCCGGCGGACCTCAGGCGCCTTGGCCCAACCATGCGCTGCAGCCAACGCCGTGGATCGCCGTCGCCTTTCCAAGCCTCCTTGCCCGGCGCGGCTGATCTTGTTTCGTTGGGCTGCTTCGCTGAGCGGAAGCTCAGCATGATATCTGGAGGTAACCTCGTGATGCTAAGAATCTGGCGGTTTCTGACCATCATCATAGCGGCCCTTGCGCTGACGATGACCTCCGCGCACGTGCTTGAACTGCCGCAGAAGATGCAGTATGACGCACAACTATACTCGGCTGTTAACGCGACCATGTACCGGTACTTCGCGACGGTCGGCGGCATCTACTCAATGGGCTCGATTATCACCGCTGGCGTGCTGGCATTCCTCGTCCGAAAGAGTCGGTCTGTCTTCAGATGGACGCTCGCTGGTGCCCTGCTTCTTGTCCTGTGGTTCATTAGCTGGCTGACGCTCGTTGCGCCGGTCAATACTCAGATCGCCGCTGCGCTCCAGTCGTCGCCTGAGACTGTACCGGCACTCTGGATGCAACTCCGTGAGCGATGGGAGTACGGGCACGCGATGGGTTTCGTCATCCAACTGCTCGGATTCTGCGCGCTCGTGATCTCGGTACTCGCTGAGACGCCGAGGAGCCTGGGGAATATTTATGTATCACATGATTGTTAAAAGGCGTCGTATGACTTTAGGCGTTTGAAACGGTCAGGCAGCTTTTTTGAAATCTTCGGAGGCGCTTGCGGGGGTGGGTTTGGCTTCGAGAGTGGTACGCGCCAGTTGCAGCACATGCTCAACAGGGTGGAGT
>JBOIDR010000086.1:0-18258 GCA_050740695.1 Gammaproteobacteria bacterium | reverse complement strand
AGACGCTGAACATCCTCCCACGAGGGTCCTTTCGGCAGACCTTCGTCAGCGAATACCCGAGGGCACATAATCGCCGCCGCAAGACCACGAGGGCACCACCCGCGTTGCTCTGCGTAGCGGAAGAAGACTCGCAATGCTCCAACGTAGTGAGCGATCGATGTGCGAATGTTGCGATCCTGTTCGCCTTTGCGGCTAATGGCAGCGTCGATGTCAAGGATGCGGATGTCACTGAACCGGCGGTTCTACTGCCCGAAGCGCTCGAGGAACTGTCCGACGTACCACCGGTGGACGCGGACAGTGGCCTGAGCCAAACCTCGCTCGTGAATCAAATGATCACAAAACTCCTCGACCAGATTTGCGTACGGGCGAGGCGGTATTTCGGGAAGACGCAGACGACCGAGGAAGGCTAGCCATTTTGTCGCGTCGGAGATGAAACGCATCCGCCCGAAACGACAATCGGTCATGTTGTGGGCCTGTGGACGGCTACCGACCCAGAGCTTGGCGGCATTTCGAATCTGATCGAGGCTAACGTCGTGCGTCGCTTCCAGGTCGAACTGCCCTATGAAGACGAGCAAGTGGCTGGGCGATTCCCTCAAACTCCGGAGGTCCAGCCATGTTCGATAAACTCTTCAAGTCTCCACGAGCCAAGGGCCGGGAACAGATAGGCCAGACCTAAACCACCGCGCCACATCTCGACTCTACAACACTGCGCCCATGTTTGACTGGCGCGAGGTCGCCGGGGCGTCGGTCTGACGCGCCGCACGGACTGAAAGATGGCGAAGGCGTAGCTGACTCTAATGTTCGATTCGATTAGAAGGGCGAGGCAGATGAGCGTGTCGTCGGGTGGACGCCGGGGATCAGCGATGGCCGCACCGGGCTTGGCGCGCAGCAGGATTGCGCAGAACGAAGACGGCCCGCCCGACCGAGCGGACCGGCGATCGCAAGGCTAGCCCGACTTGAGCCCGACTTAGGGGCTAGGGATCGAGGGCCTAGGCGGCGCGCCGGTGCCGGGCCCTGCGCCGGTGGGATGGTCGGGCGCCGGCGGGCGTCGGCGGGGGGACCAGGAGATCCTCGGTGACCGGCAGGACCGGGATCTTGCGGCCGATGTAGGCCTCGATCTCCGCCAGGGGATACACGAACTCTTCGCAGGCCAGACTGATCGCCTGGCCGCTCGCCCCGGCCCGCGCGGTGCGGCCGATCCGATGCACATAGTCCTCGGCGTTCTGGGGCAGGTCATAGTTGAACACGTGCGTGACGTCGGGGATGTGCAGGCCGCGTGCGGCGACATCGGTCGCCACTAGGAACGGGAGATCGCCCTTTCCGAAACGGGAGATGAGCTGTTCGCGCTGGCGCTGAGGCACATCGCCGGATATGAGGCCCGCCTCGAGCCCGGTTCGGGATAGGCGCTCGGTGATGTATTCCGCGGCTCTTTTGGTGTTGACGAAGATCAGGGTACGCGGCTCGGGGAGCGCGCGCAACAGGTTCCAGAGCACGGACAGCTTCTCGCGACTCTCAACGTGATAGAGCCGCTGGCTGACCTTGTCGACGGTCACCTTGTCCGGTTCGATGGCGACCATCTGCGGGTTGTTCATGTGCTCGTAGGCGAGCTCGTGCACGCGGCAGGACAGGGTCGCGGAAAACAGCATGGACAGGCGCTCTTCCGGTTTCGGCATGCGGCGCAAGAGATAGCGCAGATCGCGGATGAACCCCAAGTCGAACATGCGGTCCGCCTCATCGATCACCGCGACCTCGATTGCGTAGAGGTCCAGCGCCCGCTGTTTGAAGTAGTCGATGAGCCTCCCGGGCGTTCCGACCAGGAGATCGACGCCGGACAGGAGCATGTAGCGTTGTTTCTCGTAATCGATGCCACCATACACCAAACCCATACGGATACCGGTGAGCCGACCGAGTGTGACGGCGTCCTGATGGATCTGGATGGCCAGCTCGCGGGTCGGAGCGATGACAATGGCACGGGGTGGGTGGGGCGGGCGCTCGGGTCTGCCGGCACAGCGCAGGAGCCGCTGACAAGCGGCCACGACGAAAGCGGCGGTCTTGCCGGTGCCGGTCTGGGCCTGGCCCGCGACGTCCTGGCCGGCGAGGAGTAGCGGCAGGGTCTCGGCTTGTATCGGAGTACAGTATCTAAGCCCGGCCGCGTGCAAGCCCTGCAAAAGGCGTGGGTCGAGGCCGAAGGTCGCGAAGGGGGTTCCGGTGAGGTGTGTCTGGTCCATAATCTATCTAGCATACTCCAATCGCGCGTCCGTGTGGGCTTGCCCCGACTCGATTTGCCCCCCGAGTACACTTGCCCAAGACTTGCTCAGGCTAGGCTTGCATTCTGTGGGGGGTTCGGCCCACAATGGATTGAACGGCAAGACGCGGGGTGGGAACAAGGGGGATGAGCGAGCACATGCTTCACGTGACCGACGACAGCTTCGAGGAAGAGGTACTGAACTCCAAGCTGCCGGTCCTCGTAGACTACTGGGCCGAATGGTGTGCACCGTGCCGGGCGATCGCCCCGCTCCTGGACGACATCTCCCGCGAGTACGAAGCGCGGCTCAAGGTGGCCAAGCTCAATGTCGATGAGAGCCCCAAGACGCCGCCCAAGTACGGTATCCGGGGAATCCCGACCTTGCTGATCTTCAAGGAGGGCAGGGTCGAAGGGACCAAGGTGGGGTCTGTGTCGAAGCCCGAGCTCATCGCATTTATCGATAGCACTATCTAGTCCCGGGGTTCCAGTCCCCATCCCTGGTGTCCCGTGTGCGCGGGGCTGGACGCGCCCAAGACCGCGTGCTAGCGTAGCATCCGGAACGCAAGCGCTTCCCCGGTCGTTCCACCGAAGTCGCGGCTCTCCTCATCCCACGGATTGGGGTCTTTCCGGTATGTATCCCCGTCTAGCGGATCGACCATGAACCTGACTGAACTCAAGCAGAAACCCGCCTCCGATCTGATCCAGCTCGCCGAGGGACTGGGTCTCGAAGGCGTCGCGCGCTCCCGTAAGCAGGACGTCATCTTCGGTATCCTCAAGGCCCACGCCAAGAAGGGCGAGGATATCTCGGGCGACGGCGTCCTGGAGATCCTGCAGGACGGCTTCGGGTTCCTGCGTTCGGCGGATAGCTCTTATCTCGCCGGTCCCGACGATATCTACGTGTCCCCCAGCCAGATCCGGCGCTTCAACCTGCGCACCGGCGACACCATCTCCGGGAAGATCCGGCCGCCCAAGGACGGCGAGCGCTACTTCGCGCTCCTAAAGGTCAACGAGATCAACTTCGAGCCCCCCGAGGCGGCCAAGAACAAGGTCCTGTTCGAGAACCTGACCCCGCTGTTCGCCCATAACCGCATGCAGCTCGAGGTCGGCAACGGCACCACCGAGGATCTGACACCCAGGGTCATCGATCTGGTGGCGCCCATCGGCAAGGGCCAGCGCGGCCTCATCGTGTCGCCGCCGAAGGCCGGAAAGACCATGATGCTCCAGGGCATCGCCCATTCGATTACGGGCAACCACCCGGAATGCTATGTCATCGTGTTGCTCATCGACGAGCGCCCAGAGGAGGTGACGGAGATGGAGCGCTCGGTGCGCGGCGAGGTCATCTCCAGCACCTTCGATGAGCCCGCGACGCGCCATGTCCAGGTGGCCGAGATGGTGATCGAGAAGGCCAAGCGCCTCGTCGAGCACAAGATGGACGTGGTGATCCTGCTCGATTCCGTCACCCGCCTCGCGCGCGCCTACAACACCGTGGTGCCGGCCTCCGGCAAGGTCCTGACCGGCGGTGTGGATGCCAATGCGCTGCACAAACCCAAACGCTTCTTCGGGGCGGCGCGGAACATCGAGGAGGGCGGCAGCCTGACCATCATCGCCACCGCCTTGATCGATACCGGGTCGCGCATGGATGACGTGATCTTCGAGGAATTCAAGGGCACGGGGAACATGGAGATCCACCTCGACCGGCGCATCTACGAAAAACGCATCTTCCCGGCCATCAACATTAACCGTTCCGGGACGCGGCGCGAAGAGCTTCTGACCGATCCCGACGAGCTTCAGAAGATGTGGATCCTGCGCAAGCTCCTGAACCCCATGGACGAGGTCGCCGCCATGGAGTTTCTGCTCGATCGCCTCAAGGTCACCAAGGTCAATTCGGAGTTCTTCGATTCCATGAAACGCGCCTGAAGGGCTAAGGCCGCAGGATCGGAACCGACCCTCATCGTCCTGCTTCCGATTGTCCCTGGTCCAATTGGTAGTAGCGCATCAGGATCTCGGCCACCTCCGGGTGCGCGAACTCGAGCGGGAGTTGCTGCCCGGCGGCCAATAGCTCGCGCACCTTGGTCCCTGAAAGCTGCACGAAGTCCTCGGCGCTATGGTCCGGGGCATCGCGCATCATGACCACACGCTTCAGTTTCTTGGAATAGGCGGTATTATCGGCTCCGAAGATCTGGATGCTGAGCGCGTCCTTGGGGATCTCCTCGGCGAAGATCCGCTGGGCATCGAAGGGCCCGTAGAAGCTCCCGACACCGGCGTGGTCGCGGCCGACGATGAGATGACTGCAACCGCAATTCTGCCGGAACACCGCGTGCAGCACGGCCTCACGCGGCCCCGCATAGAGCATGTCGAACCCATAGCCGCTGATCATCACGGTATTCGGCGGAAAATAGCGCTCGACCATCTTGCGGATCGCGGCGTCGCGGACCGCGGCCGGGATATCGCCGGTTTTGAGCTGCCCGAGGAGCATGTGGATCAGGATCCCGTTGGCGTGCACGGCCTCCCGGGCCATCTTGCACAGCTCCTCGTGGGCGCGGTGCATGGGGTTGCGGGTCTGGAAGGCGACCACCGTCCGCCACCCCCGTTCCTGCATCTCGTTGCGGATCTCGACCGCGGTCCGGAAGGTGTCGGGGAAGTCCTGCTGAAAATAGCTGAAGTTCAACACCTCGATGGGGCCCGACAGGCAATGGCGCCCGAGCGAACGGAAGGTCGCGACACCAGGGTGTTTGGGGTCCTCGGTGCGAAAGACCTTTCTGGTGACGAAGGCGAGCTGATCCTCCGTGAACGTCTCGATGGCCTCGATGTCCTGGATCGCGAGCACCGGCCGCCCCTCGACATTGGGATCGCAGAGGGCGACACGGCGGGCGCCGTGGATAGTGGTGACCTCATGGGTGAGGTTCAGGATAGGTACGGGCCAGAAGAGACCGGCCGTGGTGTGCATGCGCTCCGCGACGGAGAGCGCATCGGCGGCTCCCATATAGCCTCGCAGCGGGTTGAAATAGCCGGCCCCGAGCATCACCGCATTGGCCGCGGCCGCCGACGAGAGAAGCACGGAGGGGAGCCCCTTTGCCTCGCGTTGCAACTCGTGGTGGCGTTGTACGTCGTACACGAACAGGGGATGCAGGGTCTCCGAACCGTGGGGTTGAATCATGCAGTCGGTCTCCTCGGAATGTCAGCGGTGGCTAGATGCGATAGCCCCCGGTGCGAGCCCCTCCGGGCACGCCCGCCGCGCCACGAAGCCGGCACTATCGCCGTTCTTGATGATATCGCCCATATGGAAGCCGAACGCGCCCGCGCGCCGGTCACTATAGTAGAGTCTCAGGGCGTGCAGGATCGTCGGGAAGGCCAGTCGATCCCAGGGGATCGACGCCTCATCCAAGGGCTGGACCTCCAGGCTCTCGAGCCCCGGCTCGCCGTCCACTGCGATGACCTCGGCGCGGAAGATCATGTACACTTGGTTGACGTGGGGCAGATTCAAGAGGGCGAAGAGACCGTTGACCTCGACTCGGGCATTGGCCTCTTCTTGCGTCTCGCGTACCGCCGCCTCGAGCGCCGTCTCGCCGTTCTCCATGAACCCGGCCGGGAGGGTCCAGAGCCCGTAGCGGGGTTCGATGGCACGCCGGCATAGGAGGATCCGATCGCCCCATTCGGCGATGCAACCCGCCACGATCTTGGGGTTCTGATAATGGATGTACCCGCAGGCCGTGCACACCTCGCGCAGGCGGTTGTCTCCTTCGGGGATGCGCCGCTCGATGCGCGCACCGCAATGGTTGCAATAGTTCATAGCAGGGGCACGAGCGACGGCCAGACGTTTTCCAGCATCGCTTCCTGGGCCTCGGGTTTGGGGTGTATGCCGTCCTCTAGCATGCGTTCCGGTTTGTCGGCGATACCCTCAAGGATGAAAGGGCTCTTGCGCACCCCGAAGCGCTCGGCCAGATCGCGGTAGATCTCGCGCAGCCCCTCCGTGTACGCACGCCCGTAATTAGACGGTATTTCGACGGGGATCAATAGCACCTGGGCGCCGCGCGCAAGCGTCGTCTCGATGATGCGCGAGAGGTTGGATCGGATCTCGTCGAGCTGGAAGCCGCGCAGGCCGTCGTTGCCACCCAGCTCGATGACCACGATGGTGGGCCTGTGCCGGGAGAGGAGCCCGTCCAGCATCGCAAGGCCGCCGGCCGTGGTCTGGCCCGGGACGCTGGCGTTGAAGACGTCGTGGGAGCGGCCTTGTTGCTGCAGGCGCTGGCGCAAACGCTCGACCCAGCCGCGCTCCGTTTCCATTTGGTAAGCGGAACTGAGGCTGTCCCCCAAGACCAGTATATTGCCGGCCGCCGACCCGGCCACGGCGACCAGAATGATAAAAGCTAGCAGGGTCGCGACGAGCCAGACGCCGAGCCGCCGAGAGAATATGGATAACGAGATCATCATTCGTGCGGAGGAGCTCACGAAGGAGGTCCCGAGCCCCGAGGGACCGCTGACCATACTCGATGATATCAGCTTTGCCATGAGGCGGTCCGAGAGCCTCGCCGTGGTGGGGGTCTCGGGATCCGGAAAATCGACCCTGCTCGGACTCCTGGCGGGGCTCGATCGCCCGACGCGCGGACGGGTGGTCTTCGAAGGCGTCGATCTGGGGGAGCTGGACGAGGACGGCCGCGCCGAGTTTCGCCGCCAGCGGGTCGGCTTCGTGTTCCAGTCCTTTCACCTGCTCTCGAGCCTGACGGCGATCGAGAACGTCATGCTGCCGATGGAGTTGAGCGGGCACCGCTCGGCCGCCGACTCGGCCTGCACCGCCCTCGATCGTGTCGGCCTCTGCCATCGGCTCCGTCACTACCCAAACCAACTCTCGGGCGGGGAGCAGCAACGGGTGGCGATCGCGCGTGCCTTCGCCGCCGGGGCGCGGGTCCTGTTTGCGGACGAGCCGACCGGCAACCTCGACCGTAAGACCGGGGCCGCGATCGGCGAGCTGTTGTTTTCGCTCAACGCGGGCTACGGGACCACCTTGATACTGGTGACTCACGACGAGACGCTCGCCGCCCACTGCGCGCGCCGCATGACCCTCGAAGGGGGGCGAATCGAGCACGAGATGGATCCGGGTCCACACGGCCCAATGAACCTATCCCCATGAACATCGCCCCCCCTCCGTCACGCGGCAGAGGAGCGGCGCTCGGGGTCCTACTGAGCAACCTCGGGACCCCCGCGGCGCCCACGCCGCGCGCCGTGCGTCACTTCCTCCGGGAGTTCCTCTCGGATCCGCGGGTCGTCGAGCTGCCGCGATGGCTGTGGCTGCCGGTGCTCCACGGCATCGTCCTGCGCCTTAGGCCGCGCTACGCCGCACGCGCCTATGGCCGGATCTGGGGCGAAGAGGGTTCACCGCTGCTCACGCACTCCGAGCACCAGGCGGCGCGCCTCACGGAGCGACTGGCCGGGGAGGGGGCCGGGGAGGGGATCAAGGTGGTCCTGGGGATGCGCTACGGGCAGCCTTCGATCCGATCGGCCCTAGAAGCCCTGCGCACGGCCGGTATCGGGAGGCTCCTGGTGCTGCCGCTCTTCCCCCAGTACTCCGCGGTGACCACCGCGTCGGTGTTCGATGCCGTGGCCCGTACGCTCCGAGCGTGGCGCCGCCTGCCGGAGATGAGAATGCCCATGGACTACCACGACGACCCCGGCTATATCACGGCCGTGGCCCACTCGATCCGAGTGGCCTTCGAGGCGCATGGGGTTCCGGATCGGCTGCTCTTCTCCTTCCACGGACTGCCGCGGGATGCGGTCGAGCGCGGCGATCCCTACGGCGATCAATGTCAGGCGACCGCGCGGCTCGTCGCCGATTCCATGGGACTGAAACCGGATCGCTGGCAGGTGGCGTTTCAATCGCGCGTCGGCCCGCGGGCGTGGCTCGCGCCCTATACCCTGGAGACCCTCACGGCCTGGGCGCGAGCGGGAGCGCGGTCGGTGCAGGTGGTCTGCCCGGGCTTTGCCGCCGACTGCCTGGAGACCCTGGAGGAGATCGACATCCGGAATCGCGAGGCCTTCCTCGGGGCCGGGGGCGAGGACTTCCACTACATCCCGGCCCTCAACGACTCCCCGCAGCATATCGAGGTCCTGTGGCAACTGGTGGCCCGGCACGGCCGGGGATGGCTCGATGCGGCGTCCGGTTCGCCGGGCGAGCCGGGAGTCTACGGCCTAGGCGAGGGCGATCAGCAAGACCACGAACAGGATCACGAGGCCGAGCGGTAACAGCACCGCGCCCCAATCGCGCTCCGTGGCCTGCCGGCTGCGCTCGATGGCGTTGCGTATCCCAGGTCGGAGCCACAGCACCAGCAGCATCGCGGCGATCCCGGTCAGGACCATTTCCCATGTCTCGGTGGTTCCCATGTCTCATCTCCCCTTAGATACTTACGTTCCAAATGCTGAACACAACAACTCGAACAGATTCTATTTCATACGCAAATTCAATAAGCTTTCAGCACCAGCTTGTTCCCTCCCCCTGGCAGGGGCAGGGCTAGGGGGGGTCGAGCGCTGCGGGCTGCGTCATTCCGATCGGACGCGCTCGACCCCCATCCTATCCTTCCCCCGGGGGAAGGGACAACGAATTTCAAATGTCTTTGGCTAGATATTAGGTCTAGAGAGGTCCCTCGTGACACGCCGGCGGCTAACCTTAGAATAAGATGGACTGCGATCCGTGCACCCGGACCGCAATAGGACCGTCATCGATCTGCCACGTGATCGAAACACGTGGAATGGATAATGCCCTCGCGACAGGCAGCAAACGCGTTCGCAGGAACACAACCCATGCCAAGCTTACCCCATCCTGCGGACCATGGCACTGAATGGCAGGTCCTGGTACAGGAGATCGCCGAGATCGAGGAGCTCATCGTCGACGCGCGTAAACCCAGCGATCCACACGCCGTGTGGTCACTTCACCTGCTGCAGTCAACCCTCCGGGTCAAGCGCCAGCAGTTGAAGGACCACATGATCCACAGTAGCTCTTGACCACAGCGGGCTTGACCACAACGGGCACGGCCGAGTGCCGGTCCACACGCCCCGTGCGCCACGGGAGCACACGGGGCCTCCACGTTCCCGGCCAAGAGGGTTGTAGTCGCCTCGGCCAGCCCTTAAGCTATGTGCCGATAGCCGTCGAGCCCGTCTCGGCGAGCGCCAACGAGCGTCGTCTGCGGACCAGGCCGACGGGCAACCCCCGGCGGGGCAAGCCGCCGGATCATGGGAGAGGTACCGAAGCGGTCACAACGGCACCGACTCGAAATCGGTTGGGGGCTTTGCCGCCCCACGTGGGTTCGAATCCCACCCTCTCCGCCAAAAAAAACCCGCTAGCCCATAGTAACGTAGCGCCTTCGCCGCGAACGCTATTACGAGCGTTATAATGTATGCGGTAGCGCATGGCGCCGCGCCCTGATCTGACTGAATATCACAAGCGCGCGCAGGGTTCCGATGCTGTAGACGGTGGGACGGCAAGCTCGGGGGCGCGTCGCCTCCGACCGCGCAGCCGCTCACAAGCGCGACCATCAGAGACCGCTACCCGTTCGATAGCCGCCGCAGCCTGCGGCTACCGGCGGTTGTCAGCCGTTTGTATATACCTGGGTCCGGAGAGGTCAGGACACATACAGCTCTGTCCCGAAGAGAACCATGTCCGGACCGTGCGCCCCGGCGCCTTTGCATCGTCGAAGGCCCGTCTGGCCGGAATGCCGTCCGCCTGCCATTGACGCGCAGGGTCCTTTACCGATTCGACCGCCTGTGTCATAAGCCGCCTCCGTCTTGAAACGCCGCTCATGCGGCGTGTCGCTGGGGGATCTTTGCTGCGGACGCCGGTATCGGCACCGGGCGTCTCTTGCGTCTCTTAGGGCATGGCCCGCTGGAGCGCGAGGCAGGACCTCAATATCTCCTCGCCTATCTCGAAGGGATGGCGTGGCCCGCATTCGGATGAATCGTTCGGGCCGCGCGTGCCGGCGACGGCCCAGCCTTTCCACGGTTGGCGTTGCGGTCGCATCGAGAAGGCCGGCATATCGATGAAAGCAGATGTATCGTTCGTGGGGGTCCCCGCCCCGGCTGCCCGTCACATCCCAGACCGCCCCGATCCGACCAAGTTCCGCAAGAAACCCTTAAAAGTATAGTTGGTGGGAAACGCCACGCGACCCCGATCGCCGTCCGACCTTTTTCAAGACGCGTCCCGCACGTGGATGCGCTCGACCCCGAGGGTGGCTTGCGGGGTGCCGGAGGACGTCGGAAGAGACAGGCAGGGGCGGTAGGCCTGCCAATCCTCGAGTGCTCCACTGAACCGCTCGGGCGACGCGGTAGGAACGGCATCGGCGACGGCCCGCGCTACGCTGACTTTTTACCGTCGCCGCGTGTAGTGTCGCAGGAAGGGCGGCAGATCGGTTTCCAGAAACCAATGTTTCTGGGTGGGCTCGTACCACCAGACCTGCGATTGCTTCAAGGTATCGACCCGGCCGACGTCGTCGTGATAGTAGTGGATCACGACCTCCATCCGGGCCTCGGTGGCGTCCGCGTTCAGGGTCTGGTCCATCACTTCATAGGACGTAAGCTTGATGTGCTCCAAAGGCTCGACGTCCGGCATCGTCACGGGGCCGCTACGCGGCAGGCGAAAGCGCGCCGCCTCCTGGTACCGCCCCCAGCGCAAGGCCGCGGCGTAGGCGTTGCTGCTGGTCTCGAGGCTCGAAGCCCGGTCCTTGGCTTCCATCTCGGCACACGCGGCGAGCGCGAGCGCCACAGAGGCCGCGGCTACCACCCGTCGGCGCGGGGCGGTGCAAGACGCGCCGGTGATCGACCCCGCGGCTCCGATGGTGTGTTTCGCGACGGGCATACGGCGCTCCCCCCTTCAGGCGATATCGTGAAGATCGACGAGGCTGTTCAAGGCCCGGCCGCGTTCCGCTTTGGCCTCGTCGCAGCGCTCCACAGCGAGGCGATCCAGGTACTGGACGCTCACGTCACCGGTCACGTACTCGCCGCTGAAGCACGAGGTATCGAACTCGGCGACCTCGGGATTGCCCTTGTGGGCGGCCGCGATCAGGTCTTCGAGGTCCTGGTACACCAGCCAGTCCGCGCCGATGAGGCGCGCGACCTCGTCCACGGTGCGGTTGTAGGCGATGAGCTCGTCCACCGAGGGCATGTCGATCCCGTATACGTTCGGATGCCGCACCGGCGGCGCGGCCGAGGCGAAATAGACCTTGTTGGCCCCGGCGTCACGCGCCATCTGGATGATCTGCCGGCAGGTCGTGCCGCGCACGATGGAATCGTCCACGAGCATGACATTGCGGCCACGAAACTCGAGGTCGATGGCGTTGAGCTTCTGGCGTACCGACTTCCGGCGCATCCCCTGTCCGGGCATGATGAAGGTGCGCGGGATGTAGCGGTTCTTGATGAACCCCTCGCGGTACTTGATACCGAGCTCGTGGGCGAGCTGGAGCGCGGCGCTGCGACTGGTGTCGGGGATGGGGATCACCACATCGATGTCGTGCTCGGGCCACAGCCGCCGGACCTTGCGAGCCAGGGCCTCGCCCATGCGCATGCGCGCCTTGTGCACGGAGATCCCGTCGATGATGGAGTCCGGCCGCGCCAAATAGACATATTCGAAGATGCACGGGGCATGAGACCGGTGCGGGGCGCACTCGCGCGTCGTCAGGGTCCCCTCCACGGAGATGAACACCGCCTCGCCCGGCCGCACATCGCGCACCAGCTTGTAGCCCAGTACATCGATGGCCACGCTCTCGGAGGCGAGCACGTACTCGGACCCGCGCTCGCTCATGCGTTTCCCGAAGACCAGCGGCCGGATCCCGTGCGGATCGCGAAAACCCACGATCCCGACGCCCGTGATCATGGCCACCGCGGCATAGGCGCCCCGACTGCGCTCGTGGACCCGTCGGACCGCATGGAAGACATCCTCCGGACCGACAGAGAGCTTCCCGAGCCGTTGCAGCTCGTGGGCGAAGACATTCAACAGGACCTCGGAGTCCGATTCGGTGTTGACGTGGCGGAGGTCATCGCGAAACAGGTCGTTCTTGAGCGTTTCGCTGTTGGTGAGGTTGCCGTTATGTGCTAGCGTCACCCCGTATGGGGAGTTGACGTAGAACGGCTGGGCCTCGGCGCTCGAGGAACAACCGGCCGTGGGATAGCGGACATGCCCTATCCCCATGTTGCCGACGAGCTCCAGCATATGCCGGGTCTCGAAAACGTCGCGTACCAGGCCCTGCGACTTGCGCAGGTACAGGCGCCCGTCGTGACAGGTGACGATCCCGGCGGCGTCCTGGCCGCGGTGTTGGAGGACCGTGAGCCCATCATAGAGGGCCTGGTTCGCACTGTCCCTGGCGACGATGCCGACGATCCCACACATGTCACGCCTCCGAGTGCCTGAGCGCGGCAGATCCTTTCACAAGCGTTCCGAGCTTACCGGCCGGCGGGGGAACTGGAAATAGCCCGCCACCTCGGCCGGCAGATAGTGTCGCATCACCAGCGCCGCGGCCTCGAAGCGCGGCAAGAGGAGCGAGGTCCGCCACCACGGGTCTTGCGGCACGGGCGTGAGGCCGGCGGCCAATACCAGTGCGGCCACGATCACGATGCCCCGCCCCACACCGAAGAGTACGCCGAGCATGCGGTCGGTGCCGTTCAGGCCGGTGCCGGCGATGAGCTTGCCGATGAGCAGGTTCACCAGGGCAGCAACCAGGAGAAATCCCACGAACAGCGTCGCGAAGGCGAGGACCAGCCGTGCCGAGGGCACGGACACGACGCCGCCGAACCAACTCGCCGCCTCGTGCATGAAGCCCCACGCCACCCAGAAGGCACACCCCCACGCGAGCAACGACAAGACTTCGCGCACTAGACCGCGAAATATGCTGATGAGGGCCGAGATCTCGATGATGGCGAGGATGGCATAGTCCACCCATGTCATGAGCCGGTGGCCCCTCTGTCAGATACGCACGGCGATTCTAGCAGAGCGGGGCTACGCGAAGAAGGTGATTGCCGGACCCGCCTCCGGTTTGGCCCCCGGCAATTGCGCGGTGCGGTGTTCTCGTTTACTCTCTACCGCTTTCTTCGCGGGCGAGCGCCTCGGCGCCGCCACGCGGGAGAGGTGTCCGAGCGGTTGAAGGAGCACGCCTGGAAAGTGTGTGTGCGCTCAAAAGGCGTACCGTGGGTTCGAATCCCACCCTCTCCGCCAATCCCCGTGGCCTCGCGGCGGGCCGGGCAGTCCCGGTTCCTTGCGCGAGGAGGCCGACAGCTATGGTGGGCCGTGCTGGTACCCCCGCGACGCGAGGTTGTGAACCCCGTCAGGCCCGGAAGGGAGCAGCGGCAGCAGCGCAGCGGGTGCTGGGGCGTGGCCGGTACGGACCACCACCCCTCGAACGACCAGGGATCCCTGCCGAGCAGCGCCGGAACCAGGGCCAGGAGCGGCCCGATCTGGTGCATAGACGATGCTGCGGGAGCCCCGGGCCGGGCCGATTCATTCACGAACTCTGAGGGGGCGCATGGCCTACCAGGTACTGGCCCGCAAGTGGCGGCCCCGGTCTTTCGCGGAGATGGTGGGTCAGACCTCCGTCCTGCGGGCCCTACAGAACGCCCTGGACCGCCAACACCTGCACCACGCCTATCTGTTCACGGGCACCCGCGGTGTGGGCAAGACCACGGTGGCACGGGTGTTCGCCAAGGCGCTCAACTGCGAGGCGGGAGTGAGCGCCACGCCTTGCGGTCAGTGCGCGAGCTGTGTCGAGATCGACGAGGGTCGGTTCATGGACCTTATAGAGGTCGATGCCGCTTCGCGTACGCGCGTGGACGAGACGCGCGAGCTCCTGGACAATGTGCAGTACGCCCCGACCCGCGGGCGCTTCAAGGTGTACCTCATCGACGAGGTCCACATGTTTTCCAACCATAGCTTCAACGCCCTCCTGAAGACCCTGGAGGAGCCGCCGCCGCATGTCAAGTTCCTGCTCGCCACGACCGAGCCGCGCCGGATCCCGGTGACCATCCTGTCGCGGTGTCTGGCCTTCGATCTCAAACGCATCGGAACCGATCTCATTGCCGCGCGCCTCACGCACATCCTGACGGCGGAGGGCATCGCGAGCGAGCCGGCGGCAACCTTCGCGATCGCCCTGGCCGCGGACGGCAGCATGCGCGATGCCCTGAGCCTGCTCGACCAGAGCATCGCCCACGGCGGTGGGCGGCTCTGCGAGGCGGATGTGCGGGCCATGCTGGGCCGTGCCGGCGCGGGACAGGCGTTGGCCCTGGTGCAGCGGCTCGCGGCCGGCGATGCGGAAGGGCTCTTGGAGGTGATCGAGGCGACAGTCGAGTATGCCCCGGACTACGAAACGGTCCTGGGTGAGGTCCTGGACATCCTCCACCGGGTGGCCGTGTGTCAGGTGCTCGGTTGCCCGGTGGCCGAGGCGCCGGGAGCGGACACGGACATCGCGGCGCTCGCGGATACCCTGGCCGCCGAAGATGGCCAGCTGTTCTATCAGATCGCCCTCATCGGACGCCGCGATCTGGCACTGGCGCCGGATCCCAGGCGCGGGTTCGAGATGGTGATGCTGCGCATGCTGGCCTTCCAGCGCGAAACTGCGCGCGACGAGTCCACCGCGCGCCGCCCGATGCAATATATAGATAAGGGCGCGCCCGTTGCGCAAACGTCCGGTGCCGCAGCGCGCGCTCCCGTGGAGGCCCGCCGATGTGAAGTTCTGCCGGACGACCGGAACGCGCGGCCTACCGATTCACCTGCTGTCGAGACAGCCACGGTGCGCGCTAGCCCGGCCTCGGAGGCGCGTGGTTGGCAATCGCTGATAGGTACGCTCGGACTTACGGGCCTCTGCCGGGAGCTCGCGATGCACTGTGCCCCGTCGGGCGAGTGGCGGCCCGGCGAAGTTTTTCGGCTATCATTGCCGGCGGGACTTGGGCACCTCCGCAGTGCCAAACTGGAGGCTCGTCTCGAGGAGGCACTGCGCAGGCATCATGGCGACGCAGGCCTGCGCCTCGCCATCGCGGCCGAGGGCAGCGGTCCCGTCGTCGGGCACAGCCCGGCCGGGCTCCGGGTCCAGGACGCGGAGGCGCGCCAGGAAGAGGCCCGGCGCGCCATCGCCCAAGATCCCCACGTCCAGGCCCTGTGCGACGACTTCGGGGCGCACCTCGACCCGGCGACGGTACGACCCCGCTGAGCGTTTGTGAAAAAATTGTCGTGAGCGAAGGGAGGTCGCGCGGAGGACGCAGCGCGAGATCCCAGCGCAGCAGATTTTTTCATGAACTCAGAGGCGTGGGGCGAAGAATCGTTCTAGAGGAGGGCGGAGACATGAAAGGCGGAATAGGCAATCTCCTGCAGCAAGCGCAGCGGATGCAGGCGGAGTTGCAGCGCGCCCAGGAGGAGCTCGCCAATATGGAGGTCGAGGGCGCATCCGGTGGCGGGATGGTGAAGGTGCAGATGACCGGCCGCCACGATGTCAGGCGTATTTGCATCGATCCTTCGTTGCTCGGCGAGGACAAGGAGATGCTGGAGGACCTGATCGCCGCGGCCGTCAACGACGCCAGCCGGCGGGTGGAGCAGATCAGCAAGGATCGCCTCTCGGGTCTGGCCGGCGGGCTCGGGCTACCGGCCGGCATCAAGCTCCCCTTTTGATTTCAGCCCTTGATTTCAGCCCTTGAGTGCGATCTCGAGCGGGCGCATCGGCGAGGCGCACCGCTATAGCCCCCTCATCGATGAATTGATCGGGGCCCTGCGCTGCCTGCCGGGGGTGGGACCCAAGTCCGCCCAGCGCATGGCCTTTCACCTCTTAGAGCGTGATCGGGAGGGGGGGGAACGTCTGGCGCGGGCCTTGTCGGCGGCCGTCGGGGGGGTGCGGCACTGCAAGCGCTGCCGCAACTTCAGCGATGTCCCGATGTGCCGGATCTGCTCCAACCCCAGGCGCGATGCTTCGCTCTTGTGCGTCGTCGAGACGCCGGCGGACATCGAGTCGATCGAGCAGGGGGCGGCTTATCAGGGGCGCTACTTCGTTCTCATGGGGCGTTTGTCTCCGCTCGATGGCATCGGGCCCGCGGCCATAGGTCTCGATCGACTCGAGGGGCTGATGACCGAAGGCCGGATCAAGGAGATCATCCTCGCCACCGGTACCACGGTCGAGGGCGAGGCCACGGCGCATTATGTGGGCGAGATGGCCCGCCGCCACGGGGTGCGGCCGACGCGCATCGCGCACGGCGTGCCGCTCGGGGGCGACCTCGAATACGTCGATTCCGGAACGCTGTCACACGCCATCGCCTGCCGCCGCGACCTGTAAGCCCAGATGGCCCAGTCGTCCGACAACTTGGTGTGGGTCGACCTCGAGATGACCGGCCTCGATCCGGTGCGCGACTCTATCCTGGAGATCGCCACGATCGTCACCGACGGGCAGCTCCACGTGCTCGCCGAGGGTCCGGTGCTCGCCATCCACCAGATACCGCAGGTCCTGTCCACGATGGACGATTGGAACCAGGAGCAGCATGGCAAGTCTGGGCTCCTCGCTCGGGTGCGGCAAAGCGCCTGCACCGAGGCCCAGGCCGAGGCGGCGACCCTGCGCTTCATCCGCGCCTATGTACCGCCCTTGACCTCGCCCATGTGCGGCAACAGCGTGTGTCAGGACCGGCGTTTCCTGCACCGTTGGATGCCGGGGCTGGAGGGCTATTTTCACTACCGCAACCTCGATGTCAGCACCGTGAAGGAGCTGGCGCGGCGCTGGGCGCCGGCGCAGAAACCATTCGAGAAAGACAACCGCCACCGTGCCCTCGACGATATCCGCGCCTCCATCTCGGAGCTGCGCCATTACCGCGAACACCTGTTTCGCGCGTGACGGGCCGCCGGTCTTTTCCCTGCTCCCAATGGGAAGGCGGAGCCCCTGTGAGGAGGTGTCCGCCCCCGTGCCGATCTCATCGGTATCGACGTGGACTCGCAGCGGCTACTTTCAGGTTGCTGAACGGACAAATTCTGGATACACTCTGTATTCATCCCCCCAACGGGGTCACCAGATCATTCACCACAGAGGTAGCATCATGGAAATTCGGCTCAACGTAGACGACGAGTTCATGGATTTTTTGAAGGGGCGTTTGAACGAGCCAAAGGGCACCGACGTCGCCAAGGATGCACTGACCTTGCTCAACTGGGCTGTCTCCGAGGTAAAGGAAGGCCGTGTGATCCTTTCGGCTGACAAAAACCTCAAAGATATGCGCCGGCTTGCCATGCCCGCGCTGGACCGCGTGAAGTGATCGTGGAGTGCGCAACTGCTTGCACACAGCCGCCTGTTCCGCCGACCGCGAGAGGACAATGCGTACGAGACAAGGCCGTGCCGGGTCTTGATCCCCGCGTTAGGTTCCGATAAACATCAGAGCGTGCGTTATGGACATGGATTTTGAATCACTGAAAAATGCATTGCAGCTTTTCAAAGAAAGCATCGGCCTGGTCAAGACCATCAAAGATGCGCTCCCGGATTCTCCGAAGAAGGAAGCCGCAAGTAAATCATTGATAGCTGCCCAGACTGCCGCAGAAATCGCTGAGGCAAACATGGCCAAGGCGCTTGGCTTTCCTCTTTGCCAGTGCAGCTTTCCGCCAGGCATCATGACGCTGGTGTCTGCTGGCGGGCATCAAGATCTATATAAGTGCCCAAAGTGCGAAAAAGACTATCTTGTCAAAGGCAAGAGAACCGGAAACCAGATCATCGTAAATGCTCGTTAATCATCACCGATGGAGCAGACATTGGTCCGCGCTACATTGGCCTGAAAACCTAGCCAAAGATGTTTGAAATTTATCGTCCCTTCCCCCTCGTAAGGGGGGTCGAGCCTATCCGAACCGCGGCACTCGACCCCTACCCTGCCCGTCCCCCGCGACCCAGGGGAGGGAATGCGGAGGCTCCCCTCCCCTGTCCGCGCTTTCTGCGGACGGGGGAGGGTAGGGTGGGGGCCAAGCCTTTCAGCCGCTGACCAAGACTCGTCTCCACCTGACGCGCCTGGCCCCCACCCTGACCCTCCCCCGCTGCGCA
>JBOIDR010000085.1:0-18544 GCA_050740695.1 Gammaproteobacteria bacterium | reverse complement strand
GCCACGCTTCATTAAACCCAAAGGCTCAACGCCTTTATCAATCGAAAAGCGATCCCTTCCTGAAAACAGGAAGGGCGGTTTCGCACGCCTGTGTAAAGCTAGGTACTGTGGTTATGATCGGTCCCTGCGGTTATTCGCGATCTCCACTCGCGGAGACCGGCCCGCTTCCGTACACCATGACATAGAGCAGTCCTCCCATGATCGCCACGTTCTTCAGAAACATGATCCGCTGCATCGCTACCTCCTCCGAGGGCACGACCCAGAAGGCGTGGAAGAGGAAGGCCGCGACCCCGGTAAAAACCAATAGCGCCGCGGCCGCGGCGCGGGCTTTCCAGCCGGCGACGAGCATAAGCCCCGCGCCCAACTCGACGACGATGGCCGCGATGGCAAGGATCTGCGGCATGGGCAGCGCCTTGGCCGCAATATGCCCGACCGTGCCGTCGAAGCCCATAAGTTTACCGATGCCCGACAACACGAATATCGTCGCCAACAAAATACGCCCCACGAGGGGGCCGAAACGATTTAGGTATTCCATGATGGTCAGCCTCTTCGGTCAGGTGGAGTCCGCGCCGCATGCGCCGGCGGCCAGGCGCCCGGCGGGACCAGTGCGGGCGTCATGATACGCGATCCGGACGGCGCGTCGTCTCCCGCTCCATCGGTCAGGCCAGGCCATCATTCGAGCCTGACCTTGAGACCTCGTCTTTACCGGCATAACAGCCCTCCAGGGAATACTCGTCAAACACGTGCTCCTCAATCATGTAGGGCGGTCCTGCAAGGTCCCGCGGATCATCGCTCACAAGGTGCGCCTCAATGAGCCTGCCGTCCGCTCCCTCGTGCGAGCCGACCATTTCCGAGGCTCCACGAGATCGCGACGATCACGCGTGTACCCACGTCGGTACAACGCCACTTGCCCGTTTCGGTGAAGAACTCAATACCGATCTGAAAATCAGGATGTCTCACTTGTCTGTTTCCGAAAGCCGACGTTGCTGGCGATCCAGCCAATCGCGTTGCGATATCGAGGGGGATCGAGCACTCCCTTTCAGACATTCCTTCGTGAAACTTCCACGTAGCTCGGCGCTCTCGAAGCGTTGTCAGCCTGCCGAGTTTGTCGTAGTGGCACAGCCAACAGCGAGGGCGACCACACCCCCCGACTCGCTGCCCCTTCCGAAAACGGCCGGCCTGCGCCTCGCATCGGCACGCTATTCTCTTATCGTGGCTTGCCAAGTGACGACCCCAGACACGCAAGGTACGCAGTTTTTCGCTTGCAGCGCGCTTCATGATTGACGGCGCCGACGGTTGAGCTCAGGGGGTTGACGGCAGCCTGATCGCCGGAAGCGCCGTGTTGAGCTGGTTACGAAAAGAAGCGCTTATAATCATCGTGGCTCCCAATCCAGAACCATGTAACCGTATCCCCCTCGAGAATACCAAGCGCACGATGGGCCCGGGTGATTCTTACAGACCAAATATTTTCATCTCGGTTGATGCATTTGAAATGCAAAGAGGGATAGAAGGGATTGTGCGACCATAACCGATAGGCTTTCCGTGCGCTGGTCTTGATGTCTTGACTGAGACCCACATACGCTTCCCAGAACGAGGGGAGGCTATCGGATTTCATAGATCAGCATAGTTGAGCGGGCGCGATTGTCCTTCTGCGATCTGCTGTTTCGCCTGCCGAGCCTTGGCGACAAGGTTGGACTGTGTACTCTTAAATAAATCATCCCACTGCAGTTCATCTTGCATGTCGGCGAGATAATCCCGAAGGTGGTCTACTGCTTGATTCTGTGCATACTCCGGCAACGACTCGAGCATTTTGACCACCGTGCTGATGACTTCAGATGACATTTCAGAATACCTGTTTTAAGGGTTCGTAGGTCGGGGTTTGGTTCCTCACCCTTGCGTGTCGGTCAAGCCGCGCGCGGCCCGGGGTCGGAGTCATGATGAAGTATGGTCAAGGGGTGCAAAGGGGTCAATGGGGAGCCCGCGGCGCGGGAACTGGCCAACCCAACCGCTCGATCGTCGCGGTCACCCGCTAGCCGAGGCGGCAGTGCCGGCGCGCCGTCACCCCGTTGTCCGTCAATCGTCCCGACACGCGCCCGGAAACCCCAGTTGCCGCCAGGCCTCGTAGACGACCACGGCGACCGCGTTCGAGAGGTTGAGGCTGCGGCTTTGGGCCGTCATGGGGAGGCGGAGTACCCGGTCGGGTCCGCACTCGGCGAGGAGGTCTTCGGGCAGGCCGCGCGTCTCGGGCCCGAACAGCAAGGCGTCTCCCGGTTGGTATTGCACGGCCGTGTAGCAACGCGTCCCTCGGGTCGAGAAGGCGAAGAGCCGTGCCGGCCGGACCGCGGCCATGAAGCTCTCCAAAGAGTCATGGCACTCGACCCGAGCCCATTCCCGATAGTCCAGCCCGGCCCGCCGGAGCTTTGCATCGCAGAGTGCGAACCCGAGCGGTGCGATAAGGTGCAAAGCGGCGCCGGTATTGGCGCAAAGCCTGATAACATTGCCGGTATTGGGCGGGATCTCGGGTTGAAGTAGAACGACTTGGGGAACGACGTGGGGCACGCTGTGGCGAGTGAGAAGAGCCGGATGTTGGCGGTGGACTTCTGCGGGCTCAACTTCAACACCCCGCTGGTACTGCTCTCGGGTTGTGTGGGTTTCGGTGAGGAGTATACCCGTGTGGTCGGTTTCTCCAACCAGGATGCAGGCGCCGTGTGTCTCAAGGGTACCACCCTGGCCCCGCGCCTCGGCAACCCCGCGCATCGGATCGCCGAGACCCCCGCCGGAATGCTGAACGCCATCGGGCTCCAGAATCCGGGCGCTCGGACCGTCGTCGACGACATCCTACCCCGGCTCGATTTCACCGAGACGCGCTTCATCGCCAACGTCTCCGGCTCGACGGTCGAGGAGTATCGCGAGGTCACCCGGATCTTCGACGACTCGCCGATCGACGCCATCGAGATCAACATCTCGTGTCCCAACGTCAAGGAGGGCGGAGTCACGTTCGGCAACGATCCGGCGATGTCGGCGCGGGTCGTCGCGGCTTGCCGGGCGGTCACAGAGAAGCCCCTGATCACCAAGCTGTCGCCCAACCAGACGGATATCGCGGACAACACTAGGCGCTGCCTGGAGGCCGGAACGGACGCCTTCGCTGTCATCAATACTATCATGGGCATGGCGATCGATATCGAGGCGCGCCGTCCGATCCTCGGGAACCGTCAAGGTGGTCTCTCGGGCCCCGCCATTAAGCCCATCGCGCTCCTCAAGGTCCATCAAGTCCACGAGGTGTGCAGGCCTCATGGGGTTCCTATCATCGGCCAGGGCGGGATCGCGAGCGCCGCGGATGCCATCGAGTTCCTGCTCGCGGGCGCGACTGCCGTCGGGATCGGCACGGCGCTCTTCTACGATCCACTCGTCTGTCCCAAGGTCAACGCCGGGATCGTCGCCTACCTCGAGCGCCATGGCATGCAGTCGGTCTCGGATCTGATCGGCTCGCTCGAGCTGCAGTCGCCCGTGTCGGCGTGGTGCAGCGGATGAAGGGAAACGCGCAGCGAGGTGGCGTACGCCGTGTGCGATCGGCTCCCCCTGAGCGTCCGCGGTGAAGTGGGATCGGCTTCGGTGAGGCCGTGGGCGCGCGCCAACGATCCTCATCGAATCGACGTCCCCGGCGACGATGGTGTCAGGCTTTGCTGCGCCGCAACCGCCTTTTGGGGCAGCCCCGCCGAGCCGCTCCTCACCACTTCAGAAACGTGAATATTTCACAGAACCGGCCTGCCGCTTTTGTGTAAGCTCTTGACCCAATCCGGAACGCTCTAACATAAGGTGGCGTGCGGCCTGCGCCGCGCCACCGGACGGCTAGCTTCCCGGCGTGCGATCGACCACATTTCTCGAAGGAGGAGGAAAGATGTACTTGTATCGCCAAACCCCATCCATCGGGTTGCAGATGTCTGTCGGGTTAGTCGCCTGGCTCTTGCTGGCGCCGGTGGCGGAAGCCCTGCCCACATACACGCCCATCCCCCTGGATCACCCCACCCCCCAGGCGGATGCCCGCTTTGCCGAGGCGGTGGCCGGTATCGGGGATGTGAACGGCGATGGCGTGACGGACCTCCTGGTGGGGGCGCCCTTTCAAATCCTAGGCGGCAACCTCAACCAGGGCCGCGCCTTTGTCTTCAGCGGCGCCGATCGCAGCCTCCTCCTCACCCTCGATCACCCCGCTCCCCAGGGGCTGGCCTTGTTTGGCTCCGCGGTCGCCGGGGTCGGGGATGTGAACCGCGATGGCCGCGCCGACCTCGCGGTGGGGGCGCCCGGCCAAAGGGTGGGCGGCCGTGCCAACCAGGGCCAGGCCTACGTCTTGAGCGGCGCCGATGGCCGCCTCCTCCTCACCCTCGATAACCCCGTTCCCCAGGCGGATGCCATGTTCGGCGCCGCGGTCGCCGGGGCGGGGGATGTGAACGGCGATGGCGCCCCCGACCTCCTGGTGGGGGCACCCGAGCAGGACGGCGTCGCTTCTCGCGACGGCCAGGCCTTCGTCTTCAGCGGCGCTGACGGCCGCCTCCTCCTCACCCTGTTCCCCTCCCGAGGGTGTTGCGGCTTTGGCGAGGCGGTGGCCGGGGCCGGGGATGTGAACGGTGATGGCGCCCCCGACCTCCTGGTGGGGAGCGATTTGGGTGATGTTCTGGTGTTCAGCGGCGCCGATGGCAGCGTCCTCCGCACCCTCGATGATCCCCCCGGCTCGAGCAGCTTTGGCGAGGCGGTGGCCGGTATCGGGGATGTGAACGGCGATGGCGTGCCCGACCTCCTGGTGGGGGCGCCCTTTACCTCCGTGGGCCGCGAATCCCTCCAGGGCCGGGCCTTTGTCTTCAGCGGCGCCGATGCCAGCCTCCTCCGCACCCTCGATCTCCCCATCCCCGAGGGGTTTGCCGAGCTTGGCTCCGCGGTGGCCGGGGCCGGGGATGTGAACGGCGATGGCGTGCCCGATCTCCTCGCGGGGGCGCCTGGTCATGACGTGGCCGGTGGTGCACGCGACCAGGGCCAGGCCTTGGTCTTCAGCGGCACCGATGCCAGCCCGCTCCTCACCCTCGATACCCCGACCCCCGACTCGGGTGCCGGCTTTGGCGAGGTGGTGGCCGGGATCGGGGATGTGGACGGCGATGGCGCGCCTGACTTCCTCGTGGGGGCACCCGGTCAAGACGTGGGCGGCAATGTCCGCCAGGGTCGGGCCTTTGTCTTCGTGAGTGCGCCCGTGCCTCCCGGGCCCGCTGGGGCCGTGCTGCCTCTCGTACCCGCCTCGCCGCGGGTACCCTTGCCCTGCAATAGCGCCAGGTGCCGGGTCGCCGTCACCTGCAATCTCGCGGCGGCCCTCGGGACACCGTGCACCAACCGGATCGACCTCTTCGTGCGGGCGCCCAGGCGGCTGACCGAGGACGCGGCGGTAACGGGGCAAAGGCAGGGGCAAAGGCGGGCCAGGTTGTTCGCCTTCAGCATCGCCAACGTCCCGCCGGGTCAGACCGCGAACGTACGGCTCAGGGTCACGCGATTGGGTAGGAGAATCGTCAGGACGAGCGGGGCGAACAGGCTCAGGGGGGTGCTCGAGATCCGGAACGCGCCCGGGACCATCGTCGACACGACACGGGTCAGGATCAGGCTCGGGCGCAGGTGAGAGAAGGCTGGGGATCAACGGCTTGTTGTATCTCCCGAGCAAGGTTCGGCCACCGCCGCTGTCCTGGTGGCCGAGCCGTGCCGGTCCGAATTGATATGCTCCGCGAATGTTGCGACCGACCGGTCGGCACCGGCAGAAGGCTAGCCAAAGATATTTGAAGTTTATCGTTCCTTCCCCCTCGTAAGGGGGGTCGAGCCTATCCGAACCGCGGCGCTCGACCCCTACCCTGACCGTCCCCCGCGACCCAGGGGAGGGAATGCGGAGGCTCCCTCCCCTGTCCGCCCTTTCTGCGGACGGGGGAGGGTAGGGTGGGGGCCAAGCCCTTCAGCCGCTGACCAAGACTCGTCTCCACCTGACGCGCCTGACCCCCACCCTGACCCTCCCCCGCTGCGCAGGGGAGGGACTACCGTGGCGCTTGCAGCTTATTGACTTTGCATGTGAATCAGGACTTGCTTGAGCGGTGTTGTTCGACATTGACGACGTAAGTATCTAGTCGGTCAGCTCGAGACGACGCTCGATGCGTTCAATGCGACTCTTGAGCGCTCGGATCTCATCGCGATCCGATGCCGACACGGCCAACAGGCCCGCAAGCGCCTGCTCCACCAGGCCAAGACGTAGCTCGATCCGGGCGAGACCATCGCGCGTTTCGTTGCGTAGGCTCGTGATTTCGCTGCGCATCTGGCGCAATATTTCGAGGACCAGGTTTTCTGTAGCCTCGGTCATGACTTTGCTCGTTCTACTTTGCTCGACGCGCTCGCCCCGCTAGACTCATTTCCGATGCCTCGTTCGACCGGTCTGCTGGCGCGCCTTCCGGGCGCGGTCTTCAGGGCGAGCACCAAACTGTCCGGCACGTAAGGCGCTCGTTGGCGATCTTCGCCGAACTAGCCTCGGAACCGCCTTGCGTACTTGCCGCGTAGGCCCGAGCGGATCAGTTCGGCCGGATACTCCGGCCGCAGATCCTCGGTGTCGTGATCGCTCATAAGCCCTTGTCTCTCGAGGAGGCGTCCTGGGAGGCGCAGATATCATCCGGATATTATCACCTCGGTCGGTGTGCATCATCGTGGCGCGATCCGAAGAACCGCCCGGAGGGCTTTGGCGCCGGTTTACGTATCCCGCTCGCGGAGTAGGTGTAGGCTCGTTTGTACAGGGTTGCCCATATCGCGGTCATCGTCGGCGAGCACGGTCAAGTCGATATCGACGTCTGGGGCATCGACGTCTTGCAGATCAGGAACTCCCACACGCCCGACTGCTCACTCATGTGGACCAGCTCATGGCCCGTGCGGGCTTGCGGCGCCGGCTGGTTCTGCTCCCGGACGGAGGCCGTCCGCTGAATCAGCGGCCGCTCCGGCTCCCTTACGAGCCGCTCTTATGAATAATTGCGCCGCAGCGCCTCGATGCGCTCCTCGATCGGCGGGTGGCTCATGAACAGGCGCATGAGACCGCCGCCACCGGCGATCCCGAAGGCCTGGAACTGGTCCGGCAGGGGCTCCTGATCGACCGCCGATCCGAGGCGTTGGAGGGCCGCGATCATCTTATCGCGGCCGGCCAGCGTGGCGCCCCCGGCATCGGCCCGAAACTCCCGCCAGCGACTGAACCACATGACGATCATCGATGCGAGTACCCCGAGCACCAGTTGGGCGACGATGGTCGTGATCCAGAACCCGGGCCCGTGGCCGCGCTCGTTCTTGAGCACCACGCGGTCAATCACCTGACCGATCACACGCGACAGGAAGATCACGAAGGTATTCACGACGCCCTGGATCAACGCCAAGGTCACCATATCGCCGTTCGCCACGTGCGTGACCTCGTGCCCCAGGACCGCCTCGATCTCGGCCTCGCGCATGCGCTGCAAGAGGCCGGTGCTGACCGCGACCAGCGCCTTGTCACGGCTCGCGCCGGTAGCAAAGGCATTGGGGGCGGGCGAGTCGAAGATCGCGACCTCCGGCATGCCGATACCGGCATCGCGCGCCAGCTTCGCCACCGTGTCGAGCAACCAGGCCTCGCGGGTATCCGCCGGCCGCTCGATCACGTGCAGGCCCATCAGGTGCTTGGCCGACCACTTGGATATGAGGAGCGAGAGGATGGACCCGCCCATGCCCAAGATGCCGGCTATGACGAGGAGCCCCGGGAGATCGATCCCGACGCCCTGCGCCGCTAGTGCTTCCTCGAGGCCCAGGACCTTGACGGCGATGCTCAGGACCACCATCACCGCGACGTTGGTGGCTAGAAACAACAGGATGCGCAACATGGTTCTCCTCCTCGTATGCAACACGATTCAGGTGGGGATCTTTCGACCCGCTTCAAGGCCCCCCATCCCCGCGATCCCATTAAGGATCCCACCCCATCGCCGATAAATCCGCTCGCAGGACGGGCTCCTCCCCCTCCCCGCTCAATTCCGTCCTGCATTGGCCGGGCTCACGCCCGGCCATTTTTTTTTCCAACGCCGCTGACATTTTGGAATCCCCGCGGCAGCATCCGCCCGCGCGTTCCGCGAACACCCGTATACGCCGCGAGATCCCTTGTGGTAAGCGTCAGATGTCGCTGCCCGGCAACTACCACGAGCGAACCGCCCTCCGGGACGGAACAAATCCCCGCCACGAACTCCTCGCGCGCCGCCAGCTTGGCGCTCGGTACGTGGATGATTCTCAGGCCCTTGCCCTTCTGCAGGAGCGGCAGCTCGGATACCGGAAAGACCAGGAGCCGCCCGCGCGCGGTGGCGGCCGCGCACAGGTCCAATCCCGGATCCGTGAGCATGACGGGCAGGAGCACCCGTGCACCACTCGGGACGCTCAGGACGACCTTGCCCGCCTTGTTCTTGGCATAGAGGTCCGAAAGGCGCGCCACGAAACCATACCCGGCGTCGGATGCGATGAGCCACAGCGCCTCCGGGGGGCCCAGCATGACACCCTTGAAGCCGGCGCCGTCCGGGGGTGTCACCCAGCCGGACAGGGGCTCGCCGAGACCCCGGGCCGAGGGCAACCCATGGGCCGGCACGGAATAGCAGCGCCCGGTCGAATCCAGGAACACCGCCGACTGCTGGCTGCGCCCGCAGGCCGCGGCCCGGAACTCGTCACCAGAGCGAAACGCCAGCTCGGTCGGTTCGATGTCGTGGCCCTTGGCGGCCCGTACCCAGCCCTTCTTCGACAGGATCACCGTGATCGGCTCGCTCTGCACCAGCTCGGCCGCTGCCAGCGCCTGGGCCTCCGCACGCCTAACGATGGGCGATCGGCGCGCGTCCCCATGACGCTCGGCGTCCTCTTGGATCTCCTTTCGTATGAGGGCGTTCAGGGCCTTGTGGGACCCCAGGGGCAGTTCGAGGGCACGTTTCTCCTCCAGGAGCTCCGCCTGCTCGCCGCGGATCTTCATCTCCTCGAGGCGCGCGAGGTGCCGTAGTTTCAGGTCCAGGATGGCCTCGGCCTGCACATCGCTCAATCCGAACCGCACTATCAGCACCGGCTTGGGCGGATCCTCATGGCGGATGATGTGGATCACCTCGTCGATGTTGAGAAAGGCGATGAGGAGACCCGCCAGGACGTGCAACCGGCGCTCGACCTCGGCGAGGCGATGTGCGAGGCGCCGCCGCACGGTCTCGGTACGGTGGCCGAGCCACTCGACCAGCAGCATCTTCAGGTTCTTGACCTGCGGCCGGCCGTTGACCCCGACGACGTTGAGGTTGACCCGGTAGCTGCGCTCCAGATCGGTGGTAGCGAAGAGATGGGCCATGAGCGGCTCGACGTCCACGCGGTTCGAGCGCGGCACGAGCACCAGTCGCACCGGGGTTTCGTGATCGGACTCGTCGCGCAGATCCTCGATCATGGGCAGCTTCTTGGCCTGCATCTGAGCGGCGATCTGCTCCTGGATGCGATTGCCGGAGGCCTGATAGGGCAGCGCCGTCACCACGATGTTGCCGTCCTCGACCTCGTAGACCGCCCGCATGCGCACCGAGCCCATGCCGGTCTCGTAGAGCTTCAGCAGCTCCTCAGGCGGGGTGATGAGCTCCCCGGAGGTCGGGTAATCCGGTCCCAGGACATGCTCGCACAGCGCCGCGACCGTGGCCCCCGGGTCGTCGATAAGGCGGATGCAGGCCGCGGCCACCTCCCGGAGGTTGTGCGGCGGGATGTCGGTCGCCATACCCACCGCGATCCCGGTGCCCCCGTTCAGGAGCACGTTGGGCAGGCGGGCGGGCAAGAGGCGCGGCTCTTCCAGGGTGCCGTCGAAGTTCGGGACCCAGTCCACCGTCCCCTGCCCCAGCTCGTTCAACAGCACCTCCGCGTAGCGCGTGAGCCGGGCCTCGGTGTAGCGCATGGCCGCGAACGACTTCGGCTCGTCCGCCGAGCCCCAGTTCCCGTGCCCATCGACGATGGGGTAGCGATAGCTGAAGGGCTGGGCCATGAGCACCATGGCCTCGTAACAGGCCATGTCCCCGTGGGGGTGGAACTTGCCGATCACGTCGCCCACCGTGCGGGCCGACTTCTTGGGCTTGGCGCCGGCCGCGAGCGCCAGCTCCGACATCGCATAGATGATGCGCCGCTGGACCGGTTTGAGCCCATCGCCCACATGCGGCAGGGCCCGGTCCAGGATCACGTACATCGAGTAATCCAGATAGGCGCGCTCGGTAAAGGCGTGCAGGGGTTGACGCTCGATGTTGTCGAAATCGAACTCGAGTGACTCGGGCATGAGAGATCACGCTGCAACGTGCGGAGGCGGGGCGCGATTCTAGCCCGGAATTCCCACCGCCGCTCGTCGCAAGGCCGCCGAGGAAAGCCGGGGCGAGGCGGCGGGCCGGCGCCGCTATCGGGGGGCGCCGTGCCCCCGTAGGGCAACTGTGCTAACCTAGAAGCGCTCGCCGGGCACCGAGAAGGTGGCCTCATAGCGGGCGCGACCACGATTCGGATGAGGACCTAGAGGATTGAACGTATGAAGAAGACCTTTTCGACCGCGCTCCTGGCCGGGGCTCTCGCCTTCGGAATGAGCAACGCCTTTGCGCAGGCCGGCTTAGAGAAATCGGGCGATTTGAACACCCAACAAATGGCCGAGGCGAAGGCACACACCATAGCCGCCCTCGAAGCCGCCAAGGGAGGGCAGGCACCCGATGTCTTGGAACACGCCAAGGCCGCGTGGAAGACCTGCAAGGAGACCTTGAGCGAGACCGCTGGGCCCCACTTCGAGGGGGCGATGGAAAAGCTGAACATGGCAATCTCGGCGGCCGAAAAAGGGGACGCGGCCGCGGCCGTAGCCCCACTCGAAGAGGCCATCGCGAAAATGACCGAGGGGCAAGCGGCGGCCGACTACTGAGCGCCGTATTCGGCAAGCTTCCGCAACCCCTGACCTCACGGGGTCAGGGGTCTTTTCTCCCGACCGTACCCTAGCCCGCAAGTCCCCACCCCCCTACCGCGCTCCGGGCTCCCACATCGCTGCCGCGCCCGCCGTAACACATGGTTTCCGGCGGCTGTGCTAGCATGGGACACATGGCGAGCCCCGCCCTGACGAGCGCCACGTCGACGCCCGAGGTAGCCCAGGCCCCCCCGGCACCGGCCGAGGAGGTGGTGGACCTCCGCCAACCCGATCTCTACTTCAACCGCGAGCTCTCGCTGCTCGAGTTCAACCGCCGGGTCCTGGAGCAAGCGCGCGACGAGTCGGTGCCGTTGCTCGAGCGTCTCAAATTCCTATGCATCGTGAGCAGCAATCTCGATGAGTTCTTCGAGATCCGCGTGGCCGGCCTGAAACAGCAGGTGGCACTGGGCGCGGCCCCGATCGGACCGGACAGGCTCGGGCTCAGCGAGCAGCTCAAGCGCATCGCCGAGACCACCCGGGCCCTCATCCGCGATCAGTACGCGATCTTGAACGATGCCCTCATCCCGCGCCTCGCCGCCCACGGGATCCGTTTCCTGAAGCGCTCGGAGTGGTCCGCACGCCAGGAACGCTGGGTCAAGCGCCACTTCAACCGCGAGCTGCTTCCGGTCTTGAGCCCCATCGGCCTCGATCCGGCCCATCCCTTCCCGCGGATCCTCAACAAGAGCCTGAACTTCATCGTCGACCTGGAGGGCAAGGACGCTTTCGGCCGCAACAGCGGCATCGCCATCGTGCAGGCGCCGCGCTCGCTGCCCCGGCTCATCCGGATGCCGGAATCCCATTCCGACGGGCCGCACGACTTCGTGTTCCTGTCCTCGATCATCCATGCCCATGTCGGCGATCTGTTCCCGGGCATGCGCCCGCAGGGCTGTTTCCAGTTCCGGGTGACCCGCAACAGCGATCTGCTGGTCGATGACGAGGAGGTGGATGACCTCCTGCGCGCCCTAGAGGGTGAGCTCCCGGCGCGCCGCTTCTCGGATGCCGTGCGCCTCGAGGTGGCGGACGACTGCCCCGCCGACATGACCGCCTTCCTGAGCCAGCAGTTCAAGCTCGGCGCAGAGGACGTCTATCAGTGCAACGGCCCCGTGAACCTCATGCGGCTCATGGCCATCGGCGATCTCGTCGATTGCCCGGACCTCAAGTACCCCGGCTTCGCGCCCGGCCAGCCGCCGCGACTCACCCGCAACATCGATATCTTCGATACCATCCGCAAGGGAGACGTGCTGCTCCACCACCCCTTCCAATCCTTCGCCCCCGTCGTGGACTTCGTGCGCCAGGCGGCCGCCGATCCGGAGGTCCTCACCATCAAGCAGACCCTCTACCGCACAGGCCCGGACTCGGCCATCGCCGAGACGCTGGTCGCCGCGGCGCGTGCCGGCAAGGAGGTCACCGTGGTCATCGAGCTGCGGGCGCGCTTCGAGGAGGAGGCCAACATCGAGCTCGCGAGCGATCTGCAGGAGGCCGGGGCGCACGTGGTGTACGGGATCGTGGGCCATAAGACCCACGCCAAGATGACGCTCGTGGTGCGGCGCGAGGGGCGGCAGCTGCGCCGCTACGTGCACCTCGGCACCGGCAACTATCACGCCCGCACGGCGCGCCTCTACACCGACTATGGCCTCTTGACCTGTGATGCCGCCATCGCCGAGGACTGCCACAAGCTGTTCCAGCAGCTCACCGCGCCGGGCCGTCCGGGCAAGCTCAAGCGCCTCCTGCAATCGCCCTTCACCCTGCACAAGACCCTGCTCCAGTATATCGAGCGCGAGGCCGCACTGGCCCGCGCCGGCAAACCCGCACGCATCATCGCCAAGCTCAATGCGCTCAACGAGGAGCAGGTGATCCGCGCGCTCTACGCGGCCTCTCAGGCCGGGGTCCGGATCGACCTTATCGTACGCGGGGTGTGTTGCTTGCGACCGGGTATCAAAGGGGTCTCCGAGAACATCCAGGTGCGCTCCATCATCGGGCGCTTCCTGGAGCACAGCCGCGTCTATTACTTCGGGAACGGCGGCGAGGAGGAGGTCTTGCTGTCGAGCGCCGACTGGATGGCCCGGAACTTCTTCCGGCGCATCGAGACCGCCTTCCCGATCGACGACAAGCGCCTCCGCCAACGGATCATCCAGGAGGGGCTCATGAGCTATCTCTCCGACAACACCCAGGCCTGGGTCCTGGAGCCGAGCGGGACCTACAGGCGCTGTACGCCGGGCGCGCACAAACCGCGTTCGGCGCAGCAGGGGCTCCTGGAGGCGCTCTGCGACTGAGAGTGGCCCGGATCGCGAGACCGTAAAAGCAGAATAAATCCCTCGCGCGTCTGGCTGTACCGTTAAGGAGAGGAGGTGGTGGTGGACAAGCGCGCCAACATCCTTTTGGTGGATGACAAGCCGCAAAACCTAGTGGTGCTGGAGAGCATCCTCGATGCCCCGGAGTACCGCTTGATCCGCGCGTATAGCGCCAACCAGGCCTTGGAGGCGCTCCTCGCCCAGGATGTCGCCGCCATCGTGCTGGACGTCGAGATGCCTGAGATGGGCGGCTTGGAGCTGGCGCGGTTGATCAAGGGCTGCAAGAAGACCGAACACATCCCGATCCTCTTCCTCACCGCCCGTTTTCTCGAGGACCAAGATGTCCTCAAGGGCTACGGCGCGGGCGCCGTGGATTACCTCACCAAGCCGGTAAACTCACAGATCCTGAAATCCAAGGTGGCCGTCTTCGCGGAGCTGTTTCGCACGACGCAGGCTCTGGCCGCCGCCCTCCGGGAGAAAGAGACACTGTTGAAAGAGGTCCACCACCGGGTCAAGAACAACCTCCAGATCATCTCCAGCTTCCTCGATCTGCAGGCTGGCCGGAGCCAGGACCCGGGCGCCCGCGCGGCCTTGGCCGAGAGCCAGGGCCGCATGCGGGTCATGGCCCTGGTCCACCAGCTCCTCTACGAGCGCAACGACTTCTCGCGGGTCGATCTCGGGGACTACCTGGAACGCTTGACACAGATAGCGCTCGATGCGTATCCGGTGGATCCGCAACACATTGCGTTAAAGCCTGACGTGGCCAAGGTGAACCTGGATCTAGAGCGAGCAATACCCTGCGGGCTGCTCGTCAACGAGCTCGTGAGCAATGCATTCAAGCACGCCTTCCCCGGCGGCCGGAGGGGAACGATCGGCCTCTCCTTGAAGGCGCACGGGGACCGCGAGGCGGTGCTCACCGTGCGCGACGACGGCGTGGGCCTGCCACCGGGGTTCGACATCGATGCGGCGGCATCACTCGGCTTGCAGCTCGTGGCGCTGTTCGTGGACCAGATGCATGGGAGCCTGCGGGTCGGTCCGGGGCCCGGGGCGTGTTTCGAGCTGCGCTTCCCGACCAGGGGGAGATAAGCGTTGAACCCAACGAGCATTCTGATCGTCGAGGACGAGCGGGTCATCGCCTTCCACTTGAGATCGCTACTCGAGGCCCTGGGCTACCGGGTAGCCGCGACGGTTTCGAGCGGCGAGGAGGCCGTGGAGAAGGCTAGCGAGCTGCGCCCGGATCTCGTGCTCATGGATATCTACCTGGAAGGGGCTACGGACGGGGTCAAGGCGGCGGGCCAGATCTACGCCGGCTGTCGCATCCCGGTGGTGTTCTTGACCGCCTACGCCGAGGACGAGACCTTGCGGCGGGCCCAGGCGAGCCTGCCCTTCGGGTATCTGGTCAAACCGGTCGAGGCGCGCGAGCTGCACGCTACCCTGCAGATGGCGCTTTCCCGCGGCGCGGCCGAGGCCGCCGCTATCGAACAAGGCAAGGAGCGCCTGCAGCTCGCCCTCGATGTGGCCGACGTTGGGGTCTGGGAGTGGGATACCGCCAGTTGCCGGCTCACCGCTGGCGCGGGCTTCCAAGCCATCTTCGGGGGGGAGCGGGAGCCGATCGACCAGCCCTGGACGGCCTTCCTGGCGCGGGTGCTGCACCCGGAGGACCGCGCGGGGGTCCAGCAGGCGATGGAAGAGGCGGTGGCGTTCGGCAGATCATTGAACCTCACGTTCCGGACCCAGCGGCCCGGGGGGGCGATCGGCTGGATCGAGGCCCATGCCAAGCCCTCGGTAACGGTGCCGGCCGGCCGGCGGCGCGTGGTCGGGGTCATGAAGGACATCACCGCGCGGCGAGAGGCCGAGGAGCGGCTGCGGCAGGCCGCGGTGGTTCTCCAGACCACGGCCGAGGGGATCTTCCTCACGGATCGCGAGCATCGCATCGTATCGGTCAACCCGGCCTTCACCGCCATCACGGGCTACCGCCCGGACGAGGCGCTGGGACAGGACCCGGAGGTGCTCTTGCACGCCCGCCGCCATAGCGATCAGTTCTACCGCCGGCTCGAAACCAACCCCGGCGGCCACTGGCAGGGCGAGACCTATTGCCGACACAAGAACGACACGGTCTTCCCGATCTGGGAGAACGTGAGCGTGGTGCGGGACGAGCGCGGCGCGGCGGGCCATTACGTCGTCGCCTTCTCCGATATCAGCGCCATGCGCCGGGCCGAGGCGCAGTTGAATCACCTCGCCCACCACGACCCGCTCACCGGTCTCCCCAACCGCCTGTTGTTCAACGACCGGCTCGATCAGACGCTGGCGCGGGCGCAGCGCGAGGAGGGGCGCTGCGCCATCCTGTTCTTCGACCTCGACGGTTTCAAGGTCATCAACGACACCCTCGGCCATTCGAGCGGCGATCTGCTGCTCCAGACCATCGCCGCCCGGCTCAAAGGAGGCTTGCGAGCCAACGACACCGCGGCCCGGCTCGGGGGCGATGAGTTCGTTGTCCTGCTCGATCACTGCGCCAGATCCGAGGACGCGGCGCGCATCGCGGGCAAGCTCCTCGAGGCCCTGGCCTTGCCCGTGGAGATCGGAGTGGAGCCGGTCGGCATCTCCGCGAGCGTGGGCATCAGTGTCTACCCGGATAACGGCCGCAGCCGCGATGCGCTGCTCAAGGCCGCCGATACGGCCATGTACAGCGCCAAGGCGCAAGGGCGCAACCGCTACTGTTTCTATACCGTGGATCTCGCGGCGCGCGCCGCCGAGCGCCTGAGCATCGAGCAGGGTCTGCGGGGCGCGCTCGCTACCGAGAGCCTGGTGCTCCACTACCAGCCACAGGTGGCATTGAGCGACGGCGCCCTCACCGGGGTCGAGGCGCTGGTACGCTGGCAGCATCCCAGGCACGGCCTGATCATGCCGGATCGCTTCATCGCGATCGCAGAGGAGAGCGGGATCATCGAGCCGCTCGGTCGCTGGGTGCTGTTCACGGCCTGCGCGCAGGCCGCGGAACGGCTGCGTGCTGGAGGGCCGCCGTTCCAGCTCTCCGTCAACGTCTCGGTCCGCCAGTTCGCCCGCGACCACTTCGAGGACACCGTGCGCGAGGCGCTCGGCGAGAGCGGCCTCCCGGCTTCCTTCCTCGAGCTCGAGATCACCGAAAGCACCTTGCAGCGCATCGAGCATAGCCGGCACCTCCTCGACTTGCTCAAGGCGCTAGGGGTCTCGATCGCGATCGATGACTTCGGGACGGGCTACTCCTCACTCAGCGTCATCAAACACCTGCCCATCGACCGACTCAAGATAGACCAGTCCTTCGTTCGCGACATCCCGGGCGACGCGGGCGACGTGGCGATCGTCGAGGCCATCGTCAGCCTGAGCCGGACACTGGGGCTCCGCGTCATCGCCGAAGGGGTGGAGACCGAGGCCCAACTTGCCGTCCTACGCCGCCTCGGTTGCGAGGAGGGCCAGGGTTATCTGTTCAGCCGTCCCTTGCCTGAGCTACAAAACCTCCCGAGCGGGGAACGGCCGTGGGCGCAGCTTCCGGGGGGGTGAGGTGGGTCCTGGGGAGAGGACAGGTAGGTACGTCAACGCGATTTCGCAACGGTCAATGCTGCGGAAGTATAAGAAAAATAGCCGTGCACGCCTCGGCCGGCGGGCGCTCCGCCGCGCCACCGCAAACCCGTCGCCCCGCCGGATTACATATCTCGATTGATCCTGGCCGATTGATCATGGCCGATTGATCATGGCCGATGGATCATGGCAATCTATCGGAATATGCGAGGCCACGCGCCTAGCGCGTGATGAACGATTTACTTTCCCTCACCGCATGGTCCGCTTGGGCGGCGATCGCGGCCCGGAGCCGCTCGTCTCACCATGGGGCCGGCGGGCATCGCTCGCCACTGCTTGTCGCGCACCGGGGTGCATGATGTCACGATCGACCGGGCTCGAGCGGTTTCACGCCCAGGACCGCTGCGACCCCTTGTTGTGGTCGCTGCTTCCCATGGGGATCTGGATGGCGGCGCTCTCCGGCAGCGTCGCAGTCGAAAGCGTTCCGGCCGCGGTGATCTTATCCATCATCGGCGGGGTGGCGGGCAGCCAGTTGTTCGTCATCGGCCATGACGCCTGCCACGGCAGTCTCACGACCAGCCGCCTGCTCAATGCGCTCATCGGCCGGATGGCGTTCGTGCCGAGCGCCCACAGTTTCTCCCTGTGGGCCTACTTCCATAATGGGCTGCACCATAACTTCACCAACCTGCGCGGACACGATTTCGTCTGGACTCCGTTGTCTCCCGATGAATTCAGCCGCCTTTCCAAGGTGAGGCAATTCATGGAATGCATCTACCGCCATCCGACCGGCGCCGGCATCGGGCTCTACTACGCCGTCGAGCTGTGGCGACGGAGATTGGCATGGCCGACCAGGATCGTGCCCAGGCGCGTTGCGCCGTCGGCCTACGCGGACGTCGCCACTACAGTGACGACGTGGTTGCTGGTCGGGGGAACGACGGCGTTCCTATGCGAACTGGAAATCGAGCGGTTCCTCGGCGGAACGGCGCTTTTCGCAGGTGTCTCGCTCATCATCATCACCTGGGCGATCGGCTTCGTCGTGTACTTCAATCACACCCACCCGCGGCTCAAGTGGTACGGATGCGCGGCGCAATGGCGGGAAGAATTTTCCCAGGAGGCCGGGGCCTGCCACGTCACCTTCCGCGGGATCTGGTGGTATGTCCTGCCCAATGTCGTCATGAACCACACGCTCCACCATCTGGACACGCGCATTCCCGCGTGCCATCTGGCGGACGCCGAGACGCACCTGGAATCCGCCACCGGTACGCGCCTCCTGTCCTGGCGCTGGACCCCGGTGCGCCACTACGCGGTGATGAAACGCTGCGGGTTGTATGATTATGCCGAAGGGCGTTGGGTGAGCCTGGATTGGAAGCGCATCGGAGAACAGGGGATTTGGTGGCGTCCCCAAGGCGAACAGCACAAATCCACGGTATGCGGCGGTGCACGGCGTGAACCTCCGCTTGGCGCAACGTCCCCAACGGCCGGCGCCCCCGAGTTCGTGAGGTAAGTACCCGCACCCGTGCCGCAGCATGTGGGGATGAACGCGCATGGATAGCCCGGCCGCCTCGCCGGCGCCCGGGCTAGATGTTGCTCACTAACTTTCATGATTCGATGACGCAGCGCCCTTGATTATGAAAGACACTACGAGGGTGTGCCGTCGCTCTAGGGCTGAGATCGCGAAAGTTTTTGATGGCATCCGACCGCGAAACTAACTCGA
>JBOIDR010000084.1:0-18629 GCA_050740695.1 Gammaproteobacteria bacterium | reverse complement strand
GACGTTGTCCGTCGGATCACACCCAACGTTTTACAACGTCTACCTCGGAATCGAGCTAATGAACGATTTTGGGGGCGTACGCGCTAAACCCCAAAATTCAGCGGAATGAGGTCCCCGTCAACACCCCATCGTGATCGCGTCGGAGATGGTGGCCAATGCGCCAAGCGCCCGCGCCAACGGGGAGGATCCGCGGCAGGCGAGCGTCTTTGCAGGAAAGGTGCTGCATCACCGAACCAGCTATGCTAAAGACCGTCGGATCGTGCTGTGCCATGCAACCGACAAGAGCCGCCTGACCCTGACGTGTGCCACGGACCATACGCTGGAGACTGCCTGCTCGCACACTTACAAAGCGGTCCACACCGAGGACTTCGGCCAGGTCGCCTTCACCATTGAGGCCCGGCCGGGCTGTCCGATCCACCTCACCAAATACATGGTCTATCAGACGTCACCGACGGCTTCGTCGGAAGAACTCTGCGGCCGTGCTGAGTGGACGCTGGATCGCGTGATGCCCCAGGGGTTCCAGCAGGTGCTCGCCGCCCAAGAGCAGTACCTGGACGATGTCTGGCGCCGCAGCGATGTCCGGGTCAGGGATATCAGGGAGGACCGCACGAAGCGCACCACCGTGGAGATCCAGCAAGCGATCCGCTTCAACCTGTTTCACATCCTGCAGGCCGTGGCGCGTGCGGAAGACGCAGGCGTGCCCGCGAAAGGCCTCACCGGACAAGCGTATGAGGGGCATTACTTTTGGGACACGGAGATCTACCTGTTGCCGTTTCTGACGTATACCCTCCCCCGGATCGCCAGGAATCTGCTGACCTTCCGCTACAAGATGCTGCCGCAGGCCCGCGCGCAGGCCAGGCATTTGGGCCATCGCGGCGCCATGTTCCCATGGCGCACGATCAGCGGGGAAGAAGCCTCGGCCTACTACGCCGCCGGCACCGCCCAGTACCACATTAACGCCGACATCATGTATTCGTTGCGCAAGTATGTGCAGGCCACGGGCGACGAGCTATTCTTGCACGACTACGGGGCCGAGATGCTCGTGGAAACGGCCCGCCTCTGGCTCGACCTGGGCTTCTACTCGGCGCGGAAGGGAGGAGCCTTCTGCATCAACGCCGTCACCGGGCCCGACGAATACAACACGGTCGTGAACAACAACGCCTACACCAACTTGATGGCCCGAGAGAACCTGCGCTACGCCGCCCAGACGATCGAGTCCCTGCACGCCACAACACCGGAGGTGTACAACGCGCTCGTGCACAAAACGGCGCTCGAACCGTCGGAGGTCGAGGCATGGACACGCGCGGCGGAGAGCATGTACGTGCCGTATGATGACAAGCTGAAGATTATCCCGCAAGATGACAACTTTCTGGACCGCGAGCCCTGGGACTTCCAGAACACGCCGCCCGACCACTACCCGCTGCTGCTCTTTTATCATCCGCTCAACATCTACCGGAAGCAGGTGATCAAACAGGCGGACGTGGTGCTGGCGATGTTCCTGCTGGGCAATGAGTTTTCCCTAGAGGCGAAGCAGCGTAACTTTGAGTTCTACGATCCCTTGACCACCGGCGACTCCTCGCTGTCGTCGTGCATCGAGGCCATCATCGCCGCCCAGATCGGCGAGATGGACAAAGCGATTCGGTACGGGATGGCGGCCCTGCTCATGGATCTAGCCGACGTGGGCGGGAACGTGAAGGACGGCTGCCATATCGCCTCGATGGGCGGCACCTGGATGATGCTCACCTACGGGTTTGGCGGTATGCGGGACGATGACGGGACGTTGTCCTTCCGGCCACGGCGCGCGCCGGAGGACCACGCGATCCTGCGGTTTCCCCTGACGTACCGCGGGCAAAGGCTGGAGGTCGAGATCGGTCTGGAGACGGTCACCTACGCGCTGCGTGAGGGCGCGTGTCTCGTGATCCGCCATGAAACGGAAGACATCCAGCTGACCTCCGCCCAGCCGCGGGCCGTCCGGCCGGTCAGTAGGAGGTGAAGAGCGCCGTCCCTCATGGCAGCCGTTGGTGTTCCCATCGCCCGGGGTAGATGCCGCCACCCGGCCCGCCGATCAAGCCCGGCTCAGCTCGGGATCTTCCACGCGCCGTCGGGCTGCTTGCAGAACGTGAACTCGCTGCGCACGGTCAGGCCGTCGGCCGCGTTGGTGAACTCGAGAAGCCGGCACTCGCGGCCGCGGCGCTGGAAGGACTTCCGCGGCGTCGCGGTTCCCGAATGGCCCGTCTTCGAGTTGAGCCACGCGTTGGTGTGCCCGTCGGGCAGCTTCTCCAGGGCCTCGCGGTAGTTCTTCGTCAGGAGCTCGATGTCCTCGGCATTCATGTGCTCCATCGGGCCGCCCTCTAGGAAGCCGAGGTTCTGCGCGAGCGCGACCGACGCGATCGCGGACGCCGCAGCAACGAGCACGAATCGGGCAACTGGCATTCTGTCCTCGCTCTGATGTTGGGGGTCCGGGCCCCCCAGGGCCGGGCTGGAACGGGCTGGAAGGATACCAGCGTGATCCGCGCGCTCCGCCACCGCGCGCGAGGGGGGCCTCTCCGGCGCGGTCATGGGCTGGGTATTGCGTCGCGAATAGGGATTTTAAACGCGCTTTCTTCTGATGAGGTAGAGTACTGCTCGGCTAAGCATACGGGTCCTCGGCCCGGGATCCGAGCATTGTGGAGGCCCTTCGGCCCGAGGCGCACTGCTCGGGGCGTTTTGGCGTCTCGGGCGAGCGAGGGCCAAGGGGGAGGGTCGCCTCAGCGGCTGAAGCGGATGGGAGCGGGGGATCGGTGGGGGGATCAGGTCCTGTTGGAATCGATCGAAGGCCCTGGCTGCTGCTCGGGGCGGTGCTCGGACGGGCAAACCGAGATCGGTGAGGATCTTGGCAATCGCGGTGGATGATGGCGGCGATGAGCTTCAAGGTGCCTCTGGCGGCACTGCTCGATGTCGATCTTGAACACTCGTTTGAGCAGCCGGGAACCGCTCATGGGGCCAGACGCCGCGGGAGCAGCGTGGTCCGCTGAAGGGGTATTGGCGTTGACCGGCACGTTCGGAATGATGTCGGAACGTAGCCGGGCGTTGGGCGCAAGCACGCCATGGAAGCGGATGAGATGGAGCGGACGGGGAATCAGCACGGCGAGTGGCTGCATGCCTGGTACCCTTCGAGGGCATCGCCTTCTTGTGGTTCATCGGCGTGCTGCGCGACCGTCTGGGAGAGCGGGAAGACCGCTTTTTCGCCACCGTCTTTTTCGGCAGTGGCCTCTTGTTCCTGGCCATGTTGTTCTTCTGCGCGGCGGTGGCGGGCGGCATCATCATCGCCTTTGTGGCCGCACCCGAGCGCCTGCTCGGCTCTCCCACGTTCACCTTCGGCAGCGCCATCACCCACGAGATCATGAACATCTATGCAATCGAGATGGCGGGAGTGTTCATGATCGCTACGTCCACGCTCGCGCTGCGCACCGGTTTCATCGCGCGCTGGATTGCGTTCCTCGGCTATGCGCTGTCGGCTGCTGCTCCTCTTCAGCAGCCGCTACATCGAAGGGATCCTGATGGTCTTCCCGCCGTGGGTGCTGCTTGTCAGCCTCCATATCCTGGTCGGCAACCTGCGCGGACCGTCCCAAGCGAGCGCGCCGGCATTGGAGGAGAAAAGCCAGGGCCGATGACAAAAACGTTAGTATATTCAAATGCGCTTTTGCAGTTGGCCACCGATGATGCTTTCCCGGAATGGGCGGGCGTGGTGACGGGACGGTCCGGGGCGGGGTGGCGTTCGTCAAAGGGCTGTGGCGGCATGGCCAAGGACCGCGGCTTGGCCTGAATCAAGACTGCCGCCACGGGGTGCCCATAACATTGCGGTGGCCGGAGGGCCGACGGGCTAAGGTGAGCCTGGCGGTTCCAGCTAGGACGGCCGCTTGTCGCGCCGTCCATTCATGTAGTACTATGGTGCATTGCGGCATAGGTCGCCCGAAACACTGACCTTGGCGGGGAAGATCAATATGTTAACGTTCAGTGACATCCCACTTCGCCTGGCGAAGCAGGGCCTCGACACGATGTCCGAGTGGACGGGCGTCTTCACGAATTTCTGGGTACCGGCAGTCACGGCAAACCACCGCGGCGGCGAAAGCAAAAAGGGCGACGGTCCTCCTTCGATTGCCACCGTCGGTCTCTTCGCTCCCGGCTGGGAGTATCTCATCGACGCGGGCCAGCGTAGCTGCCTGTTCCTCGATGTGTTGCGAGAGCGTGGCAACCAGTACCTCGAGCAGTTGTCGAAGATCGCGCCGCACGTGCTCGAATTCGAGGTGGACAAAGAGGACGTTGTCATGGACGGCCGTTCCCTCAAACGACCGGTCAATTACGTTCTGGTGCGGATCAAAGTGCCGGCGGGCAGATCGGTGGATCCGAAAAACCGTCCCGTCGTCGTCATTGACCCGCGCGCCGGGCACGGCCCGGGCATCGGCGGCTTCAAGGCACAAAGCGAGATCGGGATGGCGATCGAGGCGGGCTATCCTACTTACTTCATCGGCTTCCTGCCGGAGCCCGTTCCCGGCCAGACCATCGAGGACATCGCCGAAGCGCAGGCGCAATTTTTGGAGAGGGTCATCGAGCTGCATCCGGACGCGGACGGCAAGCCCTTCGTCATCGGCAACTGCCAGGCCGGCTGGGCGGTTATGCTGGTGGCCGCGCAGCGTCCCGAGTTGTTCGGGCCAATCCTGCTTGCGGGATCACCGCTCTCCTACTGGGCGGGGGTGCACGGGAGAAATCCAATGCGATACACGGGTGGGCTCCTGGGCGGGAGTTGGCTCACCGCCCTGACCAGCGATCTCGGCCATGGAAAGTTTGACGGTTCCTGGCTGGTGGCCAACTTCGAGAACCTCAATCCGGCCAATACGCTCTGGAGCAAACAATACAACGTCTGGGCCAAGGTCGACACGGAGACTCTACGCTACCTCGGCTTCGAGAAATGGTGGACGGTGCACCCCACCTTGAACGGTGAGGAGATGCAATACATCGTCGATAAGCTCTTCGTCGGGAACAAGCTCGCCACCGCCGAGATCGTAACTGCGAAGGGAGTGCGGATCGATTTGCGCAACATCAAGTCCCCCATCGTGTGCTTCTGCTCCCGGGGAGACGATATAACCCCACCTTCGCAGGCGCTCGGCTGGATCCTCGACCTTTATAAGGATGTCGACGACATCCGCGCGCACGGTCAAACCATCGTTTACTGTGTCCATGAATCGATTGGTCATCTCGGCATCTTCGTCTCCGGCAAGGTGGCGGTCAAAGAGCACCAGGAATTTGCCCACAATATCGATTTAATCGACTGCTTGCCGCCGGGTCTCTACGAGGCGGTGATCCGACCCAAGTCGGAGCACGACGCCAACGCCGAGCTGGCGACCGGTGACTTTATCGTCCGCTTCGAGGCGCGCACGCTCGAAGATATCCGTGCACTCGGCTGCAACGACCTCGCGGATGAGCGCAAATTCGCCGCCGTGGCCGGGCTCTCCGAGATCAACTTGGAGCTTTACCGCACGTTTCTGCAGCCCTGGATCAGGGCTATGGTCAACGAGCAAACGGCGGAGCGGTTGCACAAGCTCCATCCGCTGCGTCTGCAGTACGAGATTTTTTCGGATGCCAACCCCTTCATGCAGCCGGTGGCCCAGCTTGCGGAACAGGTGCGCGCGCAGCGTCGCGCGGCCCTGCCCGACAACCCCTTCGTGGCTTTCCAGGAACAGGCGTCGCGGACCATCGTCACCTTGCTTCAGGCTTACGGGAATCTCCGCGATCAAACCCTGGAAGCGTTCTTTCACGCCATCTATGGGTCGCCCTTGATGCAGGCAATGTTGGGGCTGAAGGCCAGCGACGAGGCCCCGCGCCGCCGCCCAGGCCTCGAGCCGGAGGAGCGGGCCTTTGTTGAACGCAAGATCGCGGAGCTCAAGGGCCGGATCACGGAAGGCGGTCTGCGCGAGGCGGGGATCCGTGCGATGCTCTATATCGGGATCGGAGATGCTTTCGTCGACGAGCGTGGCTTCGCCGTTCTGCGTCGGGCACGGGCCGAACATAAGGGATTGCCGCTCGCGGAGTTCAAGCAAAAACTACGCGAACAGTTCTACCTGTTGGTGCTCGATCAGGAGGGCGCGGTATCCGCTATCCCCGGGATGTTGCCCGATGACTTCGAGCAGAGGCAGAAATGGTTCGCGGTCATTCGGGAGATCGTGCTGGCTGCCGGTGAGCCGAGCGAGGAGCGGCGCCGGCGCCTCGCCCGCGTCGCCGGGCTTTTCGGCGTCGACACAGTCAAACCTGTGGTGGCAATGCGCAAGAAAGGAGCGGCTGCTTAACTTCGAAACTCGGCGGTTGCCAAGAGAATAATCCATGGTTAAAGAAACCATTGAAAACCGCACCTTCGCCGAGATTGCCGTCGGCGATTCCGCCACGCTCACCCGCGCCCTCAGCCAGGAGGACATCAGCCTTTTCGCGGAGGCCTCTGGCGACCTCAACCCCTCGCATCTGGACAGCGAGTACATGAAGAAGAGCGGCCGGGCCGGGGTCGTCGCCCATAGCCTCTGGGGCGGTGCGCTGATCTCGAGCCTCCTCGGCAACAAACTCCCGGGGCCGGGCACGGTGTACCGCCGCCAGGACCTCCGGTTTCTGCAACCGGTCCACGTCGGCGACACGGTCACCCTCACCATCACCGTGAAAGACAAAAGGGGCGAGGACAGTCTGGTGATCTTCGACTGCCGTCTCGTCAATCAGGAGCAGGCACTCGTTTTGACCGGCACCGCGGAGGTGCGCGCGCCGACCGAGAAGTGGGCCGGGCCCGTCGTGGAAGCACCCGGTGTCATCGTACAGCGGCACGACCGGTACAAGGCCCTGATCGAACGGTGCTCCAAGCTCGACCCCGTCTCGGTGGCCGTCACGCACCCCTGTGAGGAAACCGCTCTGAGGGGCGCTATCGAGGCGGCCGAAGCCGGGCTCATTAACCCAACACTCGTCGGGCCCACACAGAAGATATTACAGGTGGCGGCGCAATGCGGACTCGACCTAGAAGCCTATCGGCTCGTGGACGCCGAGCACAGCCACGCGGCCGCGGTCAAGGCCGTGGCGCTGGTCCGTGCGGGTGAGGCCGAGGTGCTGATGAAGGGGAGCCTGCACACCGATGAATTGCTCGGTGCTGTGGTCTCGTCCAGCACCGGGCTCCGCACAGAGCGGCGCATCACGCATATTTTTGTTATGGACGTGCCCACCTATCACAAGGTGCTCCTCATCACCGATGCGGCCATCAACATCGCACCCGATCTCGATGCCAAACGCGACATCTGCCAGAACGCGATCGATTTGGCTCGCGCCCTCGGGATCGCACTGCCGAAGGTTGCGATCCTGTCGGCAGTCGAGACGGTGCGTGCCAAGATTGCGTCCACTATCGACGCTGCCGCGCTCTGCAAGATGGCAGAGCGCGGGCAGATCACGGGCGCCCTCCTCGACGGCCCGCTGGCAATGGACAATGCCATCAGCAAGGAGGCGGCCAAGACCAAAGGCATCGAGTCCGAGGTCGCGGGGGATGCGGATATCCTGCTCGCACCCGACCTCGAGGCGGGTAACATCTTGGCGAAGCAGCTCACCTTCCTCGCTGAGGCCGATGCCGCGGGGCTCGTCCTCGGGGCGCGAGTGCCGATCGTTCTCACCAGCCGCGCCGACAGCGTGCGCTCGCGCATGGCCTCTTGCGCCGTCGCCGTGCTGTATGCCCATGCCTTACGGGGGGGCGGCACGCCAAGCGCGAGCGCGTCATGAACGGCCTCGTGGTGGTCCTGAACGCTGGTTCGTCCAGCGTCAAGTTCTCCGTTTTCGATCCCACCGATGGCGATCTCGAAATGATCGCCAAGGGTCAGATCGAGGGGATCATCAGCGCTCCGCGCTTCCTCGCCAAGGACTCGGGCGGAGCGGTACTGGCGGAAACCGAGTGGGCGGCTGTCCCGGCGGATGAGGCGCATGAAAAGGCGTTTGACGCCCTCGGCGCGTGGCTACGCGAGTATACGGCGGGCACAAAACTATGGGCGGTCGGGCATCGCGTGGTCCTGGGCGGACCCAAGTATGCCGCCTCGGTGTTGATCAATGAGACGGTATTGGCCGATCTGGAAGCGCTGGTGCCACTCATGCCCCTGCATCAGCCGCATAACCTGAAGCCGATCCACGCCATCGCCACGAAAAGACCTGGACTTCCCCAAATCGCCTGTTTCGATACCGCATTCCACCGAGGCCATCCGAGCGTGGCCGACCGCTTCGGCCTCCCCGATGAGATCTATCAGAACGGGGTGAGGCGATACGGCTTCCATGGGCTGTCGTACGAGTACATCGCCCGTCGGCTTAAGGCGCTAGCACCTGAGATCGCAGAGGGCCGAGTGGTCGTCGCCCATCTCGGGAGCGGTGCCAGCATGTGCGCGATCAAAGGCGGCAAGAGCCTCGATACGACCATGGGGTTCTCGGCCTTGGACGGGCTCCCGATGGGGACGCGCTGCGGCCGATTGGATCCCGGAGTCCTTCTATATCTGATGCGCGAGAAGCGCATGGATCTCGATGGGATCGAAAACCTCCTTTATAAGGAATCGGGTCTGCTCGGGATCTCCGGCATCAGCAACGACCTCAGGGATCTGCTCGCGAGCCCGAAGCGCCGTGCCTCGGAGGCAATCGACTACTTCGTCTACCGCATCGACCAGGAATTCGGCGCCATGGCCGCGGCGCTGCGGGGATTGGACGCATTGGTCTTCACCGCCGGGATCGGTGAAAACTCGCCCGAGATCCGCCGCCGTGTTTGTCAGGACGCGGCCTGGCTCGGTATCACGTTGGACGAAGAGGCGAATAAGGCGAACCGGCACCGGATCTCCCGTCCCGGCACGTCCCCCGAGGTGTGGGTCATTCCGACCGATGAGGAACGCATGATCGCCCTGCATACGTTGCGGCTCGTCGCGCCCGCGGATGCTGCTGTCGCCCGGCATATGTAAGAGCGATTGGGACAACAGGCCGTAACCCGCCGGCTGCTGAAAAAAGAGGAATGGGGTTGGCGTGAGCCGTTTGAGTGGAGGTTCGGGGTAGGACCATTCTGGAAGCTTGAGACACTCGCGTGCTCTCTTCGACGCCAGAAGGTGGGCTGTGTATGTGAGCAGCCTATGAGACTAACCGTTAGAGAGGAGAGTTAAAAATGAAGCACTTTGCGTTGGGAACAACAGGGGCTGTGACGTTGGGGGCGGCCTTGCTCGCCGCGCCGCTCTGCACGCTGCAGGCGGCCGATACACCGTCTGGCGCCAAGATTGGCACCCTGACGTGCAAGAGCGTCCCCGGCACCCGCAGATCGATCCTCATCCACTCCTCCGTGGAGGTGAGCTGTGACTACAAGGAGGGTATTGTGGAAGAGAAGTATAAGGGTGAGACCGGTATTGCGCTTGGGGTCGACCTCAACCTCAAGCAGGATGAGACCTTGGCGTGGGCGGTCTTCGCCCCGGCATCGGACGTCAGTGCGGGGAACTACGCGCTCGCCGGAAAGTACACCGGTGCCAAGGCATCAGCGACGGTCGGTGTGGGGGTGGGAGCGAACGTACTCATCGGCGGCGGCAAGAAGAGCTTCACGCTGCAGCCCGTATCCCTAACCGGCTCCAAGGGGGTGGGCGTGGCCGGTGGCGTGGGTTACCTATACTTGGAGTCGGACAAGCCGTGAAGACCTTTTTATAGAGTGCTCATCGACACACGATAGGCCGAAGCGGCGCTTTGGCGGCGGGTTGCGAAAGTCCAGGGATGGACTTTCACAGCTTTCTACCGCACGCGATTCCAAGGCGGATCTCTATTGCTAGGTAAGAGTGATTGCGGCAACAGGCCGTAACCCGCCAAATCGATTAAAAAAAGGAAGGAACGCAGACATGTTTGAACTCTTTGAACCGGAAAACAGAAGCCTGGCCGGTAAAAAAGGGCTAGTGCTCGGCATCGCCAATCGCGATTCGATTGCTTATGGCTGCGCCAAGGCGTTCAAGACCATAGGGGCGGATTTGGCCCTGAGCTACCTGAACGACAAGGCCAAACCCTATGTGGAGCCCATCGCGAAAGAGCTCGGGGCCGAGATCTTCATGCCTTGCGATGTGCAGCAGACCGGTCAACTCGAAGAGCTGTTTGCTGCGATTCGGGAGCGGTGGGGACGACTGGATTTTGCCCTGCACTCCATCGCGTTTGCGCCCAAGGACGATTTGCAAGGCCGCCTCGTGGACGCTTCCTGTGCCGGGTTTCTCAAGGCGATGGAAGTCTCCTGCCATTCGTTCATTCGCATGGCGAAGCTCGCGGAACCGCTCATGCCTGATGGGGGTGCGCTGTTCGCGATGAGCTTCTACGGCGCCGAAAAGGTGGTGAAAAACTACAACCTCATGGGCCCCGTCAAGGCGGCGCTCGAGTGCGCCGTGCGCTATCTGGCATACGAGCTGGGCCCGAAGGGGATACGTGTATACACCATCTCGCCGGGCCCCGTGAAGACCCGTGCCGCCTCGGGCTTGAAACATTTCGACGAGATGTTATCGGAAGCCGCCGAGCGGGCGCCGCAACACCAGCTTGCCACTATCGCCGATGTGGGAGCGGCAGTCGCCTTTCTCGCCCTCCCGATAGCGCGTATGATCAACGGGGATACCGTGTATATCGACGGCGGCTATCATGTGATGGGGTAAGCGCATAGGAGACAAGATCACATGAAAGGCATTGCACTCAATGAAGCCGTCGCTATCGGATGTCGAAACCACTGGGTGCTGGATCTGTCTCGCTGACGAGCGCATTGGCGCGCGATGGCGGTGCCTAGAGCGTTGAGTTGATTGCATATGGGATTGTTCCGTTCCCTATTTGGCGGAGGTGCTCCCGGCAATCCGGACGAGGCTGCAATTGGGGAGGCCATCGAACGGCTGGTCGAGGAAACGGACCCCCGGATCCGGCTGATCCGACGCTACGCGGAGAAGCTCCACTCCGGGGTGGAGGCAGCCCTCGGGCACAACCGAGACATCGTCGCGCGCATAGCGGGGCCTATCGTTCTCGATGCCGAATCGTGGAGCACGGACCCTCTCGTCAACGCCGCCTTCGCGCGCGCCGACGATATCCCAGGCGTCGTCAGCCGGAGTGTGGAGGTCCGGGAATTCTTCGAGCAAGGGGCTGGAAGAGGGAGCCACGAGTGCTTTGCCCTGTTCGGCATGCAGCGCGCGGAGCGCCGTATATTCGGAAAAGAACTCATGGGCGAGGTCGTCCAGAGCGACGTAGTGCAGACCGCGGTCAGCTTCACCAACCATCGGATGATCGCTCCCGCCCTCACCGAAACCGAGCTCCGCCGGCAGATCGAGCAGCGTGCCTTCCATCATCTCGTCGAAGAGGCGATGGATCAGGTGAGCCAGGCCTTTGAACGTGAAAAGGGCCTGGAACAGCAACGCGCGATGCTGCGCCTCAAGGTCAAGGTCATGCGCCGGCAACACCGCGGCCTGGAAGCCTTGGTCGAAGCCGAGCCGCAAGCGAGCCCGGACGTTCAGGAACTACAACGGGAGCTTGGGGAGGTCGAGACGCGATTGCGGCAGCTTCATGTGACGCTATCGAATCTCGAGAATTACGTGCCTCACCTCAACAAGGTACTCGGTCACCCCGAGGAACACCTCTCGCTGCAGGAGGTTCCTTTGCGGCTCAATCGCATGAATATCGTGGTTTCGAAAGCAACCGACGAGCCGATCCATGATCTTCGCCTCGCAGAGGTCAAACTCCGAGACGGACGGTGCTTCGCGCTGCTCCTCGTGAAGTGTACGCGCAACGATCTCCGCCCGCAGCGCGATCTCTGGGAGGAAGCGGTTCGCGGGCTCTGAAACGTCCGCCGAATCAGGGCGGCTCCACTTAGGTTACCATTAAACAATGGCTTACGAAATTATCGAGACTGACGGTGAGGTCTTGTGCGTCCGCATCCTAGGGCTCATGCGGGTGGCGGACCAGAGGGCATTGGAGACCGTGGCCCGCGACCTGATTGCACGAGGCCAACGGCCGAGGCTGCTAGTGATTACAGAGAATTTCCAGGGATGGGAAAAGGGAGAGGGATGGGACGATGCCGGCTTCCTCATGGACTATGGCAATAAAATCGTCAAGATTGGGATCGTGGGCGACGAACGCTGGAAAGAGCAGGCGCTTCTTTTCACGGGAAAAGGGCTCCGCGCCACCGAGATCGAATTCTTTCCTCCTTCCTCATTGCAGGAGGCGGAGCTCTGGGTCCGCAGTTGACCGGGTGTTTTGGCCGTTCGTTTTTCCGGAACCCTTTCGAGCGTAGTGCCCCAAATGCGCTCTATGACCCAGATCAAGTCGATGGCGACCAGCGCTCAGTACTATGCGACTGGGGCGAGCGCCGAGGCCAAGCACGGATGTAAAGACGGGCACCTTGCTTGCCGTGGGGTCGATCGCGGCGCGGGGCAAGACCCTCGAAAGCGGGACCGCTCCTTCGGCCGATGTGGACAGCGCTGCCAAGTACTGGGCCCAGAAACTGCGGTACAGGCTTTGTATACTATACCGCGACGACGGCTCATCAGCAGGCCTACCATGCCTGCATGCAGGGACGAGGTTATTCGCCATGACACAGGGGCCACCACACTGGGACCATGACGCGAGGGCCATGACGCTCCGGTCACCCATGATGGAGCCACGTTGCCGGGCCGATCGTTTTCGAGCGGGCGCATGCTGATACACCATCCGTTCCTGACCCGGCCGACGCAAGTCTCACTTGCGCTCGTCGGCATCCTCTTGGGAATTGGCGGATGCACCGAGGAGGCGCCCGGGCCGCAAGCGACACCCCCGACGGAAGTCACGGCGGTGACGGTCACGCCGAAAGACATCCCGGCGACCTATGACTTCGTCGGCAAGACGGAAAGCACCCGCAAGGTCGAGATCCGCGCGCGCGTCCAGGGGTTCCTGGACAAGCGCAGCTACGAGGAGGGGGAGATCGTCAAGGCCGGGCAGACGCTCTTTCTGATGGATCGCAAGCCCTTCGAGGCCAAGCTCAAAGTGGCCAAGGCCGCGCTCGGCCAGCAGGAGGCGCGCCTGCGGACGGCGCGCGCGAACCTCAACCGCGTGCGCCCGCTCGCCGCCGAAAACGCAGTGAGCCAAAAGGACCTCGACGATGCCATCGGGCAGGAGCAGGCGGCGGCCGCGGCGGTCGAGGCGGCCAGGGCGGAGGTGATCGGCGCCGATCTCGATCTGGGCTATACGACCATCGGCTCGCCGGTCGAGGGGCTTTCGAGCTATGCCGTCGTCACGGAAGGCACCTACGTCGATTTTTCCAACAGCCTCCTGACCAATGTCTCGGTGCTCTCGCCCATCCGGGTGAGCTTCAGCGTCTCGGAAAACCAGATCCTGAAGGTACGGGACGAGGCCGCACTTGGCCATCTCCGCAGTCCGGAAAGAGCCGACTATGAGGTCGAGATCGGACTCGCCGATGGCTCGGTGTTTCCCGAGAAGGGCCGCATCACTTTTGCCGACGCCGAGTTCAGCGAGACCACCGGCACCTATCTCCTACGCGCCGAGGTGCCGAATCAGCAGACGGTCCTGCGCCCCGGCCAGTTCGTACAGGTGAAGCTCTCGGGCGCGGTGCGACCGAAGGCGATCCTCGTGCCCAAGCGCGCGGTCCTGCAAACCGCCCAGGGCAACATGGTGTTCCTGGTCGCGAAGGACGGTAAGGCGGAGCCGCGCCCGGTCATGCTGGGCGACTGGTTCGGTGAGGACTGGATCGTCACCGAGGGCCTGCGCGCTGGCGAACAGGTGGCGGTCGATGGCGCGATCAAGCTGCGGCCCGGCGCTTCGGTCAAGGTCGTGGAAGCGGCAGGCGCAGCGCCGAAAAAGGACGCGCCCGTAGCGACCGCAAAGCCATGATCTCTCATCTCTGCATCCGGCGGCCGATCCTCGCCTCGGTCCTTTCGATCGTCATCACCATCGCAGGATTGGCCGCGATGGTCAATCTTCCCACCGCTCAATACCCGGAGATCACTCCGCCCCAGGTCACGGTGAGCGCGGCTTATGCGGGGGCGGACGCCGAGACCGTGGCCGACTCCGTCGCCGCGCCCATCGAGACCCAGGTCAACGGCGTCGACAACATGATCTACATGGACTCGACCAGCGCCTCGACCGGGCAGTATTCGCTGACGGTGTATTTTGAGATCGGCACCGATCCGGATACCGCCCAGGTGCAAGTCCAAAACCGGGTGAACCTGGCGCTGCCGTTCTTGCCGGACTCGGTGCAGGCTACCGGGGTCAAGGTGGAAAAACGCTCGAAGACCTTCCTCTTGATCATCGGGGTTTATTCCCCGGACGGTCGCTACGACGAGCGCTACGTGAGCAATTACACCGATCTCTATGTGCTCGATGCGCTCAAACGCATTCCGGGCGCCAACATGGCGGCCATCTTCGGCGTGCCGGATCTGGCCATGCGCATCTGGCTCGATCCAGACCGCATGGCGACGCTCGGGATCACGCCGAGCGATATCCAGCAGGCGGTGGCGGCGCAGAACCAGCAGTTCGGCGCGGGCTCCATCGGCAAATCGCCGACCGCGGGGCCCGTGGAAATGACCTTCCCGGTGGTCACGCGTGGGCGTTTCACAGAGCCCGCGGAGTTCGACAACATCATCCTGCGCAGCGATCCGAAAGGCGTGGCGATCGTGCGGCTCAAGGACGTGGGTCACGCCGAGCTAGGCTTGAAGGACTATCTCCTGCGCACCAACTTGAACGGCAAGACCGCGACCTTGATCGCCGTCTACCAGCAGCCCGGTGCCAACGCGCTCAAGGTGGCCGAAGATGTGAAGAAGACCCTCGTGGATCTGAAGAAGGGTTTTCCCGAGGGTCTCGACTACACCATCTCGCTCGATACCACCAAGTTCATCGAGGCCTCCATCGACGAGGTGATCCATACGCTCTTGGAGGCGGTGGTGCTCGTGGTGCTGGTGGTGTATCTGTTCCTACAGAGCTTCCGCGCCACCGTGATACCCACCATCGCGGTGTTCGTATCGCTCATCGGCACCTTCATCGGAATGACCGTCCTCGGTTTCTCGATCAATCTCTTGACGCTGTTCGGCATGGTGGTCGCCATCGGCATTGTGGTGGACGATGCCATCGTGGTGGTCGAGGCGATCGAGCACAAGATGACCGCGCTCAAGCTCTCGGCGCGCGAAGCGGCGTTTCAAGCGATGGACGAGGTCAGCGGCCCGGTGGTGGCCATCGTGCTGGTCCTGGGCGCGGTGTTCCTGCCGACCGCGGTCCTCGGCGGGACCACCGGCCAGCTCTACAAGCAGTTCGCGGTCACCATCGCGGTCTCGGTCGCCATCTCCGGCTTCGTGGCGCTCACCCTCACCCCGGCTCTCGCGGCGCTCATGCTGGAATCCCACCACGGAGAACGCAAGGGCTTTTTCGGGTGGTTCAACCATTCCTTCGCGTGGCTCACCGATAAATACGGCGCCGGGATGCATGCGGTCGTCAAGCGTGTGATCATCTCGTTGTTTGTCTTCGGCGCCATGCTGTATGCCACTTGGCACCTCTTCGGTGCCATCCCGGGCAGCTTCGTGCCACAGGAAGACCAGGGATATCTCCTCGCCGCAGTCATCATGCCGGACGGCGCGAGCCTGGACCGCACCGAGGCCGTTTCCAGGCGCGCGGCGCAGATCTTCGCCGAGGAGCCGGCCGTCAAGGACTACTCCGCGCTTCCGGGCTATAGCCTGCTCGACAATCAGTACAAGACCAATGCCGGCACCCTCTTCATCGCGCTCAAGGACTTTGCCGAGCGCAAGGGCGAGGCGCTGTCGGCATTTACGGTTTTCAACAACACCCTGCCCAAGCTCCAGGCCATCAAAGAAGGGATCATCGTGCCCCTGAATCCGCCGGCCATCCCGGGTCTCGGGAATCAGGGCGGCTTCGAGTTCTGGATCCAGAGCCGCGGGCAAGGAGGAGTCGCGGGGCTCGCGGCGGTGACCCGCGATTTCATCGCCAAGGCCAAGGAGCGGCCGGACCTGGCCGGGCTCAACACCACCTTCAACGCCTCTTCGAGGCAGCTCTTCGCCGATGTCGATCGCGAAAAAGCCGAGACCCTGGGCGTGCCGGTGCAGGAAGTCTACGATGCTCTCCAAACCCTCTTCGGCTCCCTGTACGTGAGCCAGTACAACAAGTACAGCCGCGTCTGGCAGGTGATTCTGCAGGCCGAGCCGGAGTACCGGTCGGCGCCCGCCGACATCGAGAACATCTACGTGCGCCAGCGCGACGACCACATGGTGCCGCTCTCCGCGCTGGTGAAAACCCGCTACAAGACCGGCCCCGACCTCGTGGCGCGTTTCAATAACTTCCTGGCCGCCAAGGTGACGGGCGATGCGGCGCCCGGGTACAGCACCGGCCAAGCGATCCGGGCGATGGAGGAGGTCGCGGCCGAGGTGCTGCCCGAAGGCTACACCGTGGAATGGGCCGGTCAGGCCTTCGAGGAAAAGAAGGCGGGCAGCTCCTCGGTGACGGTGTTCGCGTTCGGATTGGTGTTCGTGTTCTTGATACTCGCTGCCCAGTACGAGTCCTGGGGCTTGCCTTTCTCTGTGATCACCGCCGTGCCCTTCGGCATCTTCGGCGCGCTCGTCGGGATCTGGCTCCGGGGGCTCGAGAACGACGTCTACTTCCAGATCGGCCTCGTGACCCTCATCGGGCTCGCGGCGAAGAACGCCATCTTGATCGTCGAGTTCGCGGTGCTCAAGCACCAGGAAGGGCTTACGGTGCGTGAGGCCGCCATCGAGGCCGCGAAGCAGAGGCTCAGGCCCATCGTCATGACCTCGCTCGCCTTCATCCTGGGCTGCGTGCCGCTCGCCATCGCGGCCGGCGCCGGGGCCAACGCCCGCCACTCGGTCGGCACCGGCATCATCGGCGGCATGGTCGGCGCCACCACGCTCGCGTTGTTCTTCGTGCCGCTCTTCTATTACCTTATCGGGAGCCTGAGCGCGAGGCTCTCCGGTCAGGCGGTCGTGGCCAAGCCGGCCGACGGGGGAGGTGGAACGCTGCAACCGAGCCCGGCCGCACCGCGCACGGAACTACACTGACATGTGGCTTTTCGCACTCGCCTGGGCGGTGCTGCTCTCGGGTTGTACCGTGGGCCCCGATTATGTGCGGCCCGGGCTCGACCTCCCGGAGACCTTCCGCTTCGAAGAGCGCGAGGCGCGCGATCTCGCCAATACCGCATGGTGGAGCCAGTTTCGCGATCCGGTGCTAGCGGAGCTGATCCGCATCGCGCTCGTCGAGAACAAGGATCTGCGCATCGCCACGGCGCGCATCGAGGAGTTCGCGGGGCGTTTCCGCACGACGCGCGCCGAACTGTTCCCGCAGATCGGCTACAGCGTCAGCGCCACCGGCCAGCGCACGTCCGAGGTCGGGCCGGTGCCTCTTACCCCCGGGGTCGATAACCCCGAGAGCCTCTACGACAGTTTGTTCACCGTGACCTGGGAGCTGGATGTCTGGGGCCGGATCCGGCGGCTCTCCGAGGCCGCTCGCGCAGAGTTGCTCGCGAGCGAGGAGGGGCGGCGAGGGGTGATCCTGACCCTGGTGTCGGGCGTGGCGGGCGGATACGTCAATCTGCGCAATCTCGACAAGCAGCTCGCGATCTCGCACCGCACCGTCAAGACCCGCGAGGAGGCGCTCCGGCTCTTCGAAAAACGCTTCAAAGGCGGGGTCGTATCCGAGGTCGAGCTGGCCCAGGTGCGTTCCCAATACGAGGCCGCCCTCGCTACCATCCCGCAGATCGAGACGGCCATCGCCCAGAACGAGAACGCCCTGTCCGTGCTATTGGGACGCGACCCGGGCCCGATCCTGCGCGCCAGATCTATCGATGAGCTGGGCTTACCCGAGGTGCCTGCGGGACTGCCCTCGGAGCTACTCGCGCGTCGGCCGGACCTGCGCCAGGCGGAGCAGAACCTCATCGCCGCGAATGCCCGGATCGGGGCGGCGCGGGCCTTGTACTATCCGCGGATCGCCCTCACCACGCTCCTCGGTTTCTCGAGCGTGGAGCTTTCCGATCTCTTCACCGGGCCCGCGCACACCTGGCAGTTCGCGGGCAGCCTCGTCGGTCCCATCTTCACCGCGGGCGCCATCGAGGGCACGGTCGAGCAGGCCGAGTCGCAGCAACAACAGCTCCTCGTGGCCTACGAGCGAGCCATTCAAAACGCCTTCCGCGAGGTCGACGATGCGCTCATCGGCCACCGGAAATCGCGTGAGCAGCTCGCCACCCAGGCGCGCCAGATCGATTCCTTGCGCCATTACGCGCGGCTGGCGCGCCTGCGCTTCGAGGGTGGGTATACGAGCTATCTGGAGGTGCTCGATGCCGAGCGCAGCCTCTTCAATGCCGAGCTGTCCCACGCGCAAACGCAAAACGACGTAATCCAGGCACTTATCAACACCTACAAGGCCATGGGCGGGGGTTGGGTGAGCAAGGCGGACACGCTGGCGGGAGGACCGCCGCGACCGAGGGGGGTACCACGGCATTGATTTCAATATGAAGGGTTCAAACCCCCGCCTTTCAGGCGGGCAGATTTCATCTGCAGCCATGAGCGGGCATGGTAGCATAGTCTGATTGAAGAAGGGGATCCGATGGACGGCAGCCATAC
>JBOIDR010000083.1:0-18726 GCA_050740695.1 Gammaproteobacteria bacterium | reverse complement strand
CTTGAGGAGACCTACCCACTCTTTACTATGGCATTGTCTCCCGCCGCCCTCCCGCCCCTACAGCCAGTTCTCCCCGTCTACTTTTATCCCGGCGATTCCAATACATATTCACTCCGCCGCTGACAGCGAACGCGCTGCTTACGTCTCGCTCTTTCCGAAACGGCGGTAGGCCAGCCAGGCCGCAAGCAACGCCGCGAGGAGCACGCCGATCAGCGGGCCGATGATCGTGCGCAATCCCCCCGATTGCGCGACCCGCAAGGGGATCCTGACCTGGCCCCGGTTATCGAAGTCCACCAGGACCGCATACTCTCCGGGTTCGTCCAGCCCCACGTCGGCCTCCACGACCCCGGTGGGATAGAGCTTCGAAGGGACCTCCAGGAGCGGAGTTTTGGGGATCGATGCCTTTGGATCATCTGGATCTGGATCATCGTCCCCCGCTCGCACGACGCGCACCGCAACGAGCTGGGTCCTGGCCTCGCGGTTCATGAGGTCCAAGGTCAAGTGCGTCGGGCCGGTGGCGGGGAGGTCCTGGCAGAACGGCACGGGCGGCTCGGCCTCGCCGGGCACCCCGTCCTCCGGGGAGGCCCGCGCGTAGGCGGTGAAGTGCACGTCGTAGCCGTCGTTGGAGACGACGCACGTGATGGGGCCACGGTCCTCCTGCTGCTGCGGTTCGTCGTCGGGCTCAATGCCATACCCGATCCCGGGCTGGGCCAGCAGGCCCAGGACCAGGCCCACGCATCGTGCGGCTTTGCGCATGGGCCTCGTGCGCCGATCCGACATCTCGCTAGCCTTCGGGTAGCTGCTCGCCCACGGGTGGCTCGGTGGCCCACCACGTCGGCCGCTCACGACCAGGATTGCCATACCGACCTCCAGGACAATTGGGTAGTCAAGGACTCACCTCGGCCGGGTCCTGCACGAGGGCTCGCCCTTGTGAAGCGGGAATGGTGCACCACCCCCGCCTCTGGATCAAGGGGGAGGCCGGCGGGTCGGCGGCGCCGATCGACGCCCGCTAGTACGCCACCTGTGCGCGGACCTGGAAGATATCCAGGTCCTCCTCGTCGTGCCGGCCGCCGTCGATCTCCAGCACGTGGATGTAGTTGGCCATGAAGCGGATGTAGGGATTTGGATACCAGTTGAGCCCGGCGGTGATGTCGCGCTCGCGCCCGCCCGAGACGCCGTCGTCGTTCAGATCGATTTCGCTGTAGCGGGCACCGAGCTCCCAGGCACCCGGCCCGCCGCTGGTCGGCGAGAACGGTTTCTGGGGGACGAGGATGTCGAAGATCCCCTTCGGCCTTGTAGTTGCGCGACTCGCCGGTCAAAAACCAGCTTACGTAACCGTAGTAGCCGTCAAATACCAGGCTGTCGCCGACGCTGCGGTCGACGTCCGTGCGAATGTATTGGCCCTGGAACGAGAGCGGGCGTAGACGCCCGCGAGCTCGGCGCCGAAGAGCGAGAAATACTGGACATCACCCGGAATGTTTGCCCGTGTCGACGAGCCGGCCGAAGGTGTCGGAATCGTTGATGGGGTTGGATTCGGGCTTGGAGCGGAAACTTCTAACTACGACGCAGGCTTCGATCTTTGCCCACAGGATCTCCCGCGCAAGCACTTATAGAATGGGCATAGTATTGTGTGCGCCGAAGCGAGGACGCAACCCGCTAAACCCCAAAAATCAGCGGATTTAGGTCCCCGTTAATAACAGAAGTGTTCCTGCAAGAAACCGAGTCTTCATAGGTGAGATCCCAGTTCGAGAAGGTTAGAATTGGACAGTGGTCTGCGCATAAAAGTAGTTCGAGTCTCCCTGATCGAGGGGCGCATCCGGGGCATTCTTAGCGAACTCCCCCTTGATGAGATGGGCCCAGCCGGCCTCAAGCGTGAGGTTCTTTGGTATCACGTTCCAGAAAATGCTGGCCTCAATTTGGTGACCGATGAAATCCCCGGACAGCCCAGTCGTATCCTGAAGAGTGCCCGAGGAAGTTACCGGCGTCGTCGTCCAGGCATCGCGATCCGATGCAAGCCAGAAGAGCCGGTGACCGATCATGGCCGAGACACTCTGGTGGGGCTTGACGATAAGGCGATAGCCGGGCGAGTTGATATTGCTGCGGGCGAAGGCACCCCAGATGCCCGTCGGCCCGAACTCAAAACGTCGGGCGCCAAAGAGTGTGTCGAAACGGTTGTTGTTCCCGTCGTTCGGATCGTCGTCGCCGCTCGCGTAGTCGTACTGTGCGAGAAAGCGTGGGCTCCACGGCAATCCCAAAGTGTAGCCTACCTGTGCGTGTTCAAAGTGGGCAGCGTGGTCGAGGTCTGTTGTATCGGTGCTCGTGGCGCTGCCCCGCGAGGTGCCGACTTGGTAGGCCGCTTCGATCTCCAGGTCGATTTGCCCCGTCGCCGGCTCTTTGAACCACCGTATGCCCGGGGTGTAAAGGCGGCGATTGCGCGTCGCAAGACTTGGCACGTCGTCCTCGTGGAGACCGAGGAGGTAGATCTCCCCATTGGTGTTCCAAAGCAGCTGACTCTTCCGAGCGTATAGCCCCCAGAGATAAGTGTGTGCGTCTTCGCGGTCGAACACCATGCGTTCATTGCGGATCTGGTCGACATCGCTGGGCAGCCGGAAGACGGGCAAGACGAAGAAGGATCGAATCTGCCAATCGTTCGGGACACCCAGCTGCACATCGAGCCCGGTGAAGGCGTTGATGGTGTTGCGGAAGGCGTTCCGCGCGACGAGCCGTCGGCTACCAAGGTCGATAGTCTCCCGGCCTCCCTTTATGTCAGCGCTGAGCCCGGTGCCCAAGAGGTCGTTCGTGCCCCACCCCAGATAGGCCTGCAAGAGGTCCGCCTCATTAACCAAGGTATTGTCGAGTGGAGTGCCCTCGTCGTCGGCCGTGACCCGCGAATCAATGAACTCGCCTCCCAGGCGCCAGCCCGCATAAGCCGCTTCGGCAAAGACATTGGTGCGAAATGAAATGGCTTGGTCTCCACCCGTCCCACTCTTGCGGAACTGATTGTCGATCGTCTCGTAGCGGGTGCGATGCTCGATAGCGAGCGTGAGCCACGTAGGCAAACCCAGCGCGTCGTGGAGTCGCCAAGGAGTAGATGCCGTGCCTTCTTCGGCGAACCCGCTGCTGGCAAGGCTGATTAGCATCATGCCCCCGACGAGTCCCAAGGTCGTTCTTCTCCAGCTGTCTGATCGAAGCCGCTCAATTGTCATTATTACCTCCCAGAAAAGTAACACTCTTGTCCAAATTAACTCTAGTCCTGAGGTATCCCCACAAATAAAGCTGTAATATCAGCCCTGTTTAGTATATTTTCAGGGCTAGGGAACTTTCCTGATGTTCGACGATCTCCAGGCATGGTAATCATGCTAACAATGGGAGATCTCATCATGCAGGCAGGACAAGTATTGCATCGACTCCTCCAGAGAGTCTGTGGCGAGATGCACAAGCGGTGGCCTTGCTTAAAGCGTTAACTAGCCCTGCGGTTGCATTGACCTCGTCGATGACAGTCTTCGCCTTGTTTAGATGCTCAAGCATCGCCATGAAGGTGATGTACTTGGCGCTGGAGACGGCCTCCAGGCTGAACGGGACCTTGAAGTTCCCGGCCGTGAAGTTGAAGGGCTTGAAACCGGTATGGCGCAGGTAGGCAGTAACCGTGATGTCGTTACACGAGCCGCCTGTGGTGGTCCCGGCGAAATCGGCATCGACCTTGTAGTCCCAGTCCTGATACACGGTGCCGTAGACCGCTAGCCGCGTCCCGCGTAACTGTGTAGCGTCGGAGCGTCCGTGGGTCCGTCCGAGTACAAGGCCGAGTCGATCTCTTGATCTGGGCCTGGAAGGCGCCGTCCGGGGACTTGAGCTTGATGCCGTCCTTCAAGCTCGCCCTGGCCTCGTGCTCGGTGCGCTTCTGTTGCGCGGTCTTGACCTGCAGGGCCGCGAACTGGGCCCTGGGAGATGAGACCATTCTCCAGGAGCACGTCGAGCAGTCCCTGATCGTCGGCCGGCGCCGGTTTGGCGCCGATCGCATCTGCCGGTTTGGCGGGGCTCTTCTTAGTGTCGATGAGGGCTTCACGCTGGGCATTCGCGATGACGCCATTCTTGAGGAGGACCTCGATCAGTGCTTCGTCGGCCGCCGGCAGTGGGCCCGCGACCCCAGTGATGTCAGGATGGCCGCCAAGTCTGGTGTTGTGATTCATCTCTAGTTCCCACGAGTTATGCATATTGGTATCAGACACCTGGCTTTTCCCAGGCTGGTAAAGACTCTATACTTGAGATCACGCGGAATAAATATGCATTCAACTACATATGCTGGGCGGGCATGAGCGAGTTCGCCGAGGCACTCGCTCATGCCGGAAAACTGCTGGTGGCGTTCGATTCGGGGGTGTGGGAGATCGTGCTCTTGTCCCTCGAGGTCAGTTGCCTGGCCGTGGCGTTGGCCGCGCTGTGCGGCTTCCCGCTTGGTGCGGCGCTCGCGCTCTACGCTTTTCCGGGGCGACGGGCCGTTGTCATCCTGGCCAACGCCCTCATGGGGCTGCCTCCCGTGGTCGTCGGCCTCACGGTGTATCTCGTGCTATCCCGAAGCGGCCCGTTGGGCGATCTCGGGCTCTTGTTCACGCCGGCCGCCATGGTCATCGCTCAGTGGGTGCTCGTGACTCCCATCATCACGGCCTTGACCCGCCAGGTCATCGAAGACCTGTGGGAGGAATACGAAGACGAGTTGCGGTCCCTGGGCTCGACCCGCGCCCAGGCCATCGGCACCTTGTTGTGGGAAGGGCGTTACCGGCTCGTGACCGCGGTCCTGGCCGGCTTCGGGCGCGCCATCGCCGAGGTCGGGGCGGTGCTCATCGTGGGCGGGAACATCGCGCATGCCACGCGCGTCATGACCACCGCCATCGCGCTCGAGACCGCCAAGGGGGAGTTGGCGCTGGCGCTCGGCCTCGGCGCGGTGCTCGTGACCTTGGCCTTGTTGATCAATGCTGTCGCTTATCTCACCCGCGACCTGGCCCGCGCCTGAGCCCGCGCCATGCGTATCGCAGGGGGTGTCGCGGGGCACCTCGATCCTGCCGCTCCGGCTCGACGGGGTGAGCTACGCTCACAACGGGCACACCTTGGTGCACGCGATCTCGTCCACGCTCGTGAGCGATGTGGCCACCGTGGTGCTCGGGCCGAACGGGGCCGGTAAAAGCCTGCTCCTGCGCCTCTGCCACGGACTCATCCCGCCTAGCACGGGCCGCATCCTGTGGGCCGGGGACGCTGCCAAAGGACAGGCGATGGTGTTTCAGCGACCGGTGCTGTTGCGCCGATCGGTCGCGGCCAACCTGGCCTATCCCTTACGCCTGATCGGATTGGGGCGTGCGGAACGCGAGCGGCGGGTGGCCGAGGCGCTGGCGATGGCCGGCCTCACGCCGCTCGCCGATCGCTACGCCCGATCGCTGTCCGGGGGCGAGCAACAGCGGCTGGCCCTGGCGCGTGCCTGGGTGCGCCGGCCCGAGGTGTTGTTCCTCGACGAGCCGACCGCCAACCTCGACCCGGCCGCCACCCGCCAGGTGGAGACAGTCGTAAAGAGATTCAGGGAGGCCGGCACCAAGGTGGTCATGACCACCCACGACCTCGGACAGGCCCGGCGGCTGGCGGAGGAGGTGTTGTTCCTCCACCGCGGCCGGCTTTTGGAACAGGCCCCGGCAGAGTGCTTCTTCGCGGGCCCGGCCACCGCGGAGGCGCGCGCTTTCGTGCGGGGGGAGCTCTTGTGGTGAGGGTGGGCCGGACCCCCACCCTAACCCTCCCCCGCTGCGCAGGGGAGGGAACCGTAGACTGCCTCCCCTGTCTGCGCTTTCTGCGGACGGAGGAGGGTGGGGATGGGGGTCCGGCGGCGACGCATCCTGAGCACGCCGCCCAAACATCATCAGTCAACGGGGAAAATCATGCATGACTTGAAAACCAAAAAGTGGATACCGGCGCTGATCCTGTGGCTCGGCGTATTCGCATCGGCGAGCGCGGCGGAGCGCTTCATCACGATCGCCTCGACCACCTCGACCCAGGCTTCCGGCCTCTTCGATTACCTCCTGCCCAAGTTCACAGAAAAGACCGGGGTCGAGGTACGTGTGGTGGCGGTGGGTACCGGCCAGGCCATGAAGCTCGGGGAAAAGGGCGATGCCGACGTGCTCTTGGTGCACGATGCCGCGGGCGAGCAGAGGTTCGTGAAGCAGGGCTACGGAGTCGATCGGCGCCTGGTCATGTACAACGACTTTGTGATCGTGGGACCGGATGCCGATCCCGCGCAGATCAAGGGCGGTCGCGACGCCGTCGCGGCCTTCAAGGCGATCGCGCAAACGAAGGCTACGTTCCTGTCACGCGGGGACGACAGCGGCACACACCGCCAGGAGCTGCGCTTGTGGGAGGCCGCCGGCATCGACGTCAAGTCGGCCTCCGGGATCTGGTACAAGGAGCTCGGGGCCGGGATGGGGGCGGCGCTCAACACCGCCGCCGGGCTCGACGGCTACACGATGTCGGACCGCGCCACCTGGGTGTCCTTCAAGAACCGGGCGCGCCTCATGCTGCTAGTCGAAGGCGACGCGAAGCTCTACAACCAGTACAGCGTGATCCTGGTCAATCCCGATCGACACCCCGAGGTCAAGGCGGACGACGCCCGCGCTTTCATGGATTGGCTGACCTCGGCCGCCGGACAGCAGGCGATCGGTTCTTTCACGGTCGAGGGGCAGGCCTTGTTTCATCCCAACGCCGCGAGCGGTGGCGACTGACACGGGGTGGACCTGCACCTCGAGGTCCGCTGGCGGATCGGAGGCAGCGATGCCAAGGACATCGAACCCATGCTCTTCGAGTTGCTGGAGGCCATCGAGCAAGGCGGCTCGATACGGGTCGCCGCGACCCGCTGCCGGGTGTCCTACCGCTACGCCTGGGGACTCGTACAGGGATGGGGGCGTCTTTTGGGCGCGCCCCTGTGCGTGCTCGAACGCGGCCGGGGGGCGCGCCTCACGGCCCTGGGTGAGGGCCTCCTGTGGGGCCGGCGGCGCATCACGGCGAGCCTCTCGCCGACTCTCGAGGGCCTGGCCTCGAACCTCTGCGCCGAGCTGCGAGCCGCCACGGCCCTGCCGGCCGATCCGCCACTCCGGATCTTCGCGAGCCATGGTCTCGCCATCTCCGCCCTGCGCGATCTCATGCGAGCCCGTGGCGGCGTCGTGTTGGACCTCCAGTTCCGAGGCAGCCTGGAGAGCCTGCGCCTGCTGCACGCCGGTCGCTGTGATCTCGCCGGATTCCACATCGCCGGCGGCCCACTGGGACAGCGCCTGGCACCGCGCTATCAGCGCTGGCTGCGTCCCGAGGCTCAGGTCCTGATCCACGTCGTCCACCGCCAGCAGGGCCTCATCACCGCCCGGCAACCGCCGCGGCCGATCCGCTCGCTGCGCGATCTCGCCGCGGGCCCGCTGCGTTTCGTGAACCGCCAGGCCGGATCGGGGACACGGCTCCTGTTCGACGCCCTCATCGAAGAGGCCGGCGTGCGGCCCGAGGAGATCCAGGGCTACGACACCGAGGAGTTCACCCACCTGGCCGTTGCGGCGTTCATCGCGAGCGGCGCGGCCGACTGCGGCTTCGGGATCCAGGCCGCCGCACACCAGTTCGGCCTGCCCTTCCTCCCCGTGACCCGCGAGCGCTATTGGTTCGCGCTAGCCCGCGACGCCCTGGCGAGCCCCGCGGTCGCCGAGCTCATCGCGCTGTTGAAATCCCCGCTGTTCCGGGAACATGCCGCGGGCCTGCCGGGCTATGACGCGCGGGAGTCGGGCACCCTATTGCCCGTCGACTCACTCGTCCGGGGCGACTAGCTAGGAGTCAGTCACTTCCGACAGGCGTGTCATGCCGGCAGAGCCTGGCCCGGCATGCTGTTAGTTTAGTTAGCCGGGGAAAAGCCGGGAAGCAAAACCGCGAGGGATGGTCATCCGTAGCCACTGGATGCCGGCGATCCTGCCGGGGTGACGGATAAGGAGGGGTAAGTTTCACCACCGTGTTCATACGACAGCTTCGGTACTTAGTTGCTCTGGCGCGCGAGCACCATTTCGCGCGTGCAGCGGCGGCCTGCCATGTCTCGCAACCAACATTGTCGGCCGGCCTGCACAAACTCGAGTGCGAGCTTGGCGTCCGCATCATAGAAAGGACTCCGCAGTTTCGCGGCTTCACGCCCGAAGGCGAGCGCGTGCTCATTTGGGCGCAGCGCATTCTCGCCGACTGGCAGGCTTTGGTTCAGGACGTTAGCGAAGGATCACGCGAAGGTCTGCAGGGCACCGTGCGCCTTGGTGTCGTTCCTGCCGCCCTTCCAGCGGTCGGCGTGCTGGTCGAGGAGTTTTGCGCACGGTATCCGGCTACGCGCGTGCTGATTCAACAAATGTCATCGCGGAGCATCGAGCGACGTCTCGCGGAGTTCGAGCTTGACGCCGGATTAACTTACCTGGACAACGAACCTCTGAAGGATGTCATCGCGCAACCGCTCTACCGCGAACACTACGTGTTTCTGACCGCCGTAGATGGTCCCTGGAGCGGAGTCCGCTGCGTGAGTTGGCGCGAGGTCAAAGACGTTCCGTTGTGTCTGCTCTCTCAGGACATGCAGATGCGGCGCATCCTCGATGCCGCGTTCCGCTCCGCCGGCGTCGTTCCCTGCACGGTGGTCGAAGCAAACTCCTTCATCGCCCTGTACTCGCTGGTGCGCCACGGACCGTGGTCGAGCGTATTCTCGCACACCTTTCTGACACTGTTCGGCGTGCCGCCCAGCGTACGCGCCCTTCCGCTCACAGATCCAGCTCCCGCACCGACGCTCGGTCTTGTGGTTCTAAACCGTGAGCCCGTTTCCCCGATCGCACGGGCACTGCTTGCCGCGACGGAAAATTTGACCCTGCAGCCACATTTCGACACGAACAGCCTGCCGCCGGACTCCGCCACCTCCATATAGACACTGTCTATCGGTGTTCCGCGCAATCGATTTGAACCTGTGCCGTGCGTTATCTATACTCACATTCGTCGGGGGCAATCTACCGCTTTTGCAGCAGCGTCGACGCGTACCGGCCAGTGCCCGCCAGCGAGGTCGAGCTGAATCCCGGCGGGACGACTGATGACTCGCTTTATCTGACACGTTACCAATCCTCAATCAGTAGGGGGGAAACAGCAATGGCTAAGGTGGTTTGTGTGCTTTACGACGACCCCGTAGGGGGCTACCCAAAATCCTATGCCCGCGATGATATTCCCAAGCTGGAACGTTATCCCGACGGCCAGACGCTGCCAACCCCAGAGAAAATCGATTTCAAGCCGGGGCAACTCCTGGGTAGCGTCTCCGGCGAACTTGGGCTGCGCAAGTTTCTGGAAAAAAGCGGTCATAAGCTGATCGTCACCTCGGACAAGGATGGCACGGATTCCGTTCTGGACAGGGAACTGCATGATGCGGAAATCGTGATCTCGCAACCGTTCTGGCCGGCCTACATGACGGCGGCGCGGATCGCCAAGGCGCCAAAACTGAAACTCATCATCACCGCCGGCATCGGCTCCGACCATACCGATCTGCAGGCGGCGATCGAGCGGGGCATCACGGTCGCTGAGGTCACATACTGCAACAGCATCAGTGTCTCCGAGCATGTGGTGATGATGATCCTAGCGTTGGTGCGCAACTACATTCCTTCCTACGAATGGGTGGTTAAGAACGGCTGGAACATCGCCGACTGCGTTGCGCGATCCTATGACGTGGAAGGGATGGTAGTCGGAACGGTCGCCGCCGGGCGCATTGGTACCGCGGTGCTGCGCCGCCTCAAGCCCTTTGACATGAAACTGCATTACACCGACCGCCATCGTTTGCCGGAATCCGTCGAGAAGGAGCTCGGCGTCACCTACCATCCGAACGTCGAGTCGATGATTCGCGTTTGCGACGTTGTGACTATTAACTGCCCGCTGTATCCCGAGACCGAGCATTTGTTCAACGACAAGCTCATCGCCAAGATGAAACGCGGGGCATATATAGTCAACACCGCGCGCGCCAAGATCTGTGACCGCGACGCGATTGTTAGGGCGCTGGAGAACGGACAGCTCTCCGGTTACGCTGGCGATGTGTGGTTCCCGCAACCTGCGGCCAAGGATCATCCGTGGCGCACGATGCCGCACCACGGCATGACGCCGCATATTTCCGGATCAAGCCTGTCGGCGCAGGCACGCTATGCCGCCGGCACGCGCGAGATACTGGAATGCTGGTTCGAAGGTCGTGCCATCCGCAACGAATACCTGATTGTCGACGGTGGCAAACTGGCTGGAGTAGGTGCTCATTCCTACAGCGCCGGCAATGCCACCGGTGGCTCGGACGAAGCGGCACGGTTTAAAAGAGGATAGCGACGGGCGACAGCCGCGGCGTGCGGGCTACGACGCGGAGGACCTCGCCTGCTTCACCGCCCGCCTATCGCTTTGCACGGATATCGCCGGCTCCTGCAAACCGAGAGATATCCGCGCGAGCGGTGAGCGCGTCAGCGGATCCCGGTCGGTGCGGGAAGTCAGCCAACCCATACGGCGGCCCCATGAGGGCACGATGGACGACGGTTTGTGCCGCCGCACACGAGTTCGGCCTGCCCTTCCTACCCGTGACCCCGAGCGCTATTGGTTCGCGCTAGCCCGCGACGCCCTCGCGAGGCCCGCGGTCGCCGAGCTCATCGCGCTGTTGAAATCCCCGCTGTTCCGGGAACATGCCGCCGGCCTGCCGGGCCATGACGCGCGGGAGTCCGGCACCCTATTGCGGGTCGAGACACTGAATCCGGGCCCACTAGCTAGCGCGAGTTCGTAAGTTTCTTTGGGCCGAGGCATGCTGTCGACCCCGGGGATCCAGCTCGCACCGCGCTGCTCCACGGGTCGGTCGGCGAAGAGCGCTAACCAAGCGCGCTCGCCGTGGTCGAAAACCCTACTAGACCTCGGCCAATGCCCGTTCGTACTCTGTCCCCATCCCGGATCCCATGAGCGCACCGCACTACCCCCCTGCCGTCAGGCTCGTCGAGGTCGGCCCCCGCGACGGCTTGCAAAACGAGCCTCGGTTCCTCGACACGGCGACCAAGGTGGAGCTCATCCGGCGTCTGGCCGAGAGCGGGCTTCCGGTCATCGAGGTGGCGAGCTTCGTCCACCCCGAGGCCGTGCCCCAGCTCGCCGATGCCGAGGCCGTGTACGGACTTCTGAAACCACGTCCCGGTGTCCGTTACACGGCGCTCTGCCCTAACCTCACAGGCCTGGAGCGCGCCTTCGCCGCGGGGGTGGGGGCCATCGCGGTGTTCACGGCCGCCTCGGATACCTTCAACCGGAAGAACATCCGCTGCGGGATCGAGGAGTCGCTCCGGCGCATCGCCCCGGTGGTCGAGCGCGCGCGGGCCGCCGGCCTGCCGGTGCGGGCCTATATTTCCTGCGTGCTCGGCTGTCCATACGAAGGGCCCATCTCGCCCGAACGGGTGGCCTCGCTCGCCGGGCGACTGTACGAGCTCGGCTGCGAGGAGATCGCGCTCGGCGACACCATCGGGGCGGGGACGCCGCTCGCCGCGTGCCGCGTGGTCGAGGCGAGCGCTCACCGGGTCCCCCTGGGGCGCATCGCCGTGCACTTCCACGACACCCGCGGCCAGGCACTGGCCAACATCCTGGCCTGCCTCGGGCTTGGGGTGTCCATCATCGACACGTCGGTCGCGGGGTTGGGCGGCTGCCCCTATGCGCCCGGGGCGAGCGGCAACGTCGCGACCGAGGACGTCGCCTATCTGCTCGCGGGCATGGGCATCGAGACGGGCGTTGATCTCGCGCGCCTCATCGAGGCCGGCCGCTTCATCAGCGCGGTGCTCGGGCGCGACAACCGCAGTCGGGTCGGCCAGGCGGGCGGCGGCCCTGCGGTGCCGACATGCTAGTATAGTTCCTACCCCATCACGAGAGGTCGCAATGAATCTCATCGGCAAGTGCTATACAACGGCGTTGGTCGGGCTCGGCATCGCCATGGGGACGTCCCCGGCGATCGCCGACACGCCGCCACGTGTGCAGCTCAAGACCACCATGGGTGACATCGTGGTCGCGCTGTATCCCGACAAGTCGCCCAAGACCGTCGCGAACTTCCTGCAATACGTCAACGACGGTTTCTACGCCGGTACCATCTTTCATCGGGTCATCGACGGTTTCATGATCCAAGGCGGGGGTTTCACCATCGATTTCGTACAGAAACCTACGGGCGCGGCGATCGAGAACGAGGCCGGCAATGGCGTGAAGAACACCCGCGGCACGCTCGCCATGGCGCGCACCGGCGATCCCCACTCGGCCACCACGCAGTTCTTCATCAATGTCGCGGACAACGACTCCCTCGATCACACCGCGCCCACGCAGAGCGGCTTCGGCTACTGCGTCTTCGGCGAGGTCGTCGAGGGCATGGACGTGATCGACCAGATCCGGAAGGTGCCCACCAAGAGCCGTGGCCCTCACCAAGACGTGCCGCTCACCTCCATCGTCATCGAGAGCGCAACGGCGCTCACCGCTGAGCCGGCAGCCGCCAAAGGCCCACCGCCTACCCAGGCGCCGTAAGCACGCCTTCGGGATCAGACCCGTCAGGGGCACGATCCCATGCCTATCGGAGCACGCGCGGTCGCTGGAACAAGTTTTCGTAACGTGCTACTATACGCCGAGGCGTCAGTTGGGCATCTGGTGATTTACCTCGTGGACATAGCGCGCGTCGGGGCGCTCCCTACCTGAAATCCTCGCCCATACCCTGCGCCCACGCTGGAGCGGCGATCACTCCAAACATTGATATCGGTTCAGTTTCATCCGCATTTCGAGCGGATAGGGAGCTATTAGCAATGCCTACGAAAATCTATGTCGGAAATCTGTCTCCGCGGGTAACTCAGGAGGAGATCCGCAAGCTGTTCGAGCAGCATGGTGAGGTCGACACCGTCGATCTCCTCACCGATCGGTACTCCGGTGAATCCCGTGGCTTTGGATTCGTTACGATGGACAATAACGGCGCGAGAGCGGCTATCACGGCACTCGACAAGACGCTGGTGGATGGGCGCAATATCAAGGTCAACGAAGCGAAACCGCGCGAAGCGGGGGGTGGGTATCAGCAACGCGGCGGTGGTGGTAAAGGAGGGGGATGGCGCGGTAATTATTAGGTGCGCTCCTATGAATTCCTATACGCGGCCACCGGTCTCCCTGCCCGTCGTGTCGCTTCAGCTTGAGGTGCCCCCGTTGCCATCGCCGCAAAGCGATGGGAAAAAGACGGTTGAAAGGGGAAAAACGTCTATGATGACAGCTGAAGCCAGCCCCACGTTCTCCCCCAATAGCGAGATCCACCAGACCTGCGGCTCTTGTGGTTGCGTGTTCCGCGTCGAGCTCGAGAGGCCGAGGTCTCATAAAGATACTCAGGAGTATTGCTGCCCCGAATGCAGGCACCACGTGTGCATCGCCAAGACGTCTACTCGACCCAGGGTGACTCTGATCTCAAGACGGACCGACGGGCGGCAATCGGACTTGTAGGGAAACGCGGGCTAGCGCCTCGGCTTGGGGATCCGAGCCGGTAGTTCGGTCATACTTGTTGGGCCGGTCGATCGACTGCGGCCGGCGGGGGTGGTGAAGGTGCTGGACAGGTGGCTCAAGACACTCGGGCGGATCGCCTGCCTCGTCGGTCTGCACGACTTCCGCGTCGTGGAAGTGACCTTCGGGTTCGGCGGGTCCGATGCGATCGAGAAGCTGGAGTGCCGGCGCTGCGGTCGGACCGCCGCGCGCCGCGCCTAGCTAGGTCCCTCCGATACGCGGGATCAGGGGGATGACCTGCGCCCCTTGCGAACCGTCCGCGCCGCACGCGTACTCGGGCACCAGATCCCTCAACAGGGTGTAGAGCGTCTCTTCGTCGTAGTCGGCGACGGCCACCGCCAGCTCCCGGAGCCGGCCCTTGAGACGGCTCCAGTCCTCGTGGCGGTGGCAGGCGAGCAGGATCTGGGGGTGCCCGGTCGGGGCCAGGGTCTCTTTCTCGTGGAACAGCTCCTCGACCAGTTTCTCGCCCGGGCGTAATCCGGTATAGGCAACCTCGATGTCCTCATCGGGCACCTTGCCGGCCAGGCGGATCATCTGTTCCGCCAGCTCGCGGATCTTGACGGGCTCGCCCATCTCGAGGACGAAGATCTCCCCGCCCTGGCCCATGACCGCGGCCTGTAGGATCAACTGGCAGGCCTCGGGGATGGTCATGAAGTAGCGCGATACCTCGGGGTGGGTCACGGTCACCGGCCCGCCGATGGCGATCTGCTCCTGGAACAGCGGCACGACGCTCCCGGCCGAACCCAGGACGTTGCCGAAACGTACCGTGATGAAGCGGGTGCGGGTGCGCCTGTCGAGGTTCTGGCAGAACACCTCGGCGGCGCGTTTGCTCGCGCCCATGATGCTCTGTGGGTTGACCGCCTTGTCGGTCGAGATGAGGACGAACTGGCCGACCCCGGCGGCCGCGGCGGCCTCTGCCACCACCTGGGTACCGAGGATGTTGTTCTGCACCGCCTCGCGCACCTGTCCCTCCAGCATGGGGAGGTGTTTGTAGGCCGCGGCGTGGAACACTATCTGCGGCCGGTGGCGGGTCATGAAGTGCCTGACCGCCGGGACGTCGCCGATGTCGCACAGATGAAAGCTGATCGGTATTTGTGGAAAGCTCGCACGAAGCTCCAACTCGAGACGGTAGATGTTGAACTCCGAGCGCTCCAAGACGACCAGCGCGCGCGGCCCGAGGCGTGCCAACTGGCGGCACAGCTCCGAGCCGATGGACCCCGCCCCGCCCGTGACCAGGACCACGCGTTCGGCAAGCCCTGCGCTTATCGCCTGCCAGTCGAGCGACACGGGCTGGCGGCCGAGCAGATCGTCGATCGAGACCTCGCGCAGTTCCTGGATCCCGACGCGACCCATCAGGTCATGAATGCCGGGGAGCGTCCATACCGGTACCCCGGAGGCCTCCGCGAGGGCGACGATGCGTTTCATGTCCCGCCCGCTGGCCGAGGGGATGGCGACCATCACCATCTCGACCCCCCGGTGCTTCACCACCTGTGGCAGCGTATCGCAGGGTCCCAGCACCCGTACGCCATGGATCTCGCGGCCGGTCTTGGACGGGTCGTCGTCGAGGAAGCCGACGGGATGGTAGCGGTGCTCCGGGTCGTGGAACAGGTCGCGCAGCAGCATCTCGCCGGCGCGCCCGGCACCGATGATCAGGACTCCCTGGCCGGCTTGGAAATTCAGATAGCTGTCCTTGACCCAGCGGTACAGCAGCCGAGGTCCGCCCAAAAGCCCGATGAGGAGGATGAGGTAGAGCGGGATGACCGAGCGCGGCACCCACTCCAGGCGGATGGTCATGAACAGCACCAGGGCCACGGCCACGGATCCGGTGAGCACGGCCTTGGCGATGCGCACCAGATCGGGCAGCGAGGCGAAGTGCCACACCCCCCGATACAGCCCGAAGCACCAGAACACCGCGACCTGGATGGGGACGATCGTGACGAGGTCGAGCAGGGCGTGGTAGAGATAGACGTCGGGGATGTCTCCTAGGTTGAAGCGCAGCCACAAGGCCCCGAGCCACGCCACCGGCACCATGACGAGGTCATGGGTGAATGCGGCGTAGCGGCCTCGCGCCCACCTAATCAAAGACCTCTCCCCACGATAGACCCCTCCCCTGCAGACCTTTCCCCAGGCACTCGCGTCGTGCCATCGGTGCAAGGATAGCCCAAGTCCGGCCAACCGCGTACATTCGGTGTGCCTCGCGCGGAGGTCAGCGCCGCCCGCGCACCTCGAAGACCATGCTGTCCACTATCCGGCCGTTCGCATCGAGGAGCGTGAGACGATGCCGGCCCACCACCGGCCGCCAGCCCGCTGCCGATGTGCCCGCCGGCGATGTGCCCGCCGGCGATGTGCCGGCTGCAGATACAAAAGGCACTCGGTCGATCTGCCAGGCGAGCTCCGGTAGCGCGGGTTCGGCCCTGAGGAACAGGCGCTGGCGTTCGGCGGGGATATCCGGGTCCAGGGCGATGCTCATGTCGCGGCCGGGATAGACGATGTGCGGGCGGCGCGCCTCGATGCCGGCAAAGGCGATGCGCCGCATCGCGGTGCCTGCGAGGAACCACTCGTGGCGGGGTGCCTCGATGGGCGGGGTGAACACGATGTCCTCTGCGACCACGCCTCGGGGAGGACGGGGGGGGGGCGGGGCGCCCCGGTGCAGATGGTCCATGACTTCGTGCCATACCGGCGCGGCCCCCGTGACCCCGGAGACCTCGTGCATGGGCTCGCCGCTGAAGTTCCCCACCCATACCCCGACCGTGTAGCGCGGCGAGTAGCCGATGCACCAGTTGTCGCGCATGTCCTTGCTGGTGCCGGTCTTGACCGCGGTATGGGAAGCGGTGCCGAGCGCGCTGTCCAGGCCGAAGGTCACGCTGCGGGCCGCGCGATCGGCGAGGATGTCCGAGACGATGAAGGGCGCGCCTTCCTGCATCACGGTCTTGGCAGGCACCGGTGCCGGCCGGGGCCGAAGGGTGAGAGCGCTCGAAACACCACCGTTGGCGAGGCTCCGGTAGGCGTTCACGAGCTCCCAGAGCGTCACCTCGGCGGAGCCGAGCGCCAGGGAATATCCGTAGTAATCGCCTTCTTGGCTGAGGTGCGCGAAGCCGAGCGCACGCAGCCGCTCGACGAAGCGCTCGGTTCCGACCAGGACCAACGTCCGCACCGCCGGGACGTTGAGCGATCCCGCGAGTGCGGTTCGCAGGCTCACCCAGCCGCGCGAGGCGTGGTCATAGTTCTCTGGGACATACAGCCCGGTCGGGGTGGTGAGATTGACCGGCGAGTCCTCTAGCGGGGAGGCCGCGGTCAAGAGGCGCGCTTCGAGGGCCAGCGCGTAGAGAAACGGCTTGAGCGTCGAGCCCGCCTGGCGCGGTGCCTGTACCCCATCCACATAGAACGTCCCCTCGTCCTCACCGGGGTTGCCGACATAAGCCAGGACCTCGCCGCTCGCGTTGTGCACGGCCAGCACCGCACCATGTCGCACATTGCGACGCCGGAGCTGGCGGAGCTGATGGCGCAGCGTCATGAGGGCGAGGCGCTGGAGACCCGCGTCGAGGGTGGAGGCGATCTGCCACGCGCCGGTTGGGTCCCGGCCGGTTGAGTTCCGGTGGCCCGGGCCGTCCTGCGAGCGGAAGCGGGAAGGGTTCTGGACCCGCACCCCGCTCCCGGCGGGGCTGGGGTCACGGGCGGGGTGGGGTGGCCCGGGTGCAGCTCTGGCGCGCGATTGCCCGCCACCGCTCGGTAGGGGGGGCGGCGTGGATCCCTCAGGATCCGTGAGGAGCCTACGTCCCACATGCGGTGCCAGGGCCACCCCGGGCGCTAGGTGCGCAGATCGGTGGAGTGCCGTCTGCGCCAGGGTTGCGAGACGCCGGCACGGATCCCCGGCCGCGCCGGCCAGTCGGCAGGCGCGCCGGGCGACCCGATCGGCCGTGGCGTTCGGGGCGCCCAAAAGGGCCGCGAGCAGCCAGGATTCCGCGGCATCGAGGCCGGCCGGGGTCTTGCCGAAGAGCCCGCGGCTCGCCGCGGTGATCCCCTGCAGCTCCCCGCGGAAGCTGACGAGATTGAGGTAGATCTCCAGGATCCGATGCTTGTCCCAGCCCGCCTCCAGCGCAAAGGCCGCCCGCATCTGGGCCCATTTCTGCCTGGGACCCCGCCCCGTGCTCGGCGCGCGCAATACGCGATCGAGCTCTGCCGCGAGCTGCATGGTGATGGTGCTGGCGCCCCGCCTCTGCCCCCCGGAGAGCGCGTTCCACAGCGCCCCCGCCCCCGCCCGCCAATCGACCCCCCGATGCGCAAAGAAGCGTCGGTCCTCGGCCCGCACCACGGCCTCGAGGGTGACCGGGGAGATATCCGCGATCGCCGTCCAGCCGAGACGCCGCCGTGTCGCATCCACGCGCAGTTCGTGGATAATCTCGCCGTGCCGGTCGAGGAGCTGTTTCTCGCTCGTGCGGTAGTCGGCACGCACCCTGGCGTAGCTCGGCATCGGCGCCGGATCGGCGGCGACGTACAAGCCGATACCCAGAGCGATCGCGACCACCACGACCGAGAAGGCTACGAGCGTTCTTCGCATTCCGGATTTCCTCTTTCCCGCACGCGGTGGCGCGCACCGACGGCTAACGGCGCGATTATGCCGCAGCGCGGGCGGTCGAGGACATCGATGTCAACCCGCGAGTTAAAGACAGGGTACGGCAGATCGGGCCGGTCCCTTGGAAACGCGGGGCACGAGCGTCGATCCGCCTATGCCTCACCTTGAGTCGGCTCGCTTCCTACGAAACCTGGGAGGTGACGAGTGCCAACGCGCGGAACCTATGGATGCGTACAAAGACCTTGATGTGCCGTGCCAGCCAGGACGTGGGGAAACGCTGATATGACTTCCACATTCAAGTGCTCGCGATATTGTATCTCTGAGCCGCCGGCCCGCAGGGAGCGCAGCGGAACACGGGATCCCGGTGCCCGCGGCGCGCGGACGGAGCTTGTCGAGGTGGGCGAGATCGTTCTGCGTCTCGGCGAGATCGAAGCTCGGCGGGAGGAGGTGAGTGTTCTGGGCTAACTTTCATGATTCGATGACGCAGCGCCCTTGATTATGAAAGACACTACGAGGGTGTGCCGTCGCTCTAGGGCTGAGATCGCGAAAGTTTTTGATGGCATCCGACCGCGAAACTAACTCGACCC
>JBOIDR010000082.1:0-19154 GCA_050740695.1 Gammaproteobacteria bacterium | reverse complement strand
ACCGCCACCCAAGATCACCGCCACCCAGTTCTCAGCCACCGCCTTGTAGTGCAGACCTAGGGGGGTCCCTATGAGTGATATCAATCACTTAGCACCTCTGTACCCCCCGAATCGGCTAAGTCGGGCTTAAGTCGGGCTAGGTGCCGCATTGTTTCTACGCTGGCTCATCGCTCCGCCCTTGACTCGTGCAAGCTGTCGAGCCACGCCTGGACCTGCTTCACCCTGGGCACTGCGCCGATCGCTTTGAAGAGCGCGAGTGCCTTCCGGTACATGTCGTCGGCCCGGTCGAGCTCGCCGCGCGTCCGGTAGAGGACCCCGAGGTTGCCGTAGGCGTTGGCTATGCCCTCCTGGCGGCCGAGCTTCTCGTTGATCGCGAGGGATTTCTTGTGCATCTCCTCGGCCCGGTCGAGCTCGCCGCGGGTCTCGTAGAGGAGCCCGAGGTTGGCGTAATGGATGGCCATGCCCTCCAGGCGACCGAGCTTCTCGTCGATCGCGAGGGCCTTGTGGTACATCTCCTCGGCCCGATCGAGTTCGCCGCGAGACTGGTAGACGACCCCGAGGTTCCCGTACTGCCTGGCCATGCCCTCCTGGCGGCCGACCTTCTCGTCGATCGCGAGCGATTTCTTGTGCATCTCCTCGGCCCGGTGGAGCTCGCCGCATTTCCAGTAGATGAGTCCCAGGCCGGCGTAATGGTTGGCCATGCCCTCCTGGCGGCCGAGCTTCTCATCGATCGCGAGCGCTTTCTTGTGCATCTCTTCGGCCCGGTCGAGATCGCCGCGCTTCCGGTAGATGAGCCCGAGGTTGCCGTAACGGATGGCCATGCCATCCTGACGGCCAAGCTTCTCGTCGATCGCGAGCGCTTTCTCGTGCATCTCTTCGGCCCGGTCGAGCTCGCCGCGCGTCTGGTAGATGAGCCCGAGGTTGCCGTAGGTAGCAGCCATGCCCTCCTGGCGGCCGAGCTTCTCATCGATCGCGAACGCTTTCTTGGCCATCTCCTCGGCCCGGTCGAGCTCGCCGCGGGTCTGGTAGACGAGCCCGAGGTTGCCGTAGTCTCTGGCCATGCCCTCCTGGCGGCCGAGCTTCTCGTCGATCGCGAGCGCTTTCTTGTGCATCTCCTCGGCGCGGCCGAGCTCGCCGCGCGTTCGGTAGATGATCCCGAGGTGCCTGTAGGCGGCGGCCGTGTCTTCGGTCTCGGCCTCGTGTCCACTGATGGCGAGCCAGCGTTCGAGCATGTCCTCGGCGGCCTTCAGGTCTCCGGTGCGGGAATAAAACTCATAGGCGAGAGACAGCACCCCGAGGTTGGTCGTGCCCTCATGGGCCCTGGCAAAGGTCTGGCGCGCCTCCTCGACATGGCCCTCCAGTGCGGCTGCGGCCGCCTGCTCGGCGAGCGTGAGGGCCAGCTTGTCGGCTCGCGCGGCCTGGGCCTCGGCATGCTTTTGATGCGCCTCCGCGCGCTCGAGGGCCGCCTGGGCCTCGGCCCTGGCCTTCGTGACCGCCTCGAGGTATTCGAGCGGCAAGACCACGGCCTCGCGCGGCGCGTCGGCCTTGGGGAGCTCGCCCCTGGCGTAGGCCCTGAGGTGACGGTCCACCTCGGCCGCGAACACCTTGTCGTCCTCGAAGAAGCGATAGAGCACCTGCCGGGAATCTTCGAGGGATTTGCGGAAGGCCAGCACCTTCTCGAGCTGCCGGCCGGGATCGGCCATCGAGAGGGGATCGACGTGTTTGAAGAAGACGAAGATCTCCGGTGAGCCGTCCTTCTTCCAGCGCTCCAGCGCCCGGTGGAACTCTTCTTCTGTGTAGGACCTGTAGGGTATGGCGTCCGGGGCTTCCTGGCCCCAGCGGCGGTGCAGGGCGAGGACGAAGACGTCCGAGCGGTCGATGTCCTGGTTGATCACGCCCTGGGCGCGACGGCCGGTCGTGGCCAGCGTGTCCTCCCAGCCGAGTGCCACGAACCGGACCCCGGCGCCGTCGCCGAAGCCGGCGTTCAGATCATCGATCACGTCCTTGAACGCTCGCCGCTCGATCGCCAGGTCGCCCGGCGAGGCGATGAAGACGTGGACCAGTCTGGGCTCAGGGCGCGATGAAGCCATCCTGTGGAGCGCTCCTCTCTTGCTCGCCTCTCAGGATAACGCGGAACGGTGATTACAGCGCGCCACCGCGTGCGGGCACTTGGAATTCCCATCCGAACGCCCCGACCGCGTGCCGCCCCCGGAGCCGTGGTCGGTGGTGCGCAGAAGCGCTATTTGGGTTACAACGTCGCCATCACCTTTGCCGCAGACTCGAGGGTCGCGGCGATCTCCGTAGGTCCGTGGGCGCTCGAGACGAACCCCGCCTCGAACGCGGAGGGGGCGAGGTAGATCCCTTCGCGCAGCATGCCGTGGAAGAAGCGCTTGAAGCGCTCCTGATCGCAGGCCATGACCCCTGCGAGGGTCGTGATCCTTTCGTCCCGGCTGAAGAAGAGGCCGAACATCCCGCCCACCTGGTTGGTGGTGAACGGGACACCGAGGTCTTCGGCCGCTCTGCGAAGGCCGATCGTCAGGCCTCGAGCGATGCCGCCGAGGCGCTCGAAGAACCCCGGCTCGGCGACGATCCGGAGGGTCGCGAGGCCGGCCGCGAGGGCCACGGGGTTGCCGGAGAGGGTACCGGCCTGGTAGACGGGCCCGTCAGGCGACAGAAGTTCCATGATCCCGGCGCGACCCCCGAAGGCGCCGACCGGCAGTCCGCCGCCGATCACCTTGCCGAGCGTGGTGAGGTCGGGGCCGATCCCGAAGAGCCCCTGGGCACCCGAAAGTCCGAGCCGGAAACCAGTCATGACCTCGTCGAAGATAAGGAGGCTGCCGTATTGATCGCAGATCCGCCTGAGCCCCTCAAGGAACCCCGGCAGGGGCGGCACGCAGTTCATATTGCCCGCCACCGGTTCCACGATGACCGCGGCGATACCGTTGCCCATGGTGGCGAAGGCATCTTCCACCGCGTCGAAGTCGTTGTAGGGGAGGGTGAGGGTATGACGCGCCAGGGCCGAGGGCACGCCGGGTGAGCTGGGCGTGCCCAGGGTCAGGGCCCCCGAGCCGGCCTTGATGAGCAGTGAGTCGGCGTGGCCGTGGTAACAGCCCTCGAATTTCACGAGGGTATCGCGGCCCGTGTAACCGCGGGCCAGGCGGATGGCGCTCATGGCCGCCTCGGTGCCGGAGCTCACGAGCCGCACGCGCTCGATGGACGGGACCAGTCGGCATAGGGTCTCGGCCATCTCCGTCTCGATCGCCGTGGGCGCGCCGAAGCTGAGCCCGTTCCCGGCCGCCTCGCGCACGGCCTCGACTACCTCGGGATGGGTGTGGCCCGCGATGAGCGGTCCAAAGGAGCCGACATAGTCGATGTAGCGCCGGCCATCCTCGTCGAAGAGGTAAGCGCCCTGGCCGCGCCGGAAGAACACCGGCGTTCCACCCACCCCCCTGAAGGCGCGGACGGGGGAGTTCACTCCCCCTGCGATGACCCGCCGTGCAAGGTCGAACAGTGCTTCAGAGCGCGACATGGAGGGCTCCCAGAGTTGTTAATTTTCCGGGTGGTTCGCTTCGAACAGCCCGGCATAGCGTCGGGCCGCCGCCCTGGGATCCGCCTCCGGATGATCACAGCCACCGAAGACGCCGCCGATCACGGCCAACAGATCGGCCCCCGCTCCGATCAATCGGCCACCGTTCTGGGGCGTGATCCCGCCGATCGCCACGACGGGGATGGAGAGCCTCCTGCGCCGAGCCCGATTGAGGAGCGCGGGCTCGGCCCGAACGGCGCCCGGTTTGGACGCCGAGGGATAGAAGCTGCCGAAGGCGACATAGTCGGCGCCGGCCGCCGCGGCCTCCGAGGCTCGCTCCAGGTCGTCATAACAGGACACACCGATGATCGCGGCGGGTCCGAGGACCTCGCGCGCGATCGCGTAGGTGGCGTCCGATCGGCCCAGGTGCACGCCGTCCGCGCCCACCGTGCGCGCCAGCGCCGGGTCGTCGTTGACGATGAGCGGCACCTTGAGGCGATGGCAGACCCGTCGTAAGACCAGGGCCTGCCGCCGGCGCTCCTCGGACGATTTCGACTTGGCTCGATATTGGACCACCACGGCGCCGCCGGCGATGGCCTCGGACACCGCCCGCTCGTCGCAGATGGCATCGGCGATCGCGTAGAGACCGCGTCCTGGGAAGGGGTAGGTCATGAGGGCTCGAAACTCAGAAATGGCTTATTCTTGGTGGGTCATTTTACAGCGGCGCAAGAACTGCGAGGATCTCCAGGGCCGAGACGACGAGAATGGCGATGAAGCGCTATATGTGTTTGATCTGTGGGTTCATATACGACGAGGCCCAGGGCTGGCCGAGTGACGGCATCGCGCCGGGGACGCATTGGGAAGACCTCCCGCCCAACTGGGTATGCCCGGACTGCGGGGCGCGCAAGGAAGACTTCGAGATGGTGGAGATCTGAGAGGTTGTGAAAAAACCGTCGCGAGCGAAGGGAGGTCGCGTTCCGCCGGAGCGCAGGACCGTTTCGTCAGGAGCGAAACGGAGCGCAAGCCCCGAGGGGGCGAGTCCCAAGGATGGGACGAGCAGCCGGAGTGTATGTTGAAATACATGAGGATTTCCGAGCACCGCCGGAGCGCGTGCCCATGGAAGGGCTCGGGCTCGGACCTATGGGGCGGCGCGCGGTCAGATCCCGCCGCATTACCAGGTCCAGGTGCAGCACCAGCTCATGGCGAGCGAGGCCGAGGTCTGCGATTACGCGGTCTATGCCGGCGATGTACACCGGATCACCATCATCGAGGTCCGGCACGATCAGGCGATGCAGGCTCGGATCCGCGCGGCTTGGGACAGCTTCTGGCCGGATTACCTCGCGACCTTCGGAAGGTTGAGATGTGTAAACCAGTAGTTTACACTATGCTCAGATGATACGGAGCTTCCGGCACAAGGGATTGTCCAGGCTTTGGTGCGACAACGACCCAAGCGAAGTGCGGACGGACCTGGTGAAGCGGGTGCGGCGCAGGTTGAGTGCACTTAATGCTGCCACATCCACGACGGAACTGAGGGTACCTGGCTTCAACTTCCACCTGCTGCAGGGAAAGCCAAAACGCTTCAGCATCCACGTGAATGGACCGCTCTGCATCACCTTCGAGTGGGTCGAAGGGGAGGCCTGGCGGGTGGATCTTGAACAATATCATTGAAGTGGGATCGATCATGGCGCGAGAATACCTGGTAAAACAAGATCCCAAGATGCCCCCGGTGCACCCGGGGGAGTTGCTGCGCGAGGAAGCGTTGCCGGCCATGGGGATGTCAGTTGCCGCGGCGGCGCGCGGCATGCACATCTCCCGGCAGGTGTTGCATGGGATCCTTGCCGGGAAGAGGGGCATTACGCCGGAGATGGCTTTGAGGTTGGGCAAGCTCATCGGCAATGGTCCTGGGCTGTGGCTTCGGATGCAGCAGGACTATGACATGTGGCAAGCCCAGGCGCGCCTTGCGGAAGAACTCGTACAGATCGAAACGGTTAGCGCCCGGCTTGGGCGGTATAGATCTTGATATCTCACCGGATGAGCGGCCACGACCATGCCACCACGGCCGCGCGCGCGGAGGTTGCGGAGGTCGCAGGCATCGCCGAAAGCGCAAACCCGATGGCCTATGCGTACGTGCGAGCGAATGGATCCGTAGATCCGGCGCGGTCCTTTGGGATCACGGACGCGGACAATGTTCGTGGCACGCCTCTGAATGGCCGGCAAGTCGACTGTTACCTTGGTCCGATCCCGAAGGCCATTCAGATCACGGTGGAATACACTGGCAGCGGCGGTGGCGATGGTGTGCACCCAGGTGTCCTTGACCCGGTAGCTTATGCTGGGCTTGGGAACGGCTACCACATAGATTTGGGTTGCCCGGACGCCACCAAGTTAAGTTCTACGTCGTAGGGGTCCCTGGCCGCATGGCAGTGGCCTACTTCCTGAGCCTCGTGCTCTAGCGGCGCCGCAAGATCAACCGGCGCCGCTGACCGCGGCGCCGACCTCCTCCCTGAGCCCCACTTCCCTGCCCACGGGCTCCTCCTCCTCCAGCCGCAGGACGCCGCCGGCGATCTGGATGTCCTGCAGCGCCACGATCAGACCCTCCCAGAGCCCGGGCGAGGTCGAGTACCTGCCGGCGAGCGCAGGGCTGCCCATGTCCCACACGATCATCCGGAGCCATCCTGAGCTCTCCTCGCCTCTCCCACGTGTCGCAGTAGAGCGGGGCGCGCGCCTGGCCCATAGGCTGCGTCTCACCTACATCGCCCACCATCTCTAGGGCCTCCTCCTTCCCCGCGCGAGATCCCGAGCGCAGTAGGTTTTTTCACAACCTCTGAGAAGCCTAGAAGGGCTTGACCACCGCGAGCACCACCACGCCGACCAGGATCAAGACCGGGAGCTCGTTGAGCCAGCGATAGAACACGTGGCCATGAGGGTTCCGGTCGTGGCGAAACAGGACCAGCAGCCGGCCGAGATACACGTGATAGCCGATCAGGACGGCGACCAGCGCGAGCTTCGCGTGCAGCCAACCCGCTTGGAGGTAGCGCTCCGGGTCGTAGGCCAGGGTCCAGAGACCGAACAGCACGGTCAAGACGGCCCCCGGGGTGGTGATCCCGAAATACAGCTTGCGTTCCATGATCTCGAAGCGCTCGGTGCTCAGCCGATCCGCGGCGAGCGCGTGGTAGACGAAGAGGCGCGGGAGGTAGAAGAGGCCGGCAAACCACGTCACCATGAAGATGATATGGAAGGCCTTGGTCCACAACATGATTCCAATATACTTTAAGATATATGGGGTCTAGTTGCCCGGCGGGCTGCCCGCATCGCGAGGCGCGCGGCGGCCGAAGAACGTAGCGATCGACTGCAAGACCCGCTTGATCCCCCGCCAGATGCGGGGCAACAGCCAGGCGGAGACCAGTAGAAACAGCACCAGGCCGGCGAGGAACACCGACGGGTGGTTGAGTGCGGCCCAAAGTCCCCCAATGACCATGAGGTCTTCCGAGAGGGAGGCGGCCCAGTTGGTGAAGGGCTCGGGGGTGGTGTTGATGACGACGCGAGCGCCGGCCTTCATGGCATGGCTGCCGGCCGCGAGCGTACCGCCGATGAGGAGGGCGGCGATCTCGGCCGCCTGGCCCACATCCCCCACCGCCCCGGCCGCGAGCACGGCTCCCGCCGGGATGCGGATGAAGGTGTGCACGACATCCCAGCCGGTGTCCACGCCCGGGGTCTTGTCGACGAAGAACTCGATGCAGTACATGATGCCGGCCGCGAACAGCACCAGCGGATCGCTCAGGATCTGAAGGTCGGGAGGGAGCACGATATGGCCGGTCGTGCCCAGGTACCCCAGTGTGAGGATCGCGGCATACAGGTTGAGGCCGCTAGCCCAGCCCGCTCCCATGGTCAAGGCGATGGTGTCGATGATGTCCATGTCCGGTTCTCTCGTGGCCCGGGACAGGCCGCCGGTCGGGCCATCCTACCCACATCGGGCGCGAAGACAAGCAAACCGTCGATAATGCACTGCAATATCGTGATCGCGCCAAGTTTTTCAGCACGACCCATTGACACGGCCCTCTGACCGCATTATCCTAGGTACCATTCGTGGCCGGTGCGCATTGAGACCGGCCGCGACAAGCTAGAACAATAACTATAAAAGAGACTTGAAGCGGCTTCGGCCGCTTTTTCTTTTCTGGTGCGTGCAGAGAAGGCGGGTGCTCGGCCCCGTGGGGGCGGGGTGTGTGTGATCGACATCGGGATCGTAGGCGGTACGGGCTATACCGCGGCAGAGTTGGTGCGCCTGCTCGCCGGGCACCCCGGCGTCCGGTTACGGGTCGTGACCGCGCGCGCCGAGGCCGGCACGGCGGTCGCGGAGGTCTTTCCCCACCTGCGGGGCCGGGTCGATCTGGTCTTTTCGCCGCCCACCCCCGAGGTCCTGGCCGAGTGCCGGGTGGTGTTCTTCGCGGCGCCCAACGGTACGGCGATGACCCTCATTCCGGCGCTCCTCGAGTCCGGGGTGCGTGTGGTGGACCTGTCGGCGGACTTTCGCCTGCGCGATCCGGCGGCCTTCGAGCGCTGGTATGGGATGCCCCATGCGTGCCCGGGCCTCTTGCCTCTGGCGGTCTATGGGCTGGCGGAGCACAACCGCGAGGCCATCCGGGAGGCGCGCCTGATCGCCAATCCCGGCTGCTATCCCACGGCCGTCCTGCTCGGCCTGATCCCGTTGGTGGAATCGGGTAGCGCGCGGGCGGATGGCTTGATCGCCGACTGCAAATCGGGGGTGAGCGGTGCCGGCCGCAAGGCGGCGCTCGGCAGTTTGATGGCCGAGGCCTCCGACAGTCTCAGGGCCTACGGTGTGCCCGGCCATCGCCACCTGCCCGAGATCGTGCAGGCGCTAGAGGAACATGCCCCGGGCAAGATCGAGCTGGTGTTCGTCCCGCACCTGACCCCGATGATACGCGGTATCCATGCGACCTTGTACGCAGAGACGAATGACGCGGCAACCGATCTCCAGGGGCTGTACGCCGAGCGCTATCGCGGCGAGCCCTTCCTCGATGTCATGCCGCCCGGTGCACACCCGGAGACCCGCTCGGTGCGCGGGTCCAACGTGTGCCGGATCGCCGTGCACCGGGTGGGTGGTGGGCGCCGGGTGGTGGTATTGTCGGTGATCGACAATCTGGTCAAGGGTGCGGCGGGGCAGGCCATCCAGAACATGAACCTGATGCTGGGCTTGGAAGAGACCCTGGGCCTGACCCACATCGCCCTCCTTCCCTGACGAGCCTCCCGGATCTAATCTGATGTCTGGCCAAAGACATTTGAAATTCGTTGTCCCTTCCCCCTGGAAGGGGGAAGGATAGGATGGGGGTCGAGCGCGTCCGATCGGAATGACGCAGCCCGCAGCGCTCAACCCCCACCCTGGCCCTCCCCCTGCTAGGGGGAGGGAACAAGCTGGTGCTGAAAACTTATTGAATTTGCGTATGAAATAGAATTTGTTCGAGTTGTTGTGTTCAGCATTTGGAACGTAAGTATCTAATGGGATAGGGCCTTTCGAGCGTGAGGCGGATAGACTATGCGGGTCGCCATGGTCGCCATAGGCGGGTGCCCTGTGATCTTCGGTAAGCGCAAGAACCGCAAGCCTAACAAAATCGACTCGCTGATCGGTCGGAGCACCCGCGTGCAGGGTGACATGAGCTTCGAGGGCGGTCTGCACGTCGATGGCACCGTCAAGGGCGACGTGTGCGCCAACGGACCGGCCGTGCTAACCGTCAGTGAGCATGGTACGATCGAAGGTGAAGTGCGGGTCCCGTATGTGGTCCTGAATGGGGTGGTGCTCGGCGACGTGCATGCCCGCGAGCACATCGAGCTGGCCGCGAAGGCGCGGGTGGAGGGCGATGTCTACTACGGGCTCATGGAGATGGCGATGGGCGCGGAGGTCAACGGAAAGCTCGTCCATACCGAGCCGGCGACCCCGCCCGTGGCCCTCCTGGACCCCGCCGGTGCCGTGGTGGGCGCTGAACGACCGGACGAGGTCGAGATCGGGCCGCCGGACCGGGAACCGCGCCACATCGTTTAGGTCTTGGAGGATTTGCCATTGATGAGCACAGTTGAATCAGAGTCAGAGTTGGAGTTGGAGAGTCCGTTGGTGTTCAGCGACGCCGCCGCGGTCAAGGTACGCGAGCTGATGGTTGACGAAGGCAGCGACGATCTGATGCTCAGGGTCTTCGTGTCGGGCGGTGGATGCTCCGGTTTCCAGTATGGTTTCACCTTTGATGATGCCGTCGGTGATGGGGACACGGTGGTCGAGAACGACGGGGTCATGCTCTTGATCGATCCCATGAGCGTGCAATACCTCATGGGTGCCGAGATCGACTACACCGAGGACCTGGAAGGGGCGCGGTTCGTCATCAGGAACCCCAATGCCACGACGACCTGCGGTTGCGGGTCTTCGTTTTCGGTCTGAGCGCCAGCGCGATCCCGTCACGCGTCGGCGGGCACCGTGCGCGATCCGAATAACGTTCGGATAGAGGTATCGCGCCGCTATCGGCGCTTTTTTTTCTACTTCGGGGACTCCTCGTCCCCACGGCACCGCGCTTGCGCGCCAACATGCAGTTCAGACTCTTCCCGGGTCGTCAGCTCGAAGCATACCCGGCCGGGCCGGTTGTGGGTCAACGCCAGGGCATACCCCATCATCTCCGCCCGTTTGGCCGCCTGATAGAGGCCGATCCCGTGGCCGGACCGGGACGGCACCGGTTGTTTGAAGAGCTGGCCGGCGGTTTCCGGACCGATCACCGAGCCGTTGTCACACACCGCCCGTGACGCGAGCGTCACGGTGATATCGAGCTCGGATCCCACCCGACGTTTGTAATAGGCGTTTTCGAGGAGGTTGTCGAGGACGCTGTGAAACAGGTCGCCGGGGATCCGACGCGCGTTGCGGATCCCGTCATGGATCAAGTTATGGAACTCCACACCCATTGAAGCATGGTGTGTCCTCGGCCTCGCGCCACCAGGCCTCGAGCGTGGTCTCGGGGTTCGAGGTCTTTCGGGTTTCTGAAGTTTGGTCAAGGCGCTCTGCAGGCGGTCAATGATGAGCGGCAATTGTCTCTTCAGGATCGCCTGACCTCGATGTTGCCGGTCCGGCCCGCCCTGGATAGGGGGAAGCTTCGCGGTAGATCACGAATACGACGAGCAGGACCGCGCCCAAGGCGTGCGCCGTACGCCCGGCTCCGAAGGGGCTGCCATAGCATGAACAGCCCGAGGTGGACCAGCATAAGGGAACGGGATTGCAGATCGCCGAAATCCCCCCATACGGCGCCGTGGATCGAGAGCAGCATCGCGGCGAGGATCGCGTTGCGATGCCGGGCCACCCGAAAGCGTCCGGTGGTGCTTTTCGGATCGTTCAGTGTGGGGGAGGCGGGTCGCACCGGTGTCAATGCTCCACGTCTTCGGTATAGTACTCGCGTAAATCCCTTGGAGTCGATCCAGAGGACCATGGCATGCCGCCGGTCTTGACCATCGCCGCTTTCACCATGAAGGAGGCGCAGAGGAACCGAATACTGTGGCTGCTCGGCATCGTCGTCGTGTCGTCGTTCGGGTTGTCCGAGTTCGTCGGCGAGGTGGCGATCACCGAGGCATCGGAGACCAAGAGCGCCTTGCTCGCCGGGTTCTTGCGGTTGTTTTCCGTGTTCCTGGTGGCGCTTTTTGTGACCACCAGCGTGGTGCGCGATTTCAACGACAAGGTACTGGAATCCATCCTGTCGCTGCCTTTCCCCCGGTCCGTCTATTATTTCGGCAAGCTCATCGGATTCCTCGCGCTCGCCGTCCTGGTGGCGCTCACGATCGCCGCGGGGCTCACGTTATACGCCACACCGTTCCAGATCGGCATCTGGGTCGGGTCGCTCATGTGCGAATTGATCATCGTGAGCACGGTGGGTCTGGTCTGCATCTTTTCTTTTCGTCATCTGACCACGGCCTTCAGCGCGGTCTTCGGTTTTTACATCCTGGCGCGGATGATCGGCGCCATCGAGCTCATGGGGACGAGCCCCCTGGTCCAGGCGGGGAAACCGTCGCAAGAGGTCGTGAATACGGTCGTTTCGGGGATCGCCTTCGTGCTCCCGGACTTGTATCGGTTCACCCAGAGCCGTTGGCTCATGTACGAGGGCGTCGTGTGGGCCGATTTGGTTCCGATCGCGGGACAGACGGCGGTCTATCTGGTCCTGTTGATCGGGGTCGGGCTGTTTGACCTGTATCGGAAAAACCTATGATCCGGGGCGTGCGTGCATGGCCGTAGAGCGTTCGCTGCGCTCGGTCCCGTCCTCGGCGCTGGCGATATTGATCGTCGGGGTCTGCGCTCAGGGGCTTTGGCACCACCTCCGGCCGGGACCCGAGGCGCGCGCCGCCGCGCTGCCGAGCCCGCCGTCCGCAGGAAGTCTGGCGCTCTGGGCCCTGGGCGACCCCGAAGCCCTGGCGCGCCTCCTGATGCTGTGGTTGCAGGCCTATGACAACCAGCCCGGGATCAGCCTGCCGTTCAAGGACCTCGATTACGGCAAGGTGGTGGGCTGGCTCGGCCGCATCCTGGACCTGGACCCCAGGGCCCACTACCCGTTGCTTGCGGCCGCCCGCCTATACGGTGAGGTGCCGGAGGAAGCAAAGCAGCGCGTGGTCCTGGAGTTCGTCTACCGGCGCTTCCTGGAGGACCCCGACCGGCGTTGGCCGTGGTTGGCACACGGGGTGTTCGTGGCGCGACACCGCTTGCACGACCCGAGGCTCGCGCTCAGGTTCGCCGAGGCCCTGGCTCGGCATGCAACCGGGCCCGAGGTTCCGCACTGGGTCCAGCAGATGCGGATCTTCGTCCTGGCGGATATCGGCGAGGTCGAGGCCGCGAGGCTTCTGATCCGCGAACTGCTCGACAGCGGGCGCATCACGGATCCGCATGAGATCAGGTTCCTGTCCGAGCGGCTCCAGGGCATGCAGACCACGACCCCCGATCCGCCTCCGGCGCGGCCCTGATGCGGCGGTCCGGCCCGGCCTTGATCTCAATGCCAGCGCCGGCCCCGACGGTTTGCCGCAGGCCGTGAAATGGCGTATCTTGCGATCCCGCTCGCGGGTGCCTGGAGGAAGTCCGGAGCGAGTCATAAAAATGAATAGGTTCATAGCGATGCTGAGAGCGATGGCGGCACGGGCGGGGCCTGTGCCCCGAGCGCCGGGTGGCACTTCGAGCCGCTTGGCGGTCTCGGGCAACCGCTCACCAGGGGATGGGCTCCGTGGCGCGTAGCGATCCCTTGAAGCCGCCGGGCGAGGAGCGGGCGCGAGGCGCCGGCACTGCGCCGCTCGGTTCGGTCCCCCGCGGTTCGATCCCCCGCGAGTCGATCCCCCGCGAGTCGATCCCCCGCGAGTCGATCCAGTTACAGCCGGTGTTCGGGGGCGCCCGCCGCCGGCCGGCCTTCGGCGGACCGTTGGCGTTCGTCGCCGCCGCCGTCGTCCTCGGTATCGTCGCCGTCCTGGTCGCGGGCAACCGGGGGGAAGGGCCGACCGAACCGGGTGCGATCGAGCCCAGGGCGATTGAACCCAGGACGATCGAGCGAGATGTGCTCGAACGGGATGGAAGCGAACGGGGTACGATCGAACCGGGTGCGAAGGCACCGGGGGCGGTCGAACGAGGCGCAACCCAACCCGGGTCGATCGAACCCGGGGGGATCGAATCGGACGCCAAAGCGCCGTCGAACCCGCCTGTCGCGGCGGCCGTCGCGCCCGCCGGCGTGGATACCGATCGTCCGGGCGAAGAGGCCCGGGCGTTGATCGCGGCCATGCGCGCCCCGAATGCCGAAGAGGACCTCGATAAGGTGTTCCGCAAGGCAGGCGAATCTCTGAAACTGGGACGCATCGCGGACGCCCATCTCTTGTACTTCTTCGCGGCGCGCCGTGGCCATGCCCCGGCGGCCTTCGTGCTCGCGGGGATCTACGACCCCGTGCACTTCGACAAGGACCGGAGCCTGCTCGGGAGACCGGACCCGGTGCAAGCCCTCAAGTGGTACCGCATCGCCGCGGCCCAGGGCGACGGTGAGGCACAGGCACGCCTCAGGTCTCTCCAATCCTGGGTAGATGCCAAGGCCCGCGCCGGGGACGCGGAGGCCCTGCGCCTGCGCCTTTCGTGGCGCTGAGAGGGATGCCGGCGATGCCCCGCAGGCATCCGGCGGCCGCCGGGGGCCGTGTACTCCTCGCATTCTTCGCCCTCGCGTGCGGGGACGTGCAGTCCTTGCCGACCCCAGAGCCGCTCTTGATGGCCGGCAAGCGTTCCCTGTATCAGCGCGTCCTGGCGAGCCCCGGGACGCGTCTGCTCAAAGAGCCGGGCGGTGCTTCCGACGCCGGCCAGCCCGTCACGCCCTTTACGATCTTCTACGTCTATGGCCGCCGCGAAGCGGCGGGTCAGGAATGGTTGGAGATCGGCCCCGACAGCCATGGCAAGGTGGCCGGTTTCGCCCCGACGCGCCAGTTGATCCCGTGGAACCAGGCCTTGACCGTGACCTTCAAGGACCCCGCGTCCGGCGAGCGCGTGCTCTTGTTTCGCGATCGCGACAGCCTCAAGCGCCTCATCGACCAGAACGACATCGAGAGCTACGAGCGCTACTATGACGAGGCGATCCGGGGAGATCCCTCCGCCGACTCGCCGATCGTCGCCATCCAGCCCGGCACCCGCATCGACATCGAGAAGGACTTCTACCTCGTCCCCATCAAGCATCACGAGGATCTGTATCTCCAGGACCGGCCGGCGCGCCTGCTCGAGGTCGCCTCCGTGCCCCTCGACGGCGGCGGGCAGGACGCGGCGGCGGGGCGTCCCTTCCGCACCGGGATCGTGTTCGTCATGGACGCCACCCAGTCTATGCGGCCTTACATCGAGCGCACCCGTGCCGTCACGCGGCGCGTCTACGAGGCCATCGCCGGGGCCGGCCTGGGCGGCCAGGTGAGCTTCGGTCTGACCGCCTTCCGGGACCATCTGGCCGCCCCCACGGCTGAGCGGTTCCTGGCGAGGAACTTCGCCACCCTCGACACCGGTACGGATGCACGGCGTTTCTTCGAGCAGGTCGGGGCCCTGCGCGCCTCCGATGTCACCAACGCCGAGTTCGTCGAAGACGCCTTCGCGGGGATCAAGGATGCCATCGAGGGTAACCCCTGGTCGGATTTAGATGCCCGTTACATCGTGCTCGTGACCGATGCGAGCGCCCGGGAGGCCGGCGATCCGCTGTCCAGCACCGGCCTCGACCTCGCCGGGATCCGGCAGCTGGCGCGCGACCGCGGCATTGCGCTTTGGGTCATGCACCTCAAGACGCCCATGGGGGTGATGGACCACCAGAGGGCCGAGCAACAGTACCGGGCACTGTCCGATTATCCCGGGATCGGCGAGCTCTATTATGGGGTCGAGATGGGATCGGCGGAGGAATTCGAACGCGTCCTCCATACGCTGGCCACTCAGATCACCGCTCAAGTGGAGAGCGCGGCGAAGGGCGGCTCGTCGCCCACGTCGGCGGGAGAGGGAGACGCCCTGACATCGCTGCAGCAACGCATCGCCAAGCTCGGCCATGCCCTGCGCTTGAAGTACCTAAAGGCCAAGGGCGGGGACAAACCCCCAAAGGTCTTCGATGCTTGGCTCGTGGACCGTGACCCGCGCAACCCCGAGGAGACCACTATCGAGGTCCGCGTGCTCATCACGCGCGACCAGTTGAGCGATCTGCGCAACGCGCTCACCCAGGTCCTGGATCTGGCCGAGGAGGGGGTGCTCTCGCCCCGCAACTTCGTGGCCGAGCTCAAGGCCATGGCCGCGCGTCTGAGCCGCAACCAGGAAACCCCCGCGGGCGAGCCGGGGGGCAGCACCCTGGCCGAGCTCGGGCTCATCGGGGAATACGTCGAGGACCTGCCCTACCGTAGCGAGGTCCTGGGGTTGTCGCTCGATGATTGGGAGGCGTGGCCCGCGGAGCGGCAACTGGACTTCGTGCACCGCCTGGAGAGCAAGGTCCAGTATTACCAGGCCCTGCACGACCACACCGATCTGTGGGTATCGCTCAGCGGGGGCCCGATCACGGGCGAATCGGTGTTTCCGGTGTTGCTAGAGTTGCTGCCGTAAAAACGTTGCCCGATGAGCGTCGTCTACCACCTCAAAGGGGTGGTCAAGAGCCGGGCCATGAACGGCGTCGGTTTCAGGCTCGTGGTCCCGTCTATTCAAATCAAGCATCGCGAGGCCGTGGCCCTGGTCGGTTACAGCGGCTCGGGCAAGAGCACCTTGCTCGATCTCCTGGCGCTGGTGTTGCGGCCGGACGAGGCCGGCCGCTTCACCTTCCTGCCGCGCGGGCTGCGCGCGACGGATGTCGCCGCGACCTGGAAGGCCGGCGGCCAGGACACCCTCTCCGATCTTCGGAAGCGCCACATCGGCTATGTGCTCCAGACCGGGGGACTCTTGCCCTACCTCACGGTGGGCGAGAACATCGGGCTGTCGCGGCGCCTGTTGGGCCTGCCCGCCGACGGTACCGTCGAGCATCTCGCCAGGATCCTCGGCGTGGAGCGCCATCTGAGCAAGCTCCCGGCCTTCCTGTCGGCCGGTGAGCGCCAGCGCGTAGCCTTCGCCCGCGCGCTCGCGCATCGGCCTTCGATCGTCATTGCCGACGAGCCGACCGCCTCCCTCGACCCCATCACCGCGCGCCGCGTCCTCGCCGCGGTCATGGATCTGGTCAAGGAGCTCGGCATCACGCTCATCACCGCGAGCCACGATTGGGCGCAGGTCAACAAGCTCGATTTTCGCAGCCTCCATCAGGAGTCGCGCGAGCGCAAGGGCGGGAACGTCGTGGAATCGTTTTTCCGGGATTGAACGGATGGCGGAGTGGCACGATGTGGCGCGCCTGGCGTTTCGCGATTACAGCCACGAATGGCACATCTCGGGCTGTTTTATCCTGGGGCTCGCCGCGGTCCTGGCCCCGCTGCTCGTGCTCTTCGGGCTCAAATACGGGCTCGTCACCAGCATGCTCACCGCGCTCGCAGACGACCCTCAGAAGCGCGAGCTAAAGCCACTCGGCAGCGGGAACTATACCGCCCTATGGTTTCGGGGCATGCGCGCCCGTCCCGAGGTAGCGTTCGTGAGCCCGCGCACCCGCACCCTGGCGGCGACCTTGGAACTGTCGAGCAAGAACGCCCCAGTGATTCTGCCCGCCGAGTTGATCCCGTCGGGTCAGCACGACCCCTTGCTCGAGGGGCTCCAACGGAGACCCGCGGGTCTGCGCGAGGTGGTGCTGTCTAGGTCGGCGGCCGAGCGACTCAAGATCAGGAAGGGCGCGCTCATACAAGCCAGCCTGTCCCGCCACTACCAGGCGCGGCACGAGCGCGTGCGCCTGAACCTAGAGGTCGTCGATGTCGCGAGCGAAAGGGGGTTTACGCGGCCCGCGGTGTTCGCGTCGCTCGAGGTGCTGATGGCGGCCGAGGCATTTCGCGACGGTCGGGCGGTGGCCGCGCTCGGCTGGCAGGGCGATCCGCCGCTTTCCGAGGAGCGGGTATTCCCCTCGTTTCGGCTCTATGCTCGGACCATCTACGATGTCGCCGGGCTCGCCTCGGCGCTCACCGACGCGGGACAGCGAGTCAAGACCTCGGCCGCCGAGATCGAGACCGTGGCGGCCATCGATCGCAACCTGGCGCTCTTATTCTGGGTTATCGCCACCGCCGGGATGGCGGGTTATTCCCTGTCGCTCGGCGCGAGCCTGTGGGCCAACACCGATCGCAAGCGCCGCGAGCTGTCGGTCCTGCGCCTCTTGGGGTTTCGCGGCGGGGGGATCATGCTCTATCCGAGCTTCCACGCGCTCTTCACCGCGGTCCTCGGGTGGGTCGGCGCGGTGTTCGTGTACCTCGTCCTCGAACAGATCATCAACCGCATGTTGGCGGCCGATCTCGCGACCGGGCAGTCCATCTGTTTTCTCATGCCCAGACACTTCCTCGCGGCCTTGTCTTTGACTTTGGTAGCGAGCCTCCTCGGCGCCGTGCTCGGCGGCGTCCGCGCCGCGCGGATCGAGCCCTCGGATGGTTTGCGTGAGGTTTGATGGTGGCACGAAAGCGGGGCATGAGCGTGCCCCCCAGGAAGATGTGCCGCTCGCGTTCGACCTAAGTGCCTCCAGACCATGACGTTCAGGTGGCCGGTCTCGCCCTCGAGGGTGAGGAACACGACCCCGTTGGCCGTGCCCGGCCGCTGGCGGGTGTTGACGAGGACCGCGCGGCGCGCGTTCCGGCCGTGGGTGAGCCCCAGTACCTCGCGGGCGGTCTGGAAACGCAGGCGCGTGAGCAACGGGGCGCAAGAACACGAAGGGATGGCGGCGGAGCGTGAGGCCGAGGCTGCCGTAGTCGGCCGCGATGTCCTCGCCCTCGGTCGGTCGCCGCACGAGGGGCAGTGGCTCGGGGAGCGTGGGCGTCTCCCCCGAGCGGCAGCGGGGCTTCGACCCCGAGGACCTGCCAGCGGGCTTGATGGCGGTTGCCGCAGGGCTCGCGCAAGGCATCGGCCCCACCGTCGAGCACCTCGCCAGGATCCTCGGCGTGGAGCGCCATCTGAGCAAGCTCCCGAACGCACCGAAGCCCACACTGGCGCGGTCACGCTCATCCAGCGTTTCGGATCAGCCGCCAATCTGAATAAGCACGCATAATACCTCCGTTGTGCAAGTCATTGATTTTAGTAAAACAGACACTGTTGTTTTGTCAACGTGTCCCCACCGAGAATGAGTGTCCCCGTGGCCTTGAGCCGTTCGAGTATGCTCGCTACCGGTTCACTGTCCAAGTCGGCGCGCTTGATTTCCAACGGCGCATAGGGCGCGACTTGTTCAACGGCTGAGATCTTCTCGTCGATGAGTCGCATCAGGGTGGTATCACTGACGCCACAGTACTTCGTGGCTTGGCCCAAGGTTAACAAGTTCGGGTCCAGCTGCGCTTGGTCAGGGGCGAGGATCGCTTGCTTCTTTCGCACCGAGGCCACCCGCGACTGCGTCTACCGATTACCCTTGCCGGTTCGCCGCCCTAGTTTGCTGAGCCCGCTCAATAGTCCGTGACCGGCGCGCACGGCCATGACCGACTCATCCAGACCGAAATTGCCATGGTTGCCCTGCATGATCTGTTGATTTCGTTCGTACTCGGTCCAGCTAATATAGCTCGGGTGATGGTCCTGAATAAGGACCTTGGCGGCGGCGGGTGGCCGGGGTGAGCCTTGGCGCTTCACCGCTCGACCTTCTTTGACCACCACCTCCCTCGCGCGGCGGCCGTACACATAGGCACCGGTATAGAGCGGATTGTGCAGCACATCACTGACAAAGCTCTGCGTGGGAAGTTGCCAGACGAGTTGAAACCGTCCCGCCACCGCTTTATTGACGGGCAACTCGATGTTGTCCTCGTGGAACCATCGATAGGTCTGGCGGATACTGCCGAGCTCGCGGAACTTCTTGAAGACCAAGGCGATCGCGTCTTGTACCCGCAAGTTGGGATCTTTAACGATTTGACCCGCCAGGTCGCACACATACCCGGGGGCCAGCACCCGGATGAGCTCGCCGCGTTTGGCTTTCGCCTCCATGCCTTGAAGGAGACGCAGTTTCATCCTGTACCTCCTCAAAGCTGCACGTCCCTGTGCATCCGGTTCAGTACC
>JBOIDR010000081.1:0-19323 GCA_050740695.1 Gammaproteobacteria bacterium | reverse complement strand
GATCCTCTTCGGCAGCGACCCACGTGCCTCTCACATCGCCGCCGCTCTGACATCGCGCCCTCGACCCAACCGATCGCACCCGCACTTACCACCAAAATCACGCGCTTTTACAACCCCGTCAACAGTCGAGTGCCCGGCAGCACGTCGCTGCCCGGTCGAAGCGCAGCTTACCCTGAGTGCTTCCTCGTGACCCGAAGAGCGCATCCAGGACGCCAGCCGGCCAGCGGTTTGCCGCCAGCTCTAGGAGTCGACGCGGCTCGTCCCGAGCCAAACCCTTCAGCGTGGAGCCGGGGACCACGGGACGGCCCGCGCGATCTCGGGCGACGACCGCGTCCGGTACGTCACGCTTTGTCGTTATCCCGACGCTTTGAGCCGTGACTCATGTTACATACGGTGGAATACGCTATTCTGCCCTATGCGGGCTACGCTGACTTATTGCCCAAGCCTCTCAACAGACGCTCCCGTAAACCGATCAAGGTGAGCCCCACCACCTCCTTTGCAGCCTCATCGTAGCGCAGGACCACACCATCGCCGATATCCACACCAAGGGCCAGGCGCGGCTCACCTACCGAGATATACAAGACGTCCGCCTCTTCATCATAGTCCCAGGTAATTGCACTTGGTTTCTCTAGAATCTTCAGCGCTTCCACAGAATCATCCTCTTGCTTGATGGCCGGGTCGTGAAGTAAGCAGTCAAGATGAATCCATCTTTTCGGTCGACTTCGTGGTACACCACGACCAGATATTTACCGGTCAATGGTGTCTCGGAATAGTAGCGGATTGCCAGCAATTCACCATAGTCCCCTTGCTGGATCAGTTCCGGTTCTACCAGGGTTTCCAGTACCCGCTCGCGTTGCTCCGCCACTTCTGGATGCCGATGAATGATATGCTGCCACCGCTCTGCAGTGAAGCGTATCGCAATACCGTTTTGCGAATATACGATCAGCATAGTAAGGCCGTTTTACGTACCAATCGTGTTTTAGCCAGCCCATTCGACTGTTAATCCATACCTCTTCAGTGGTGCACGGCATCAATAGAACGAGCAGCGCAATCCAGCGCGTGGTAGGGCGCCCCGCGCGCCTGCATCGGACGTAATCCTAACCATCAAACGGCGCGTGGGACGCGCCCTACGCCGGCTTCGTTGCTGTTTTTCGTAACCGTTATTCATAGGTTGGGGTGAACACAGTGAACCCCAACGAATTCAACTGTTCCGAACGTCGTCATCGTTGGGTTCGCATAGCTCAGCTTCGTTTGACATAGTTCCTCCCGTGAAAAGTCCGACAAACTTCGGTTTGTCAGCCTGGTTGTTTACGTGCCTCGACCGCTCCGGCGCGACAAACTGAAGTTTGTCGGCCCTCGCGACCTGATGAAATCGAGCATCGTCACGTGAGGCCGTCCAACACCTCGTCGATCCGGGCGGGGGTGAGGTCCTCGTAGTACTTGTGGTCCACCATCATCATCGGGGCCCCGGCGCAGGCGGCCAGGCACTCCTCCTCGCGCTTCAAATATACCCGCCCGTCGGGGGTGCTGCTCCCGGTCTTGATCCCGAGTTTTTTCTCGATGTGGGCGACCAGGGCATCGGCGCCCCTGAGCCAGCAGGAGAGGTTGGTACAGATCGAGACGCTGTGGCGGCCGACGGGTTTGGTCTCCAGCATGGAATAGAAGCTCGCGACCTCGTAGACCGCGATGCGTGGCATGCCGAGATAGTCCGCGACCTCATCCATGAGCGCCACGGTGAGATGACCGCCGTTCTCGTGTTGGGCCTCGGTGAGTGCCGCGAGCACCGCCGATTGCCGGCGCTCTGGCGGATACTTGGCGACCCAGTGGTCGATCACCTCTTGGGTGTGCGCCGAGAGGCCGCTCACCGATCGATCTCGCCGAACACGATGTCCATGGTGCCGATGGTCGCCACGACATCCGCGAGCATGTGCCCGCGCACGAGCTCGTCCATCGCCGCGAGGTGCGCGAAACCGGCGGCCCGGACCTTGACCCGATAGGGCTTATTGGCCCCATCCGAGACCAGATAGATCCCGAACTCGCCCTTGGGGTGCTCGACCGCGGCATAGACCTCCCCCTCGGGCACGCAATAACCCTCGGTGAAGAGCTTGAAGTGATGGATAAGGGCCTCCATGTCGGCCTTCATGACCTCGCGCGGAGGCTGCACCAGCTTGTAATCGGTGACGATCACGGGGCCGGGGTTTGCGCGCAGCCACGCGACGCATTGCTTGATGAGGCGGGTCGATTGGCGCATTTCCTCGATGCGGCAGAGATAACGGTCGTAGCAGTCGCCGTTCACCCCGACCGGGATGTCGAAATCGAGCCGATCGTAGACCGCGTAGGGTTGCTTCTTGCGGAGGTCCCAGGCGACTCCCGAGCCGCGCAGCATGGGGCCGGTGAAGCCGAGGGCGAGCGAGCGCTCGGGTGTCACCACGGCGATCCCGACGGTGCGCTGCTTCCAGATGCGGTTGTCGGTCAAGAGCGTCTCGTACTCGTCGACGCATGCCGGGAAACGCTCGGCGAAGTCGTCGATGAAGTCGAGAAGCGAGCCGCGGCGGTTGTCGTTCAGCCGCTCTATTTCCTTGTGACTGCGGAAGGCGGTAGGCTGATACTGCGGCATGCTCGCGGGCAGATCGCGGTACACCCCGCCCGGCCGGTAATAGGTGGCATGCATGCGGGTCCCCGAGACCGCCTCGTAGCAGTCCATGAGGTCCTCGCGCTCCCGGAAACAATAGAGGAACACCGTCATGGCCCCGATGTCGAGGCCGTGCGCCCCGAGCCACATGAGGTGGTTGAGAATACGCGTGATCTCGTCGAACAAGACCCGGATGTACTGGGCCCGGATAGGCGGCTCGACCCCGAGCAGGCGCTCGATGGCCAAGACGTACGCGTGCTCGTTGCACATCATGGAGACGTAGTCGAGCCGATCCATGTAGCCGATGCTCTGGTTGTAGGGCTTGCTCTCGGCGAGCTTCTCGGTGGCGCGATGCAGGAGCCCGATATGCGGATCGGCGCGCTCGATGATCTCGCCATCCATCTCGAGGACGAGGCGCAGGACCCCGTGGGCCGCCGGGTGCTGGGGCCCGAAGTTCATGGTCATGTTGCGGATCTCAGGCATCGGCCTTGGTTCCGGTAGTGGTGCTAGGCACCGGGTAGTCGTGGCGGATGACCTTGGGGACCAGCACCCGGTTCTCGATCGTCACGGGTTGGTAGATCACCCGTTCTTGCTCCGGGTCGTAACGCACCTCGACATTGCCCTCCAGGGGGAAATCCTTGCGGAAGGGGTGGCCGATGAAGCCGTAGTCGGTCAGGATACGGCGCAGATCCGGGTGGCCCTCGAACAGGATCCCGAAGAGATCGAAGGCCTCACGCTCGAACCAGTCGGCCGAGGGCCAGAGGTCGATCAGCGAGGCGATGCACGGCGGGTCACCCTCCGCGTAGGCCCTGAGCCTCACACGGCGGTTGTGGGTGACGGACAGGAGGTGATAGACGACGGCGAACCTTGATCGAGCGGGGGGTGATCGTCCGGGGCCCGATCCATCCGGACCGCCCTCCGGTGGCGCCTCGCGGTAGCTCCTGGGGCTGACGCCGCGGCTGAAGCCCGAGGTGCTGGCGTCTTCGGTGAGCCAGTCGGCCTGGCCGTAGGCCGAGTAGTCCACGCCGCACACGTCCATGAGCTGCTCGAACCGGAGATCGGGCTCATCGCGCAGGGCCCGGCACACCTCGACGAGATCCTCGGCGGCCAGCTCGGCCGTCACCTGGCCGACCGCGGTCCTGCAGTTGAGCTTCTCTCCGAAGCGCTGGGAAAGGCGCGCGGCCAGCGCTTCCGCGGGGGTCGGGGCGTCCAAGGAGACATTCAACCTAGCGCGCGATGGTGTTCGTGCGCCGGATCTTCTTCTGGAGCTGGATCACACCGTAGAGGAGTGCCTCAGCCGTGGGCGGACAGCCCGGGACATAGACATCGACCGGCACGATCCGGTCGCAACCGCGCACCACCGAGTAGGAGTAGTGATAGTAGCCGCCGCCGTTGGCGCAGGACCCCATCGAGATCACCCAGCGCGGCTCGGCCATCTGGTCGTAGACCTTGCGGAGCGCCGGGGCCATCTTGTTGCACAGGGTCCCCGCGACGATCATGACATCCGACTGGCGGGGGCTCGGCCGGAACACCACGCCGAAGCGGTCCATGTCATAGCGAGCGGCCCCGGCGTGCATCATCTCGACGGCGCAGCAGGCGAGCCCGAAGGTCATGGGCCAGAGCGATCCGGTGCGCGCCCAGTTGACGAGGTTGTCGACGGTGGTCGTCACGAAACCCTGATCCAAGGACTTGGGCTGATCCAGGTACTTGGCCTGGTTCAGGTGCTCGGCTATGTCCATGAAAAGATGCCTGGAACTATGCCCAACTTGCTTATTCCTATGCTCAACTATCCTTTATTCCCACTCGAGCGCGCCCTTCTTCCACTCGTACACGAAGCCGATGACGAGCACGCCCAGGAACACCATCATGGCCACGAAGCCGCTCACGCCGATGTCCCGGAACGCCACCGCCCACGGGAACAGGAAGGCGATCTCCAGATCGAAGATGATGAACAGGATGGCGACGAGGTAGTAGCGGACATCGAACTGCATGTGCGCATCCTCGAAGGCCTCGAACCCGCACTCGTAGGGCGAGTCCTTCTCCGCATAGGCGCGCCTCGGCCCGAGTACGAAGCCCACGGTCAGCGCCACCGCGCCGAAGAGGAGCGCGACGACGATGAAGACCAGTACCGGTACGTACTCCGCGAGCATGGGTGACCAGTGTGAAGTTTCTATGAAAACAACGGGTGCCGGCGAGTGGGGACAACGCCTTCCCCGCAGGGGCAGCGATTGTAAAGGATCGCCGGGCCCGTGTGGATAGCCGTCCCTGGACGGCCGCACGGACCCGGCCCTCCGAGGTGGTGCCGATGGCCGGACTCGAACCGGCACGGCTCGCGCCACTGCCCCCTCAAGACAGCGTGTCTACCAATTCCACCACATCGGCGCACTAGGTTAGCTTAGCACTTTTGACGCTTGCGTAGAATTCGCCCCTTGTTTATCTTCATATCTTGACAGGGGGCAGAAATCCGTCCTGAACAGAACGGGAGGTAGGCATGCTCCGCAAGGGTTCCAAGCTCATCGAACCGTTTCGCCGGAATCAGTGGCTCGGCATGGCGCTGATCACCCTCGCGCTTGCCGGCGTGGCGGCCGCACAGACCACCTGCCCGCCGCCCGAACTCCAGCGTTTGCAGCAGCCGCCGGAGATCGACGCCCAGGGCGGTATGCTGAGCACCACGTTCGTCGTCAAGATGCAGGAGCACCCTTGTGTCCCGGTGTTCAACGGCACCAAATGGATCACGCAGCCCATGACGCTGCGCACCTACTTCTATCCGCCCGCCGGCAGCAGCCAGCTCACTTGGTCGACCCCGGGGGCCACGCTCCGCGTGCGGCGCGCCACCACCCCGACCTCGGGTGACGGCGACTCGCTCAAGATCCTACTCGTCAACCAGCTCCCGGTGCCGTCGATCCCCGACAGCCAGTGCGACGCGGCGTGCCCGTCGGGCTCCAACTGCTGCCCACCTCCCGGCCAGCCCTGTCCCTCGACCTGCACCAAGGGCTGCCCCCAGGAGACCTTCCCCGAGTGCTTCCACGGCGACAACACCACCAATCTCCATTTCCACGGCACCCACGTCTCGCCGCAGGCGCCGCAGGACTACGTGCTGCTGGAGCTGGCGCCGGCCGGCACGCCCGCCGGTCAGGCCGGCCATACCCGCAATCCGGGCGTCTCGACCAGCGGCCAGTACCAGTACGCCGTCAACCCCTTCCCGTCGAATCAGGCCGAAGGGACCCACTGGTACCACCCCCACAAGCACGGCTCGGTGTCGCTCCAGCTTCTCAACGGCATGGGCGGTGCGCTGCTCATCGAAGGCCCGTTCGACGACTGGCTGAACGGCTTCTACAAACCGCAGGGCGGCCTCTCCGAAAAGGTGCTGGTCATCCAGCAGCTCGACGACGTGCTGAACTTCTTCCGCCAGGACCCTGCCTATGCTCCACCGCAGCCGCTCATCAATGGTCAAGCCAACCCGATCGTCTCCATGCAGCCGGGCGAGATCCAGCGCTGGCGCCTGGTCAACGAGTCGATGCAGGCATCGGCCCAATTGCAGATCGGATTCGAGAACACCTCCGCGCCGATCCTCAAACAGATCGCGCAGGACGGCGTGCAGTTCGCGCCCCAGAACTATGGCAGCCAGCCGCTTCTGTCGCAGGGTGTGCAGAACTTCAGCCTCTCGCCCGGCAACCGCGCCGACTTCCTGGTGCAGGCACCTTCGACTCCCGGCACCCACCTCCTGACCTTCCAAGTGATCGGTTTTCTCGAGCACGAGCTCAAGGCGCGTGCCGACTCGCACCGCAGGGCGTTGCTGAAGAACCTGACAGCGAAAAAAAGCCTGGGAACGGCCGCGACGAGCGCCGCGAACCCGCCGCTGCTGACGGTCCGGGTCGGCGGCAACCCCAAGCCGATGAGCTTCCCCACCCAGGCGCAGTGGCCGCCCACGCCGCCGTTCCTCGCCGATATCCAAGAGAGTGAGATCTTCAAGAACCGCAGCGTCCTCTTCAGCATGACGGGGGTCGCCGGCATCCAGCAGAACGCCTTTTACATCAATGGCAAGCAGTTCGATCCGAGCTGTGTCGACGAGACCATGACCCTCGGCAAGGCCGAGCAGTGGGCGGTGTCGAACAACTCGGCCCCCAAGCACCCGTTCCACATCCACACGAACCCGTTCCAGATCATCGCCATGAACGGCCAGGCCCTTCCGGCGCCGTGGATCTGGTGGGACACCTTCGGTCTGCCGGCGGTCTCGACGACGCCCCAGGACGTGAACGCCGGCCCGATCTTCAGCAACCAGCAGGCCCAGCAGGTGTGCCCCGGCGTCTGCACCAAGGTGAACGCCAACTGGAACGGCCAGTGGAAGACCACAGTGCCCAGCCAGATGTCGGTCTGCGGTTGCCTGTCCTGGGGCTCGATCACCACTCGCAGCCGGTTCTTGGACTTCACCGGAGAGTACGTGGTGCACTGCCACTTCCTGGGCCACGAAGACCGCGGCATGATGATCGGCGTACAGACCGTCTGCCCGTCGATCCCGCAATGGGGCACGACCGTGGCCGCCGGCACCGCGGACAACTGCAGCCTTAACCTGCCGGCCTCCGCGCAGTGCCCGAACTGAGGGCGGCGCTTCTCAGCATAGTGCCCTTCGGATGGCGCGGGCGGGGGGAGATGCGTGAGCTACTCCTTGGAGAGCCAATTGTTACCGCGAGACCGGGGGCGTAACGCGGCCCCAAACGAGGGCCATGCTGGCGAAGAGGATTATGATTACTCTGGTTTGCGCGGACGGTCCTGTGGGCGCATCCAGATGCAGCCGCCGTTTGTTTGACCGCTGGTTAGCCGGTAGCGATGCCGGCCGACCGCGGCGGCGCCGGCAACTGCGCCATCAAGCTCATGAGCCGGGAGTAGTCCAATGGTTTGGTCATATGCGCGTCGAAGCCGGCCTCCCGCGTGCGCCGCCGGTCTTCCTCCTGGCCCCAGCCGGTCTGCGCGACCAAGAGCATACTCGCACCCCAGGGTTGCGCTCGGATCGAGCGGGCAACTTCATAGCCATCCATCCCCGGCATGCCAATATCCAAGAGCACCATCTCCGGTAAAAAGCGTTCAGCGAGCTCCAAGGCTTGCTGTCCGCCGTGCGCCGTTTCGACGTCGCAGCCCTCCAATTGCAACGCCAACGCCAGTGTCTCCGCGGAATCTTCATTGTCGTCCACGACCAGGACACGCCGGCGGATCACTGGTGTCTTGATGACATCGCGGGCGGACGCCGGCGCGCCTTTCACGTCCACTAGCTCGATTCGGCAGGGCAGACGCACGAAGAACTCGCTGCCATGGCCGACGCCGTCGCTGTGGGCTTCGACCTTGCCGCCGTGCATTTCCACCAGCTTGCGCACGAGGGCAAGCCCGATCCCCAGGCCGCCGTGCGATCGATCGAGCGCCTGATCGACCTGCGTAAACAGATCGAACACCTCGGGCAGCATGTGCGGCGGAATGCCCGTGCCATTGTCTTTTACCCGGATCATGACCTCTTCCACGCTCCCGCCGTCGCGGCTTGCCGTTTCGATGTGCAAGGAGATCTCCCCACCGTCAGGCGTGTACTTGGCCGCGTTGTTGAGCAGATTGCCGACGATCTGGGACAGGCGGATCAGGTCGCCATCCACGATCCGCCGCTCATCGGGCATGGACACGCGCAGTCGCTGCCCGCGCGCGTCGAACAGCGGCTTGGCGGTCTCGATGGCGCGCGAAACGAAGCTCGCAACCTCCACGGGGGTTTTTTCTAGCTTGAATCTGCCGCGCGTGATCCGCGACACGTCGAGCAGATCGTCCACCAGCCGGCTCAAGTGTTCGACCTGCCGCTCTATCACGTCCCGGCAGTGGCAGAGATGGGGATCGTCGAGCGGCTTCAGCCCCATGATCTGCACCGCGTTGCGGATCGGCGCCAGCGGGTTGCGCAGCTCGTGGGAGAGCATCGCCAAGAACTCGTCCTTGCGCTGATCGGCGGCCATGAGGGCGTCCTCCAGCCGCTTGCGTTTGGCAAGGTCTACCTCCAGTTGCGCCGTGCGTTCGGCCACGCGTTCTTCGAGCTCGATGTTCATGCGCTCCAGCGCCTCGGTTTTGCGATACAGATCGGCAAACACCGAGACCCGTGCCCGCAACAGCTCGGGCTCCACCGGGACCGAGACATAGTCCACGGCACCCGACTGATACCCCTTGATGCGATCAAGACTGCTCGATGCGACCGCGGAGATGAAGATGATCGCCGTTTTCTGGCAGCGCGGATGCTGGCGGATCAGCGAGGCGAGTTCGAAGCCGTCGAGGGTGGGCATGCAGACGTCCGCGAGCACGACGGCGATCTCCGTCTTCAGGAGATGCTGCAGGGCCTCGGCTCCAGAGTTGGCCTTGATCAGGTTCTCACCCAGATCACCCAGTATGGCCTCGTAGGTGAGCAGTTTGCCCGGCTGATCATCCACCAGGAGGATGTTGACCTTATCGTCGCCGCTTCGCATCGGCGCATCCATTGTCAACGGTGCAGCCACATGCGCAGCGCCGACAGCAACTGCTCGGTGTTGACCGGCTTCGCTAAATAATCCGAGGCGCCCGCATCAACGCACTTCTCGCGATCGCCCTTCATCGCCTTGGCCGTGAGCGCAATGATAGGCAGGCGCCGCAGCGACGCGTTCTTGCGGATCACCTTCATGGTCTCATAGCCGTCCATCTCCGGCATCATGATGTCCATCAAGACGATGGCAGGATCGGCGTTCGACTCGAGCGTAGCGATCGCTTCGCGGCCGGTACTGGCCGTGAGCACCGACATGCCACGGCGCTCGAGGACGCTGCTCAAGGCGAAGATATTGCGGATGTCGTCATCCACCAACAGCACGGTTTTGCCATGCAGATCGTCATCCGAGACATGCAGGCGCTCCAGCATCTGCCGCTTTTCGGCCGGAAGGTCGGAAATGATTCGATGCAGGAACAGCGCGCTCTCATCCAGCAGCCGCTCCGGCGACTCCACGCCCTTGACCACCACGCTGCGGGCGAGCACGCGCAGCTGTGCATCCTCCTCCGCCGAGAGCTGTTTCCCGGTGAAGACCACGATCGGTAGGTCAACGAGCGTCTCGTCATCGCGGATCTTCTCCAGGACCTCGAAACCCGACATGTCCGGCAGACGCAGGTCGAGCACCACGCAGTCATAAGGCTCTGCCTGCACCGCCGCGAGCGCCTCGGCTCCCGAAGCTGCTGCATCGATGTCGATGTCGTCATGGCCGAGCAGCGCCGTGATACCGAGGCGCTCGGCGGGATTGTCTTCGACGATCAGCAAACGCTTGCGCCTAGGTGAGGCGAACTCCTTGATGCGCGAAAGCGCCGCCTCCAGGTCCTCGCTAGTGGTGGGTTTGGTGACGAATGAAAACGCCCCGCGCGCCAAACCATGCTGCCGGTCCTCATCAACCGTGATCATCTGCACCGGAATATGCCGGGTGGCCGGGTTTTGCTTAAGCTGGCTCAAGACCGTCCAGCCCGGCATGTCAGGCAGGAACACGTCCAGCGATACCGCCGTCGGGCGGTGTTCCTGCGCCAGCGCCAGGGCATCCGAACCGCGCATCGCCACCAACACCTTGAAGCCCTTAGCGCGGGCCAGATCGACCAAGAGGCGCGCGTAGTGCGGATCGTCCTCAACGATGAGCAGGATAGGATCATTCGGGTCGAGCGTTTCGCGGTCGTCGGGGATCTGCACCGTCGGCCGATCCACCACCACGTGCACTGCCGGCATCGCCGTGGCGATGGAGGTCACCTTGCTATCCCGAGTCACCGGCAGCGCCGCCTCCGACGGTCCGACGTAACGCAGCGGCAGGTAGAGGATGAATGTGCTGCCGACACTGGGCCTGCTGCGCAACTGGATCTCGCCGCCGAGCAGGTAGGCGAGCTCGCGGCTGATGGCGAGGCCCAAGCCCGTGCCGCCGTACTTGCGGGAGGTCGAGGCGTCGGCTTGCTGGAACGCCTCGAAGATCAGCCTTTGCTTGTCCGCGGGAATGCCGATGCCGGTATCCGACACTTCGAAGCCCACTACAGTCCCGGCCGCCTGCAGCACCGGATTGTCCGGATTCCAGCCACCTGCGACACTAGTCACACTGAGACGCACGCCGCCATGCTCGGTGAACTTGAAGGCGTTCGACAAGAGATTTTTGAGCACCTGCATGAGACGCTTGCAGTCCGTGACCATGGTCTTGCTGAGGTTCGGGTCGACCGAGATATCGAAGGACAGCCGCCGGTTTTCCGTCTCGTGCCTGAAAGTGCGCTCCACCGTGCCGAGGAGGCTCGTGAAGGCGATCTCCTCGGCCTCCACGGTAACCGTGCCGGACTCGATCTTGGAGAGATCGAGGATGTCCGTGATGAGGTTCAAGAGATCGGTACCGGCGCCGTGAATGGTGCGTGCGAACTCGATCTGTTTCGCGCTCAGGTTGCCATCCGGGTTATCCCCCAGTTGCTGGCCCAGGATCAGGATGCTGTTGAGCGGCGTGCGCAGCTCGTGCGACATGTTGGCCAGGAATTCGGACTTGTACTTCGAGGTCAGCGCCAATTCCGCCGCCTTTTGCTCGACGGCGCGGCGCGCCTGTTCGATCTCCTGGTTCTTGCGCTCCACCTCGACGTTCTGCTCCGCAAGCTCCTGGGCCTTTTCCGCCAACTGCTCATTTTTCTGCTGGAGCTCCTTCTGCCGGGTCGTGAGCTCGCCGGCGAGCTGCTGTGACTGCTCGAGCAGCGCTTCGGTCTGCATCGTTGCCTCGATGCTGTTGAAGACGATGCCGATGCTGGTGGTCAGTTGCTCCAAAAAGGCCAGGTGCGAGGGAGTGAAACCGATGAGCGAGGCCAGCCCGATCACCGCCTTGATCTGGCCTTCGAACACCACCGGCAGGAACACCAGCGAGCGCGGCAGCACCTGCAAGAGGGCGGAGCCCACCGGGACCGTGTCCGCAGGGATATGATCCACCAAGATGCGCCGCATATCGACCGCGCACTGGCCAAGGAAGCCCTCGCCCAGTGCCATCTGCTCGGGATAACCGCCCTCCTTCAGGTTGCCGTAGCTCGCCAGCAACGTTAAGTGAGGTACCCGCGGCTCCTCCTCCACCATTCGATAGATGAGGCCCTGATGCCCACCGACCAGCGGCACCAGCTCGGAGAGTAAGGTCCTGCCGACGATGTTCAGGTCGCGCTGTCCCTGTAGCATGCTGGTGAAGCGCGCGAGATTGGTCTTCAGCCAATCCTGCTCGTTCTTGCGGTCGGTGGTGAGACGCAGGTTGCCGATCATCGTATTGATGTTGTCCTTCAATTCGGCCACCTCGCCGCGGGCGTCCACCTGAATGGAACGGGTCAGGTCACCTTGGGTAACTGCGGTGGCGACCTCGGCAATGGCGCGCACCTGGCTGGTGAGATTTGCGGCCAAGAGGTTGACGTTGCCGGTGAGATCTTTCCAGGTGCCGGCCGCGCCGGGGACGGCGGCCTGCCCACCGAGTCGCCCATCCACACCCACTTCGCGCGCGACGCTGGTCACCTGATCCGCGAAGATCGCCAAGGTCGAGGTCATGTTGTTGATGGTGTCGGCGAGCGCCGCCACCTCGCCCTTGGCATTTACCGTCAGTTGCTGCTTCAGATCACCGCCGGCCACGGCGGTAACGACCTTCACGATGCCGCGCACCTGCTCGGTGAGGTTGGCGGCCATCACGTTCACGTTGTCGGTCAGGTCCTTCCAGGTACCGGCAACACCCGGCACCTGCGCCTGCCCGCCGAGCTTGCCTTCGGTGCCGACCTCGCGCGCCACACGCGTCACCTCGGCGGCGAACGCGTTCAACTGGTCCACCATCGTGTTGATGGTGTTCTTGAGCTCGAGGATCTCGCCCTTCACGTCCACCGTGATCTTGCGCGACAGGTCGCCGCGTGCCACCGCCGTCGTCACCTCTGCGATGTTGCGCACCTGGGTGGTGAGATTCGCCGCGAGCAGGTTGACGTTGTCGGTGAGGTCCTTCCAGGTTCCGGCCACACCGGGCACCACGGCCTGGCCGCCGAGCCTGCCTTCGGTGCCGACCAAGCGTGCGACCCTTGTCACCTCGGCGGCGAAGGATCGGAGCTGCTCGACCATGGTGTTCAGCGTCTCCTTGAGCAGCAGGATCTCGCCGCGCACGCCCACGGTGATCTTCTTCGAGAGATCGCCGCCGGCGATGGCAGCGGCCACCTCGGCGATGTTGCGCACCTGTGCCGTCAGGTTGCTGGCCATGAAGTTGACATTGTCCGTCAAGTCCTTCCAGGTACCGGCCACCCCCGGCACCTGCGCCTGGCCGCCGAGCTTGCCTTCGGTACCCACCTCGCGCGCCACGCGCGTCACCTCACCCGCGAAGGCGTTCAACTGGTCCACCATGGTGTTGATGGTGTTTTTGAGCTCCAGGATTTCACCGCTGACGTTCACCGTGATCTTGCGGGATAGGTCGCCGCGCGCTACGGCGGTGGTGACCTCGGCGATGTTGCGCACCTGAGCGGTGAGGTTGCTGGCCATGAAGTTCACGTTGTCGGTCAGATCCTTCCAGGTGCCGCCGACGCCGGGCACCTGCGCCTGGCCGCCGAGCTTGCCTTCCGTACCCACTTCACGCGCCACGCGCGTGACCTCCGAGGCGAAGGCGTTCAACCGGTCGACCATCGTGTTGATGGCTTCCTTCAACTGCAAGATCTCGCCGCGCACGTCCACGGTGATCTTGCGCGACAGATCGCCGCTCGCCACCGCAATGGTCACATCGGCGATGTTGCGCACCTGCGCGGTCAGGTTGTTGGCCATGTTGTTGACGTTGTCGGTCAGGTCTTTCCACGTTCCCGCCACGCCAGGCACCTGCGCCTGGCCGCCGAGCTTACCTTCGGTACCCACCTCGCGCGCGACCCTCGTGACTTCGGAGGCGAACGCATTCAACTGGTCGACCATCGTGTTGATGGTTTCCTTCAACTGCAAGATCTCGCCGCGCACGTCGACCGTGATCTTGCGCGATAGGTCGCCGCGCGCCACGGCGGTCGTGACTTCGGCGATGTTGCGCACCTGGTCGGTCAGATTCCCGGCCATCAGATTCACGCTGTCGGTCAGGTCCTTCCAGGTGCCGCCTACACCAGGGACCTGCGCCTGCCCGCCCAGCTTCCCATCGGTGCCCACCTCGCGTGCCACGCGCGTCACTTCGCCGGCAAAGGCGTTCAACTGGTCCACCATGGTGTTGATGGTGTTCTTGAGCTCCAGGATCTCGCCCTTCACGTCGACCGTGATCTTGCGCGACAGGTCGCCGCGGGCGACCGCGGTGGTCACCTCGGCGATGTTGCGCACCTGCGACGTGAGGCTCGTCGCCATCGCGTTCACGGAGTCGGTCAAGTCCTTCCAGGTACCGGCCACGCCGGGCACCACCCCCTGACCGCCCAGACGACCGTCGGTGCCTACTTCGCGCGCCACGCGCGTGACCTCGGAGGCGAAGGTGCGCAACTGATCCACCATGGTGTTGATGGCTTCCTTGAGCTGCAGGATCTCGCCACGGACGTCCACGGTGATCTTGCGCGAGAGGTCGCCGCTCGCCACCGCGATGGTCACATCGGCGATGTTGCGCACCTGCGCGGTGAGGTTGCTCGCCATCGAATTCACGCTCTCGGTCAGCTCTTTCCACACGCCACCGACCTCGCGCACCTCTGCCTGACCGCCGAGCTTGCCTTCGGTACCCACCTCGCGCGCGACCCTTGTGACCTCGTCGGTGAAAACGCCGAGCTGCTTGACCATGGTGTTGACGATGGTTGCCGCCCGCAGGAACTCACCTTCGAGCGGCCGCCCTTCGACGTCTAAACGCATCGTGGTGGAAAGATCGCCGCGCGCGACCGCGGCAACGGCGCGTGTCACCTCGGCCGTCGGCCACAGGAGATCATCGATGAGCGTATTGATCGAGGTCTCCATCTCCCCCCAGGCGCCGCTTGAGCGGCCAAACCTCGCGCGCCGCTGCGTCTTGCCCTCGCGGCCGACGGTCTGTCCCACCTGTTTCAGCTCGCGGGACATGCGCTCGCAGGTATCGACGATGTCATTAAAGGTGTCGGAAAACTTGCCTTCGAGCCCGGTGCGATCGCCCGGCAGGCGCACCGAGAAATCGCCGGCGCGCACCGCCTGCATCGCAAACAAGACGCTCCGCACGTCGATCGCCGATGCGGGCGCGGGGATTCCACTGACTGAAACGTTTGCGGTAGCTACATCGCTCTTTCGCATGACTCGCTCCTATCGACGGCAGGAACTATTGCATTCCGTCATTCCGTAATGACGCGGAGGTGCTCTGCGGTTGGGAATGTAACGAGTTATTGACTGGGGGGATTGTCATTGCGGCTTACCTGCGCTGCTAAGCGTCCATCGATGGCCCATCGAAAGGAGCCAATGCTCAAGAACGACGGACCGCACCAGCCTGACCTCGGCATCGCGAGGTCGAGCAGGATGACATCGGGCCGGAACGTCGCTCACATCGAGCGCCTCCACCCCATCGTACGCGCGTCTCGTTGCCCTTCGTGGGGCGGGTGCCCTTCATGGCGAGCATCGTCGCCAGCGTCGGTGCCAAGTCGCAGTTGTCATCCTCCACCAGAATGCGACCGGCATATCGACGGTGTCCGAAGGATAGGATGTTCAATGCGGTTTCGCAAGCTTGGTGCGTTGGGGGCGGGGGAATGATGGGGTGGGTTGTAACACCCGCGGAGGGATACAATAGCGCCACCGGATCGTGAACACCAAGATTGGGACACGCCATGAATCCCAAGAGCCCTCCTGTCGATTCCGCGGACGACGTACAAGAAGACGAACGCCCGGAGAACGGCAAGTTCCCCATCGTCGGCGTCGGCGCCTCGGCGGGCCGGCTCGAGGCGTTCGGCCAGCTCCTCGCGCACTTGCCGAGCGATGTCGGCATGGCCTTCGTGCTGGTGCAGCACCTCGACCCCAAGCACGAGAGCAAGCTCGGCGACCTCTTGGCCAAGTCCACGGGCCTGCCAGTGCAAGAGGCGGCCGACGCTCTGGCGGTCGAGCCCGATCAGGTCTATATCATTCCCCCGAACACGACGCTCTCCATCGCCGAGGGCGTCTTGCGGCTGGAGCCGTGCGGCGAGAGGCACGGGCCGCACCTGCCGATCGACCGCTTCTTCAAGTCGCTGGCCGAGGACCGGCAGACGGGCGCCATCGGCGTGATCCTATCGGGCACCGGTACCGACGGCACCCTGGGGCTGGAAGAGATCAAGGCGGCCGGCGGCATCACCTTCGCCCAGGACGAGGACACGGCCAAGCACGCCGGCATGCCGCGAAGCGCCGTCCACAGCGGCTGCATCGACCTGATCCTGTCTCCTGCCGAGATCGCCCGCGAGCTGGCGCGGATCCGGCCGACACCCCTACCTCGCCCCGGCCCAGACCGAGGCGCACGCCCCGGACGCGGCCGCCGAGGCGGACCATTTCAAGAACATCCTGGGCCCTCTTGCGCTCCTCCTTCGGGGTCGATTTCAGCGCCTACCGAGACACCACCGTCAAGCGGCGGATCACCCGCCGCATGGTGCTGCACACCAAGGACAGCCTGGCCGACTATGCCAAGCACCTGGAACGGGATCGCGCCGAGATCGACGCCCTGTACGAGGATATCCTCATCAACGTCACCAGCTTCTTCCGCGAGCCGGAGGCCTTCGAGGCCATCAAGACCCGCGTCTTTCCTCAGATCATCGAGGGCAAGGATCCGAACACGCCCATCCGGATCTGGGTGCCCGGATGCTCCACCGGCCAGGAAGCCTACTTGCTGGCCATCGCGCTGTCGGAGTTCCTGGAGGACAAGCCGGTGCGCCCGGCGATCCAGATCTTCGCCACCGATCTCTCCGACACCGTCTCGCTCTCCAAGGGGCGGGACGGCTTCTATCCCGAGAACATCGAGGCCGAGGTATCGCCCGAACGGCTGCGCCGCTTCTTTACGAAGGAAGGCGGCAGATACCGGGTCAGCAAAGCCTTGCGGGAGGTGATCGTCTTTGCCAAGCAGAACGTGGCCGCGGACCCGCCGTTCTCGCGCAACGTGTACGGTTGACACTCATCGGCCAGTCTTATGATCCTTGAGCCCCAGGACATCCTGCATATCGTAGAGGCCGGGTCCCCGGTCCATCACCCAGCGCGCCGCGAGTAGCGCGCCGCGCGCGAACACCGTGCGGCTGGTGGCGAGGTGGGCGATCTCGATGCGCTCGCCCTGGCCGGCGAACAGGATCCTGTGCTCGCCGACGATGTCGCCTGCGCGTAAGGTCGCGAAACCGATGGCCCCGGCGGGGCGCTCGCCGACCATTCCGTGGCGGGCGTAGACGGCGCAGTCCGCGAGGTCCCGGCCCGAGGCGTTGGCCACGACCTCGCCCATCCGTAATGCCGTGCCCGAGGGGGCATCGACTTTATGCCGGTGGTGGGCCTCGACGATCTCGACATCGTAATCGTCGCCCAGGGCGCGCGCGGCGATCTCTAAGAGCTTGAGGCAGAGATTCACCCCGACGCTCATGTTCGGGGCCATGACGACGGCGCATTCCGCGGAGGCCTCGACCACCACCGCCCGATCCTCGGCGGCTAGACCAGTGGTCCCGATCACCATGCGCCGCCCGGCGGCACGGCAAAAGGCCAGGTGCTCGAGGGTCGCTTGCGGCGACGTGAAATCGATGAGGATATCGAATCGGTCCGGTAGGTCCTCGAGCCATCCCACGAGCAGGATGCCCATGGCCTCCCCGCCGGCTACGCAGCCGGCATCGCGCCCGAGCTCTGGGGAGCCTCTGCTTTCGAGCGCCACGGTCAGCGCGAGATCCGGGCCCTCGCGACAGAGATCCACCAGGCACCGGCCCATGCGGCCGGCGGCCCCGGCGATAGCGATGCGGATGGGTCCGGCGCTCATCGGCCCATTATCGATCAGCCCGATCGTTCAATAGATACTTACGTTCCAAATGCTGAACACAACAACTCGAACAGATTCTATTTCATACGCAAATTCAATAAGCTTTCAGCACCAGCTTGTTCCCTCCCCCCTGGCAGGGGCAGGGCTAGGGGGGTCGAGCGCTGCGGGCTGCGTCATTCCGATCGGACGCGCTCGACCCCCATCCTATCCTTCCCCCGGGGGAAGGGACAATGAATTTCAAATGTCTTTGGCTAGAACTTCAATCAGAACTTCATGTCCTCGAAGAAGCGCTTGACGCCGTCCAACCACGAACTGGTCTTGGGGCTATGGCGGCCCTCGGCCCCCGCGAGCGAGCGCTCGAACTCGCGCAACAGGTCCTTCTGCTCGCGGCCGAGATGGATCGGCGTCTCGACGGAGACCCGGCACAAGAGATCCCCGACGCGGTGCCCGCGCACCGACTTGACCCCCTTGCCCTTCATGCGAAACACCCGACCGGTCTGGGTCTCGGGCGGGATCTTAAGCACGAACCGCCCATCGAGGGCCGGTACGTCCAGCTCGCCGCCCAGGGCCGCGGTGACGAAACTAATGGGGACCTCGCAGTAGAGATCGCTGTCCTCGCGTGTGAAGATGGGGTGTTTCTTGACGTGGATGGTGACGTAGAGATCGCCCGGCGCGCCAGGGCTGGGCCCGGCCTCCCCCTCTCCGGCGAGCCGGATGCGGTCCCCGGTATCGACCCCCGCGGGGACCTTGACCGACAGGGTCTTGTGGTCCCGGACCCTCCCCTGCCCCGAGCAGCTGCCGCACGGATCACGCACCATCTTGCCGGTGCCGCGGCAGCGCGGGCACGTCTGCTGGATGGAGAAGAATCCCTGCTGCATCCGCACTTGCCCGTGCCCGCCGCAGGTGGCGCAGGTCACCGGCGTCGTACCGGGCCGGGCGCCCGAGCCGTGACAGGTGCGGCAGACGACGACCGTTTGGACGTCGATCTTGGCCGTCGTGCCCGCGACCGCTTCTTCGAGCGAGAGCTCCAGGTCATAGGCGAGGTCTGCGCCATGCTGGACCTGAGCACCGCGGCGTGCGCCGCCGAAGATGTCGCCGAACACGGTGTCGAAGATGTCGCCGAAGCCCCCTGCCCCGGCAAAACCACCCCCCGCCGACGGATCGACGCCGGCGTGCCCGAACTGGTCGTAGGCCGCGCGCTTGCGCGCATCGGTGAGCACCTCATAGGCCTCTTTGGCCTCCGTGAAATGCCCTTCGGAGTGCTTGTCGCCCGGATTGCGATCCGGGTGGTGCTTCATCGCCAGGCGGCGATAGGCCTTCTTGAGGTCGGACTCCGTGGCGTTGCGGGCGACCCCGAGCACCTCGTAATAATCGCGCTTGGCCATCCTAATCGAGAGAGCTCTAGAGACTTACGTGTTCAACAAGTTGCCAACACCAACTTATTCCCTCCCCTTGGAAGCCTCGGAAGGGGGAGGGCGAGGGTGTAGCTGGGGGTTGAGCGTCGCATAGCTCTGAGAGACACAACCCCCATCCTATCCTTCCCCCTTCCAGGGGGAAGGGTTCGAAAAGAATCTCAAATATCTTTACCTAGCAGCCTGTCGGACTTAGCATGGAACTTTTCATGGGCGGGGCGATCGGATCGGTCAGGGTTCCAACGAGCGCGTGTCCATGAACCATTTCCGTCCCTGTGATCGTGAAACACCGTACCTCTTGCCGCCCTCGCTCGATGACTGGCTGCCGAAAGACCACCTGGCGCGTTTCGTGGCGGATATCGTCGATCAGCTGGACCTC
>JBOIDR010000080.1:0-19574 GCA_050740695.1 Gammaproteobacteria bacterium | reverse complement strand
GGTCAACCATATCATCGCATATCGCCCACCCCCGGCGCCCCGCTTGGCCCCCTCTTCGCCACCATCCAACCCTTCGCTAGGCCAGGCAGTCGGCATGATGTGTAAAGCAGAATGACCAGTCCCGCCACCGATGCCTCGGGTCACACGCGGACCTATGCCTTCGACACCCTCCATGGCGTACCGAAGCTCACCTCACTCGGTGGCGGTCCCTGCCGCAACTGTGGCCTGCAAGCCCGCGACATCACCTACGATGCCAACGGCTTTGTCGCCTCGCGCACCGATTTCAACGGCCAGACCACCCTCTACATCCACGATGCGCGGGGACTCGAGGTTTCCCGCACCGAAGCGGCCGGGACCCCCGAAGAACGGACCGTCACGACCGCCTGGCACCCGATCCTCAGGGTGCCGATCTCGGATCACGGAGCCCGGCAAGGAGACGAGCTTCGCCTATGATGCCGCCGGCCGCTTACTGAGGCGCTCGGAGTCGGATCTGGCGACCGGCGCTACCCGCACCACGACCCGTACGTACAACGATCTCGGTCTCCTCGAGACCGTGGATGGGCCGCGCACCGATGTCTCCGACCTCACGCGCTACGCCTACGATCCGCGCGGCGATCTCGTCTCGGTCACCGACGCCCTGGGCCACCTGACCGAGATCACCGCCCACGACGCTCACGGCCGGCCATCGACTATGCGCGATCCCAACGGCACCGTGACCGCGCTCGCCTACGACGCCCGCGGGCGGCTCATGAGGCGCACGGTCGATGGGCAAACCACGTCCTTCGACTACGATGCGGCGGGCGATCTCGTCCGTGCCACGCTACCGAACGGCGCGTCCTTGCGGTACCGCTACGACGCCGCGCACCGCTTGGTCGGCCTGGAGGACCCCCTCGGCCACCGCATCGACTATACGCTCGATGCCCTTGGCAACCGCCTCCGGGAAGACGTGAAGGATCTCGCCGGGACCTTGAGCCGTACCCGGTCCCGGGTCTACGACGAGATGAACCGCCTCGTGCAGGAGATCGGCGGCGAGGGCCAAACCACGGTCTATGCCTATGACGCCAACGGCAACCGGATCTCGACGACCGATCCGAATGGCCATCCCACCACCTTCGCCTTCGACGCCCTGAACCGGCCCATCGAGACCACCGATGCGTTGAACGGTGTGACCGCCGTCACCTACGACGCGCGGGACAACGAGACGGCGGTGACCGATCCGCGCGGCTTGACGACCACCTACACCTACGACGGCCTGGACGATCTCGTTCAGGAGACAAGCCCCGATACCGGCAACACGACCTACACCTATGACGCCGCCGGCAATCGGACGAGCCGGACCGACGCCCGGGGCGTCGTCGTCCATTCCAGCTACGATCCCCTGAACCGGCTACGATCCCCTGAACCGGCTACGATCCCCTGAACCGGCTCACGGCCATCGATTATCCCGACGACAGCCTGGATGTGATCTTGACCCATGATAGCTGCCTGAACGGCATCGGGCGGCTCTGCGCGATGCGGGATGGATCCGGCACCACCACGTACACCTACGATGTGCGCGGGAACGTCACCACCCAGACCGTCACGGTGGGCGGCGTGACCTACACCCTCATGTATGCCTACGACGGCGCCGACCAGTTGATCCGCATCAACTATCCGTCCGGGAGAACGGTGGATTATTCGCGCGATCTATTGGGGCGCATTGCCTCTGCGACCACGACCTTGGACGGTGTTACCCAGGCGCTCGCCGGGGACATCGACTACCGGCCGTTCGGACCGATGGCGTCGCTGGCCTACGGCAACGGGATCCCGCTCACCCGCGCCTTCGATCGGGACGACCGGCTCACGGCCCAGACGGCCGGCATAGTCCAGGACCTCGGGTTCCACTTCGACCCGAACGACAACATCACCGGCATCACCAACCCGCTCGATCCCGGTCGAGATCAGGACTTCGGCTACGACGCCCTCGACCGACTCATCGAGGCACAGGGTCGCCACGGCGATCTCCGATACACCTACGATGCGGCGGGCAACCGCTCGAGCCGCATCCGCAACGGCTTCTCCGAGGACTACACCTATGCCGCCGATTCCCACCGGCTTCTCCAGTCAACGGAGGGCGGTACGAGAGACTACCGCTACGATCCGAACGGCAACACCACGGACAACAGCGACTATGGATTCGTCTACGGCGACCACGATCGGTTGACGGCCCTGACCCAGGCGGGGGTCCCCCTCGCCACCTACACTTACAACGGCCGCGGCGAGCGGGTGACGAAAGTCGTGGGGGAGGACCGACCGGACTACGCGGCCCTGGCCGCCGAGCAGGAAGCACTCGCCACGGCGCATCGAAGCGAGGCCGAGAGGATCGAGGCCCAAGCGCGGGACTTGGACGACAGCGCCCGAGCCAGCGAAGCCCAGGCGGCATCAAAACAAGGCGAGGCCGACACCCTGCGCCAGGCGGCGGCCCGCGCATCGCACCGAGGCACAGGGACTGGACCGGCGAGCGGCCCTGCGGGAGAAGGGCGCCGCACCGTGGCGAAGGCTCGCGCAAAGCCTCCGGTCCCGGATGGTCGAGCCACCCAAGAATTTCATACAACGCCTGCTCAATGCCTTGTACCGGGCCATCGCGGACCGATCCGAGGCCCGTGCCGATGCGATCTCGGCGGAGGCTGGTCGGCTTCGGCTGCAAGCAGACAGCCTGCGCGAGCTCGCGGAGGCGAAAGAACAGCAGGCCGAGGGTTTAGAGGCGGAAGCCACCGCGCTCCTGGCCGAAGCGACCGACGCCCGGAACGAAGCGTCACGGCTGCGCACCGAAGCCAACGCCTTGATCGCCCAAGCCCGAGCCGCCGAAACCCTGGCCGCCGAGTACCGCGCGCTGGCGAGCAACCCGTCTTCGGCGCAGATCGCGACCCATTACCTCTACGACCCCGAGGGCCGCCTGCTCGGCGAATACGACGAAGAAGGCCAGGCCAAGCGCGAGTACGTCTATCTCGACCACCTCCCCCTCGCCCAGATCACCGGCACCGCGATCGCCTACATCCACACCGACCACCTCGGCACCCCGGAGTCTCTGACCGACCAAGCCCAGGCCATCGTCTGGCAGGCCCACCACGGGTCCATGCAAAACATGCTGGTACGAATGTCCCGGATACAAAGCTCCGGTAACCTTTCCACAGGCGGCGGACAAACCATGCCCTGGGATTAAGCCCGACGGTTTCGTGGACACGAGTCAGATCGACCCAAAATGTCGTGAGCAACCGGAGGCATGCAGATGAGAGACATCTATCCACAGGCAATAAACGTGAGTGACTATGCGTCATGAGTAAGCTTATTTCTGGCTTCGATGCCTATCAGCAATGTGACTATGAACGTGCGCTGCGTCTGTTATTGCCGATTGCTGAAGCCGGAAGCGCAAGGGCGCAGTGCTATATCGCGAGCATGTATCAAGGTGGTCTTGGCGTCCCAGTTGACGGGCAAGAAGCCGTAAAGTGGTATCGCAAGGCCGCCGAGCAGGAAGACCGTGAAGGGATAATATCCGGAACTGCTTACAACAACCTCGCAACGATCTTCTCTGCGGGTATGCCCGGGATATCTCCAGATCTTATGCTAGCAAAGCGGTACTGGGGTAAGGCTGTAGAACTTGGGTTTGAAATGATTCCCCGAGAGTGGTATGAGCCTTCCGGAACGGCCTAACGCACGTAAACGCACGTAGGGTATAGCGGACCCGAACCTTCGGACCGATGGCGTCGCTGGAATATGGCAACGGGATCCCGATCACCCGCGCCTTCGATCGGGACGACCGGCTCACGGCCCAGACGGCCAGCATAGTCCAGGACCTCGGGTTCCACTTCGACCCGAACGGCAACATCACCGGCATCACCGATACGCTCGATCCCACTCGCCATCAGGCCTTCGGCTACGACGCCCTCGACCGGCTGGTCGAGGCACGGGGGCGCTACGGCGATCTCCGATACACCTACGATGCTGTGGGAAACCGATTGAACCAGATCCGAGAGGCGGAGGCCACAGCGCTTCTGGCCGAAGCAACCGAGGCCCGAGAGGAAGCAGCAGACCTGCGCACCGCGGCCGACACCTTCACGGCTCAAGCCCAAGCCGCGGAAGCCCTGGCCGCCGAGTACCGCGCGCTCGCCGAAAGCCCACCGTCGGCGCAGATCGCGACCCATTATCTCTACGACCCGGAGGGGCGCTTGCTCGGTGAGTACGACGCGGCAGGCCAGGTAGAGCGCGAGTACGTCTATCTCGACGGCCTGCCCCTCGCCCAGATCACCGGCACCGCGATCGCCTACATCCACACCGACCACCTCGGCACCCCGGAGTCTCTCACGGACCAAGCCCAGGCCATCGTCTGGCAGGCCCACCACGACCCCTTCGGGAAGACCACCGTGACCACCCGGGCGGTCGAGCACAACCTGCGCTTCCCAGGCCAGTACTTCGACGCCGAGACGGGATTACACTACAACTACTTTAGGGACTATGATCCGGGCATCGGGCGATACATCCAGAGCGACCCGATCGGGTTGGCGAATGCTAAAGGGGTCAGAGCCCTTTACGGGATATTCCTCACCGTCTTGTTCGGCCTGCCCCGTCGGGCGTGGCCGCGCTTGCGCCCCACCATCGCCTCCACCTGCTCCTTGAAACGATCATTGCCCAAGGGGGCACCGGTCCGCCGCGCGTCCCGGATCTGCATCGCGTAAATCTGCCCGTCGAGGTATTCGTGCCGCTCTTCGGAGGCGCGTTCCAGCGCGAGGTACTCTTCAACCGTGTGGCGGATCTGTGAAATGGCTAGGCTCATCTTCACTTCTCCTTGCGTTCATTCCACGTGAACACACGCCGATTCTGAACGACTGCGCATGATCGTTCAAGTCTGTCCGTCGTTCCCGCGTTGTAATCGTAAGAAAACATGAACAAACCGGAGGGAGATGAGAGGCGGTTCATCGGCTCACCGACGTTGTCCAGGATCCCGTGGTAAGGAGCTCGCCGTAACCGCTCTGAGTTTCAGAGCTTTGGGCGGTCCTGTTCAGCCACGGGGACCCCGTCACGCGTGGCCCCGTGAAGCGAGGCTCGCGACGTCGCGCAGGATGCGGGTCGTTTTGAATCCGCCCGGAGAGGCTAGATATTTTGGCCGCCACACGGGGTCCAAGGCCGCCGCGAACCGGCGATGGCTGTCGCTGTCCTGGAAGTGTTCGCTCTGGCGATACAGCATCCTGCCGATCCGCTGCCAGAGCGGATCCGGCAGTTGCCGTTCGTGCCCAGAGAGCGGTACCAGCCCCAGATCGAACCACCGGTAGCCGCGCGCCCGTCCCCCGACCATGAGCTCCGTCACCATGAACTCCATAATGCCCTTCGGGGCATCGCGGTGGTAGCGCAGAAGGTCGAGCGCCAACTCCTCTTTTCCCCCACTGACCCAAAGGACGGCGAAGGCGATGATGCGCTCGTCCTGGCGCACCACGGCGCACGGGAACCTGGCGACGTAGTCCGGGCTGAAGAACCCCCGCGAGAAACCCCGCTCCGTCTTCGCCAGGTGCGCCAGCCAGTCGTTCGACACCCGCTCGAGCTCCGGGATCAGGGCCGGCACCTCGTGGGAGCCCACGATCCCGAAATCGACGCCCTCTGCCAGGACCCGATCGTGCGCCTTGCGCAGCTCGCTTCGCTCGTGGCCCGTGAGCGAGAAACGCTCGAGCGGTACGCGGGCGTCCTCGCCCACCTTCAGGAGAGAAAGCCCGAGGTCCACGTACAGCGACAGGCCCTCGGCGTCCACCAGATAGAACACCGACCAGCCGCCGTAGCGATCGCATAGTTCCCGGAACGTCAGCACCAGCCTCTCCTGCTCTGCCGCCGGCCCCACCGGATCCCCGAGCGCGACCCAACTCTTGCCTTTGACGCGGTACATGATGAAGGCCTTACCCGAATCGCTGAAAAGAAAACGCTTGTCACCGAGAAGCGCCAGCTTTGCGCGTGCGCTCTGGGACTGCTTGACGATGGACCGCACCTGTTCCAGGCCGCCGGCGTGCGGCAGGTCTGGCACCGGATCGGGGCGCAGCAGGTTGGCGAGGCCGATCGCCATGGTCGTCACCAGGACCACGGTCATGCTGCGCAGGAACCTCGCGTACTCGGCGGTGTAGTCGAAGTGCCACCAGAGCTCATGAGAATACTCGGCCGGTTTGTAGGACAGGAGCCCTAACCAGATCGTCACCGCCAGGAGCGCCGTCAAGGTCGAGGTCCATTCCGTCGGGAAGCCTTGATTGAAGAGCGCACCTTCGCGTCGAAACTCCGGACGGGTATAGAACAACACGACCAGTATCGCCGTGAGCACGGCGGCACCCTCGTATATCAGCCCTTTGCACACGAGCGTCACGATCCCTACCCCGAGCAGCAGGACAGCCAGGCGATAAGCCGCCTCGAGCCGTAGGGACAGGCCGCGCGCCAGAAAGATGAGCCCGACACCCGTGGCCCCGGCCACGACGTGCGCGATCTCCAGGACCGGCAGGGGGAGGACCTCACTAAGCGTGGCCAGGCGCTCGGCCGGCGCCGGGACGGCGATCGAGAACAGCAGGACCACCCCGGCGAAGATCAATATGAGCGCCATGACTTGCGGGCCGATCTCGGCTAACCAGTCCGCTGCCGTATCGCGCGCGCGCTCGATGCGCACCTGCTGCATGCTGGCCTCGTGAATGGCGAGGACGATCGCGGCCAGGCAGAGAGGCGCGAGGTAGTAGACGCAACGGAACAACAAGATGGCGCCGAGCAGCGCGTCGGGGGCGATCTCCGGGAGGCCGAGCAACATGATGGACTCGAACACCCCGATGCCACTGGGGACATGGCTCACGACCCCCGCGATCAAGGCGACTGCGAAGACACCGAGAAAGGCAAAGAAACTGGTCTCGGCATAGGCGGGCAAGAGCACATAGATGATGGCGCTGATGAGCATCAGATCGATGCTGCCGAGGGCGATCTGGGCCGCGGCGGTCTTTGCGGAGGGGAGACGGAGAGACCAGCTCTCGGTGCGGATACTCAAAGGTCGGAACACGGCCGCGGTGAGATAGACCACCACGAAGGCCAACAGGAGCCCGCCCAGCATCCGCTTCAAGGCGGGCGGCAGATGGATGATGGACGCTACGGTTTCGTCCGCCCCGAACAAGAGCGACAGGATCAGGAGAAACCCGACGCCGAGCGAGGCGGTGACCGCGCACATGGTGGTGACGCCCGCTATTTCGAGCGCGCTCAGACCCGCATTCGAATAGATTCTGTATCGGATCGCTCCACCGGTGAGCATCGGGAAGCTCAGGTTGGTACCGAAGGCGTTGGCCAGACAGGCGGCAAGCGCCGCGCGCCGGTAGGGCACCGGGCGGCCCACGTGGTCGAGCGCCAGCATGTCGTACCCGGTCACCACGAAGTAGGCGCCGGCGGTGAGCAGGAGCGCGAGGAGAACCGATGTTGCCGGCAGCGCTCGGAACTGCTCGAGCACATCCGAGAGCTGGATCGACTGCAGGGTGCGGTACACCACCCACAGCGCCAGACACACGATCGTGAGGCTGATGAAGGCCCCGATCTGGACCAGCAGTTTCTTGGCGAATTGGATCGGCACGCCGCGGCTTGGGTCGCCCAGCGCGCCGGTGCCGGCACTCATCGCTAAGGTCTCGTCGAGGTTATGGTATCCCGGCTTGTACGGGGGAGGCACACCACGCACGCTCGTCTCAAGCTGACCCTGTTACGCCAGGCGTTCGGCGCTGGGTACTACCGGCACGCGGGTTTCCCGGCGCCGACAAGCATAGCAGCCGATGTCGGCGGTGGCGATGATCTCCGCGTGGTTCTCCCCTCGCCGGCACAGGTCCGCCCGCGCCGAGTGCGCCAGGTGGTACTCCCCGATCGCCGCGCGCCAAGATGGTATCGATGAGCCCAAGTCCCGCCACAGGGCGTCGCGCATCGCCATTGCCACGGCGCGGTTCGGCTCGATCACGGGCAACGGATCGGCCCCCGCTAGCACCTGCGGCTGAGATCACAGAGCGGTGGAGCGCATACCCTCTCTTTGCCCGTACCGCCGTGTGTTTCGCGTCGCGCTATGTCCCTGGAGCGGTTTCCGCGCGGCCGTTCGAAGGCCATAGACCATACCCTGCCCCGACATCCGATCATGGATCCGGGAAGTACTCCAGCACCTCGTTGCGTGCGGCTTCCATCCGCTCCCAGTCCGGCAACTTGCGCATGCGTATGTTGGCCTCATCGACATCCTGTTTGTCGAAAAACAGGTAGATCGGTCTCAGTGCTTCGCGATACAGGTAGTTCCGGTGATAATGTATCTCTGACTCACCTTTGATCCGACGATAGATTTCGCGGACCAGATCGGCGTCGAGGACGTTGGTCAAATCGTTCATTTCCCTTCTTCTTCAACGAAAACCGCCAGTGGGTAGATCGCGCTCGTGATTGGTTATACAAGTATCAAAGTATCGGGCGGAGCGATAGGCTTACCCGCGAGGCATGCCGCATACCGTTCCGCCGACGCATAACAACGAGCCGCTATTTCCTTGCCTCGTGTTCTCAGGATGCCTCGGCAGGTTTGGAATGTCGATTTCATGATACTGCTTATCGCACTCCCTCGCGATCCTCATCTCGACACATCCTGTCGATCGCATCGCCGGGAGGCTCGGCTATGTGTCGGATTATGTGCTGATAAATCAACCTGCCGCGCGTTTCGAGATCCGCGACACTACCGGAAGGCGGGTTACGGCGCGCATGACACTAACCGGTTTGGATCGGTTTTCTGGGTGCGCGCCTAACCCGCCCTAAACCCGCCCTACGGCGAGCTCGATGATCATGAGGCTCGCGTCGGGCACATCGACGCCCACCTCGATCACTGTGGTGGCGACAAGGAGGTCGATCGAGCTAGCTGCAGGGCGGATGCCCGCAGGGCGATCCGCTGCACGCGCTGAGGTGCTCGGCCGCGGGGGCACGGCATTTCGCCCGAAAACCTTGAACCGCCGCCCGGCGTCCCGCAGAATCCATCCATACGCGGCGGAAAGGGCCGCATGGGGACACGGGACCTGGCGGAATCCATCCACCGCAATTCGCTCAAGGCGGGTTACCGGCTGCATTGGTACCGGATCGAGAGGGTGCTGGGCCAGGGCGGCTTCGGCATCACCTCTCGCCCGCGACTCCAACCTCGACCGCGAGGTCGCCATCAAGGAATTCATGCCCAGAGAGCTGGCCGTGCGTGCGCCGGACTCTTCCGTGCAGCCGGCTTCCGACAGCGAAAGCGCGAGCTTCAAGCGCTGGCTCGATCGCTTCCTCGCCGAGGCGAGAACCCTGGCCCGCTTCCAGCACCCGAACATCGTGCGGGTACTGACCTCGTTCGAGGCCAACGGAACTGGCTACATGATCAGGGACTACGAGCACGGCGACAGTCTGGAGGACATCCTCGACCGCCGCCAGACGCTCGAAGAGGAGGAGCTCCTCGCTATCGTGCTGCCTGTCCTCGGCGGGCTCGAGAAGGTCCACGAGCGCGGCTTCATTCACCGCGACATCAAGCCCGCGAACATCATGATCCGCAAGGACGACTCGCCGGTCCTGATCGACTGCGGCTCCGCCCGCCAGGCGCTCGGCGCCGAGACCGGCGCCTTGACGATCATGGTCACGTCCGGCTACGCGCCCTACGAGCAGTACTCCACCGAAGGCAAACAGCAGGGGGGCGTGGACTCACATCTATGGCCTCGGTGCCACCCTCTATCGGGCGGTACCCGGGCACGGGCCAATGGACGCTCGCGATCGCATCCGCGTCCTGGGGCGCCCGACCCCTTGATCGACGTCCGCAAGATCGGGAAGGACCGCTACTCGGGGGGCTTCCTCGAGGCTGTCGCTCACGCGCTCCGGTTCCGCCATCAAGACCGCCCGCGGTCGGTCGACGAGTGGCGCCGGGAATTCGGCGCCCGGCCGGATGAGACGCCGAACCCTAAACCCCAGGACAATGCATCGGACGGATGCGGAGCGTGGCGGTAAATGCTGGGTAGTAGTGCAGGCGAATGGCCAATGGGGGGAACAAGCCGGCAGCGACTGGAAGAACCCTGGATTCCCTCAAACGGACCGCCACCCCGTGGTGTGCGTGAGCTGGAACGCACAAGCCTATCTATGTTCGATGGTTGTTACGGCAGGGGGTCGGGCGTTATCGCCTGCCGGCCGAGGGCGAATGGGAATACGCCGCGCGGGCCGGGAGCCGCGGGCGCTACAGCTTTGGCGATAGCGAGGGGATGCTGTGCGACTATGGAAACGTCGCCGACCGCACCGTTCGGCCGCGATATAACAACTGGCCGGTCGTGCCCTGTGACGATGGGGCGCTCTACACCGCCCCGGTCGGCGGCTACCGGCCCAACCCCTTCGGTCTATACGACCTGCATCGGAACGTCTGGGAATGGACGGAAGACTGCTATCACCCGAGTTACGCTGGTGCGCCGTCCGATGAGGAGGCGTGGACCGCCGTAACCGTTGCAGGTAAGCCGAGCATCGACGTTCCCCCGGGAACGCTTCAAAACATCCTCAATTAGGCCAACCTGAAAGGATAGCCATGCGATACCTGGTCGTCGTGGAAGAGGGCCCCACGAGCTTCGGAGCGTATGTGCCCGATCTGCCCGGGTGCGTTGCGGTGGGTGAAACCCGCGATGAAGCGCTCGCGCTCATCAAGGAAGCCATCGATATCCATATCGAAGGCCTGCGGGATGAAGGGATCGCGATTCCCCATCCCCACGCGTCAAGCGAGCTCGTGGACGTTCGAGCGGCCTGATTCGGCAATCGTGCGGTACGTAGCAGGCCGCGCCTCGCGCCACGGTTTGATCCCACGGGCAAACGGGCCGATCTGCTGATTCCGAACGCGGATCCCGCGAGCGACCCGACCGGCCGGGCACGACCGGCTCCTCCTCGCATCTTGCGGCGGGCCTCACCCGCCGCTCAAGGCCGCCAACAGGGGGAAAGCGCCTACCCGTTGGGCGACCGAATGGGCCCATCAGGCGCGGATCGATTCGAATTCGATGTCGGGGTTCATCCCGATATCGAGCTCCCCGAGCCCAGGGCCGCGATGAGCCGCTCTTGGATCCCCCCGAAACCCCCGTTGCTCATCACCACTACCTGGTCGCCGGGGCGGACCAGGTCGGCGACCCGCATCACGATCTCCGCGATATCCCCAAAGACGCTGCGGCGGGTGCCGAGAACCTTGGTTTCCGACGCAATGTCCCAAGAGAGATCGGGCGGGGAGTACAGGAAGATCAGGTCGGCGTCGCGGAAGGCATCGGCCAGCGCGCCCGCGTAGAGGCCCAACCGCATCGTGTTCGAGCGTGGCTCGAAGACGGCGATGACGCGCGCCCCCTTTATTTCTACATTTCGGCCGGCCTGCCGGTGCAGTGCGGACAGGGTCGCGGCGATCTCGGTCGGGTGGTGGGCGAAGTCGTCGTACACGGTGACCCCGCTCACTACGGCGAGCCGCTCGAGGCGGCGTTTGACGCCCCGGAAACGGTTGAGCGCCGTGATCGATGCAGAGGGTGCGATGCCGAAGTGCCGTGCCATCGCGAGTGCGCAGAGAGCATTGCGCGCATTGTGGGCGCCCGCCTGCGACCACGCCACGGTGCCGAGATCCTGGCCTTGGAAGAACACCTCGAAGGCGCTGTGGTCCGGGCACACCGCCCGGCAACGCCAGTCCGACTCCTCGCCTTCACCGAAGGTGATCACCGGGCACCACAGGCCCATGGCCAGGACCTCGTCCACGACCGGATCGGGTATGGGCCGGACGATGAGCCCGCGACCAGGGACGGTGCGGATCAGATGATGGAACTGGCGTTTGATCGCATCGAAGTCCGGGAAGATATCGCCGTGGTCGAATTCTACGTTCGTGATGATGAGGCCAAGCGGGCGATAGTGGACGAACTTCGAGCGTTTGTCGAAGAACGCGGTGTCGTACTCGTCGGCCTCGACGACGAACGCGGTACCGCTCCCGAGCCGCGCCGAGACGCCGAAGTCCCGGGGCACGCCCCCGATGAGGAACCCAGGCGCCTGTCCCGCGGCCTCGAGGAGGTACGCCAGGAGGCTCGCGGTGGTGGTTTTCCCGTGCGTCCCCGAGACCGCCAGCACGTAGCGCTCTCGAAGCACCGTTTCGGCAAGCCATTGGGGTCCCGAGGTATACGGGATCCCGTGGTCCAGGACGTATTCCACGCACGGGTTGCCGCGCGACAGGACGTTGCCGCAGAGGACCAGATCGGGCGCCGGTCGGAGGTGGTCTTCCCTGTAGCCGCCGAGGACCTCGATCCCCTCGCGCTCGAGCAGGGTGCTCATGGGTGGATAGACACCCGCATCGCAACCGCGCACCTCATGTCCCAGCGCCCTGGCGATGAGGGCGAGCCCGCCCATGAAGGTGCCGCAAACGCCGAGGATCAGGAGCTTCACGAAAGGAGCGGCATCTTCACGCGTCCAGCGGGGAGAAAAGGCCGGTCATTGGGGTTATCATTGCCCTCTGCGGGGGGAGCGCGGCGTGGACTGGCGGACTTTACCACAGGGCGGGTACCAGGGCGGGTACCTTACCGGGGCCGGCGCCCGGAATGCGCCTGCGCTTATCGCCCTGCCATCCGCGGTATCATGGTTCGCGCTATCATGGCACGGAGCGGGCGACCGCTCACATCAGCTACCCACGCGAGGAAACCAACAATGACAAGACCTACGAAATCGCTAGCAGCCACCTTGCTGATCACGCTCTTGGCCGTGGTCGGGTGCGGCGAGGACAAGGCGCCGACACCCGTGGCGGGCGCCCCGGCTCCGGGTGCTCCCCAGGCTCCGGCTGCTTCCCAGAATCTGTTCGAACGTCTCGGCGGTCAGGAGGGGCTCGAGGCGCTGGTCGATGCGCTCCTGGTCAACATCGGTGCCGACAGCCGCATCAAGACCTATTTCAACAACCTGGACCAGGTACGGTTCAAGACCAACAATGTGGCGTTCCTGTGCGAGAAGACCGGCGGACCGTGCAATTACACGGGAGGCGAGATCAAGAGAGTACACAAGAGTCTACAGGTGACCTCGGACCACTTCGACGCCATGATGGAAACGACTGGCAAGACGCTCGACGAGAAGGGCGTGGCCGAGGCGGACAAGAAAGAGCTGATGGACCTCCTGGCCTCCTTTAAGGGCGATATTGTGAGCTCCCGCTGAGGGCCAGTCGATGCGCCTGGAGCGGCGCAGGCGGTGAGCAAGGGCTCCCGCGCTCAACCTAGTCGTTGCCGCTCATTGGCGCTCCACAAGCGTAGACGGTACAAACGCCAGGCGCTCTCGGGGGAGCCCCGGCACATCCCGAAGCGAAAGGCCGGGAAGAGGTGCGGCAGCGCAAAGCGCAGGTCCGTGAACCATAGACACGTCTGTGCCCCGTCGGTATCGATGCGGTACAGGACCGGGTAGCGGGCGAATCGGCGGAAGCCTGTGAAGCCCGGTTGCCGCCACACCTCACGGGCGAGGGACGACCAATGGGGATCGGTTCCGAAGCGCGGATGGCCGGCGAGAACCACATCCTCGCGGGCGCGGAAGGCGGCTGCGGTCTCGGGGAACCAGAAGGCACCGAGGGCGGGCGGGAAGCGCCGCCCAAGCCGCAGGTGGGCTTCATGGACGGTAGATCGCTCCGAGATCAGCAACTTCCAGTTGAGTGGCGTAAAGGGTTGGGGCAGGACCGCGACGTCTCCTGCAGCGAGTCCGCGCTGGTTTGCGAGGTCGAGGCCCATGTCGAGGGCCTCGGCGCGCAGCAGGGCGAGGAGACCCACGTACGCCAGGAGGGTCGCAGATCCTATCTGGGCCGCCGATCGGCTGTCGCGGTGCACCGAGAGCCACAGACCTCCGGCGGTGACGGCCGTGAAATACGGGTCGAGGACGAAGGCGATGGGATAGGCATAGCGCTCGAAGGACAGCGGGGCGAAGACCTCGGTCCCATAGGCCGTGATCAGGTCCCCGGCAATGTGCGCCAGGACCCCGAGGAGCGCGGGCCCATAGAAGTCGCGCCATCGGCGCCCGTACCAGCGCGCCGCCAGGCTCGCTAGGAACGCGGCCCAGGCGGGCATGAGGACCAGCGAATGGGTCAGACCCTGGTGCGAATTCAAGTAAATGAGCGGGTCGATCCAGGACACCACATAGTCGATGTCCGGGAAGGCCGCGGCCAGGAACGCCACCCGTACGCGTTCCCCTGCGGGCGTTTGCGGCGCGCGACCCAGGGTGGCGCAGGCGAGGAGGGCGCCGCTCAAGGCGTGGGTCAGGGTATCCACCGATCCGGGGTGGCCGAGCCGGGGAGGCGCGTCGAGCCTCCGGCGTTTACTCTATATTGTCATGGGCCGGTTCCCCGGCAGGGCGGTGCGGGTGGGCGCCCGGGCCGAACACGGCGTGAGACGCCCCTTCCGCGATCCCGAGCAATCGGTCCAGGAACCGGCGGGTGTCGGCCGAGTCGGGGGATCCGTCGCCCATCCAATAGCCGAAGGTCGCGAGGTAGACGGTGGTCGTCGCCACCTCTTCGAGCGCCCGCCGGAGGTAGGAGGCGTCGCGGTACGCGGCCTCGCGCATCCACTGCACCGTGCGACTGATGCGCAGGAGCCCCGGGATCTGGATGTGCAGGTGGCCGGGTTCGAGCTTACCCCCGATCATCTGGCGAGTCACCCGGCGGTGGGGGGCGAGCGCCTCGAGCCAGGCCATGATCACCCGGTGCAGCCGGACGCGCGTCGGCAGATCGAGAAAGCCGGGCGCCTCTGCCGCGCGCAGCATCGCCTCATCGGCGCGATCGAAGAACGCGTCCACGACGTCCTCCTTTTCCCGGAAGACGCGCCGGATATCATCAAGCGAGACCCCGAGGCATGCGGCCACCGCATGTAACCTCACGGTCTCCCACGAGTCGCGCTCGGCGAGATCGATCGCCGCATCGATGATACGCCGCGAGAGACGGGTATCTGTGCGGATATTTTGCGCAGGGTCGGTGTGCATGTGCGAGCCTCCACGCTTCGGACCGACACCATCAAGTATAGTCTCGGAACCCACTACTCTGAGAGCACAGATCGGTCACTTCGCGACCATCGACCGGTTCGTCCGTGGCGCCCTCTACGGCGTCCTCTGCGCGGTAACACCGCTGTCAGCGGCCGATGCGCCGGTCTACGGATACCGGGTGGTGCGCGAATATCCGCACGATCCCTCGGCCTTCACCCAGGGGCTGGTATACGCGGACGGTCATCTCTACGAGAGCACCGGGCTCGAGGGCGCTTCAGAGCTGCGACAGGTCGATCTGGAGACCGGCAAGATCATCCGCCGGCGGGCACTCGGGTCGGACGAGTTCGGGGAGGGGCTCACCGACTGGGACGGGCGTCTTCTGCAACTCACCTGGACCGGCATGCGCGGCTTCATCTACGAGCGCACGAGCCTCGCGGTGAGCGGGACATTTCGCTACGCCGGCGAGGGCTGGGGGCTGACCCATGACGGCCGGCGGCTCATCCTGAGTGACGGCACCGCGGTGCTGCGCTTCCTCGATCCCGAGACTTTTCGCGAGATCGGGCGGCTCCCGGTGCATGACGAGGGCCGGGCGGTGCCACGCCTCAACGAGCTCGAATACGTCCGCGGTGAGGTCTACGCCAATGTGTGGCAGAGCGATCGGGTGGCCCGCATCTCCCCCGAGACCGGCGCGGTCCTGGGCTGGATCGATCTCGCCGGGCTCCTGAGCGCGGCCGATCTACGCCATCCGGTCGATGTCCTGAACGGCATCGCCTATGACCCCGGCCGCGAGCGCCTGTTCGTGACCGGCAAGTGGTGGCCGAAGCTCTTCGAGATCATAGTGGGGCCGGAACCGGGCCCGGCCTCACCCCCCGATCGGCCAGGCGGGGTGCCATGCCGGGACGTCGATTTCTAGTGCCGACGTTGACGAGCAATTCGGGCTCCGGCAAGGCGTCGATGACCTCGCCGAAGCCATCCTCCTGACGAAAAAAAGGCATTTATTGTTCCTAAGGCGCGTAAGGCGACGCCGTGCGGGTGTTCCGCGGAAGCAAGCGGTGGTGCTAAGATGCGCACATATCGGGTCTTGGATGCCGTTTGCGAACAGCAACCCTAAAACCATGCTCAACGAAGTCGTTGGTAACTACAAGATCCTCGACAAAATAGGCGAGGGTGGCATGGGCGAGGTATTCAAAGCCATCGATGTCATGCTCGAGCGCGAAGTCGCGATCAAGGTGCTGCGTCCCGAGCTTGCGGATAAGTCGGAGATCGTCGCGCGCTTCCGCAAAGAGGCGGTGGTGCTCGCCAAGCTCAACCACCCCAATATCGCCACGCTGTATAACTTCGTTCACCATGGCGATCGCTATTTCATGGTCATGGAATTCGCCCATGGCCGGACCCTCGACGTGATCATCAACCGTCACCCGAATGGGCTCCCGTGGCGGCGATCCCTGGAGCTTTTCCTGGATGCGCTGCATGCCATCGAGCACGCCCACAACCTCGACATCGTACACCGCGATGTCAAGCCGTCCAACATGATGGTGAACGACAGGGACATCCTGAAGGTCCTGGATTTCGGGATCGCCCGCGTACTCGGATCGGCGCACCTGACGCGCGTGGGTCTCCTCGTCGGCACGTTGAAATACATGTCGCCCGAGCAGATCCGCGGCCGCGATACCGACGCGCGTTCCGATATCTATTCGCTGGGGATCGTTTTATACAAAATGCTGAGCGGTCGGATGCCATTTGCGGCGGAGGGTGAGTTCGAGCTCATGCGGGCGCAGATCGAGGAGCGTCCATTACCCCTGCGCGTGATCCTCCCGGAGGTACCGCGGGCGGTCGACGATGCGGTGCTGCAAGCCCTCGCGAAGTCCCCGGACGACCGCTTCCAGACTGCCCGCGAGTTCATCGACGCGCTCGGGCAAGTGTTACGCGAGGATGCCGACGGCTTCGTTGCCGGGGCTCCACCATGGAGGGTGCGCACCAAATCCGTCCGGAGTGAAAGCGCTTCGGTCCGCCCACGGCTAGGCATCTCGGGAAATCTCGTCCGCGCCCCGACCGAGATTTCGGGGCCGACCGGCCACGGGCGCCGCGGAACGGATGACGCATCGGCTCCCACAGAGATCGATATCACTCCTGCGTCCCTCCCGGCATGGAAGCCGCCGCCCCCGCTGGGACGGCGCCTTGTCGAGGCGCCTGTCGAGCCACCGCCTGCGCGGCCATCGCCCGACGATGCACCGCGGAGGCAAGCGCAACAACCTATGAAACCAGGAGGAGGAACGCCGGATCCCATCATCCGATCGCTATTGGCGGTGGAAAGAGAGCTCTCGGCACAATCGCCTGGAAGACGCTCGGCGAGGATTACTCCTCAGCGGACAGATCCCCCGCCGACGACGCCTCCATCTCCCGGCGAAACGCCGACGGAGCATTGCGCGGTGGGTAGAGACTCGCCGCGCACGGCCGGCATGTCCCGGGCAGGAATGGCGCGGTGGGTCTTCGCAATCCTTTTGGCCGCGGGCTTGACGATCGCCATCCTGAACGGGGCATTTTCGCCGCTACTCGATTCGCTGCGAATTGCCTGGCTAATGCAGCGGGGCGAGGCGGCTCTGGCGGCCGGCAAGGTGAGCGGGCCGGAAGACGACACGGCCGCGACGTACGCGGAAGAGGCGTTGCAGCTCGCACCGAAACAAGTGGAGGCCAGAAAGTTGATGACGGACGTGATCGCTCGGCTGGTGGAAGCCGGTGAATCGTCGGTCAAACAACGTGAGCTCCCCGAGGCGAAGCTGCACTCGGTCGAAGCTCGGCGGCTCGCGGTGAAATATGCGGTAGGCGAGGAAGAGGTCGCGACGCTCGAGAAGCGCATCGTGGCCGAGGAAGCGCGGCGAGCGGCGATCGTTCGCCAAAGAGAGGCCGAAGAACAAAGAAGAAAACGCATCGCTGCTCATATCGAACAAGGGCGCGGGGCCTTCAATGCCGGCCGCTTGCGTGAAGCCGTGGCGCAAGCACAGGAGGTCTTGGGCGTCGCGCCGGAAAGCGCCGAGGCCCGACAAGTCCTGAACGATGCGGCGGAAGGCATGGTCAAGGACGCCGAGGATGCCCTCACCCGCGGCGATCTCCCGGCGGCGAAGGCGCAGGCACAAGACGCGCGTGCCCTGGTCCAGCAACACAGCTTGCCGCAGGCGAAGCTGGCCGACGTGAGCGCTAAAATCGCGCAAGAGGAGCAGAAGCGTGACGAGCTTCAGCGGCAAAGGCAGGAGCAAGAGCGGCAGGCCGAGCAGAAGCGGGCCGAGGAAGCCACGCTTGGGGCCCGCATCAATGGACTCTCCTCCGTCACGGAACAAGAACGCGCGATCGAAAAGCCGCCGGAGCCGGAGAATATGCGCAGGGAGCAAGCGCCGAGCCCCACACCCGTGCCGAAACCAGCACCTGGACCTGCAGCCGCGCGCGACCAGCCTGCGGGTGTTTCTGCCGAGCCGGCCGGCCAGGCCGCGGCGGTCGAGATCCTGGCAGCGACCCCGACGCAAACGCTGGCGAGGCCCGGGAACACGATCGAGTTTTATACCCGCTTCCAGCTCGTTCCCCCGCCCGGGCGGGGGGGTGCCTATGTGGAGGCAACCTGGGCGCTGAAACGCGCTGGCCGAAGCCTCGGCCAACCAGGGGGCGCATCGGTCTTCGCGAAGGCCGGGATCGGTACCCTGTCGACCGCGCTTACCCTCCCTGCGGGCATGGCGCCGGGGCGTTACACGGTGGAGCACCGGATAGAGACCGAGAACGGAGAAGACAGCGCCCGCTCGCATTTCTCCGTCGTCTCGCGATGAGGCGCGACGCCCATGGGCGGCGCCCGGGCCGCATCACGGGGCGGGTACGGTAAGAGACGGCGGTTTACGCCTCTGTTGCGCGGAGGTCGTGTGCCCGGTGTCCCTTTCGCTGACGCAGCCTAAGGGCCAGGATCATCAACAAGATCCCGAAAAGGATCGAATAGGCCCCGATGATCCATAAAACGGCGAGCGCGCCGGCGCCCGGGAACGCTACCAGGAGTGCGCCGAATATCACCGATGCGACACCGCTCAATCCCAATAGCCATTCCCCTTCGATCTCCTTACGCAGCTCCACGGCGGCTACGACCTCGAAGATACCGGTGACGATGGCCCAGGCTGCGATGATATACAACAACGCTAAAGCCGTGATCCCGGGCCACACGAATGCCATTATTCCGACGATGATCCCGCCGATCCCCTGCAAGAGAAAAAGCCACCAGCGCTTCTCGCGTTTGTCCGAGCGCACCGTCGAGACCATCGCGCATACTCCGTCAAGCAGCGCATAAACTCCGAACAGAAGCACCAAAGCGAACAAAGAAATCCCCGGCCACAGGAAAATGGCCGTACCGAAGAGCAGCGCACAAAAGCCTCGCAGGCCCATAGCCCACCAATTGCGTGCCAGTGTATCTGTCATATAAATCATTAATCATTCGTATCACTTTAGGTGATTGAAACGGTCAGGCAGCTTTTTTGAAATCTTCGGAGGCGCTTGCGGGGGTGGGTTTGGCTTCGAGAGTGGTACGCGCCAGTTGCAGCACATGCTCAACAGGGTGGAGT
>JBOIDR010000079.1:0-19668 GCA_050740695.1 Gammaproteobacteria bacterium | reverse complement strand
CCCCGTCCGCAGAAAGCGCGGACAGGGGAGGGAGTCTCCGGGTTCCCTCCCCTGCGTAGCGGGGGACGGTCAGGGTGGGGGTCGAGCGTCGCGGTTCGGATAGGGTCGACCTCATCCTATCGAGGGGACAGGGACGATAAATTTCGAATGTCTTTGGCTAGGTGTTCCTCGGGCATTCGGTGACGCAGGAGAAGACGGTCTCCGATGAGACGGCGCACACGATAGACGAGGAGGTCCGTAGGACCGTCGAGCGGAACTACGAGCGTTCGAAGAACATCCTCGAAGGCAACCTCGACAAGCTGCACTCCGATGGCCGAGCCTTGATGAAGTACGAGACCATCGACGGCGCTCAGATCGACGACATCATGCACGGGGGCTCGCGCGAAGACCATCGTCGCATGCCACCGAAGGGGCCGCTCAGCGACGATCAATCGCAGGCCAGGACTATCGGCGACCCGGTCACCGCACATTGATGCCTCCGGGGCAAAGTGATTGGGTGTCGCGAAGAAAAGGCTGTCGACGCGAACGGGGTAAATATGGTGCATGAGCTGGACCTGTTGGAGCTGGCAGCTAGGTGGCGGGGTGAAGGGCGGCGCGTCGCGCTCGCAACCGTTGTGACGACCTGGGGCTCATCGCCGCGCCCGCCGGGTAGTCCGCTGCTGGTTGATGATTCGGGGCGATTCATGGGCTCGGTGTCGGGAGGCTGCATCGAGGGGGAAGTGGTGCGCCGCGCACGGGAGGCCATCGAGACCGGAGAACCGGAACTGCTCGATTTTGGCATTGCAAACGACGACGCCTGGTCGGTGGGGCTAAGCTGCGGCGGCCGGATCCAGGTCTTCGTCGATCCGCTCAGTCGAATGAAGCCTGAGATCCTATCCGCGATTCTCGAGGCCAAGAGGGCGAAGGTTCCTGTCGCGCTACTGACTTGGCTTCGCACCGGCGAGCAGATCGTTGTCGGGCCCGCGACGGTGTCCCATGACACCGGGGTCGAGCCCGGCGCAATCACCCGGAGCCGAGAACTATTGGCCGAGGATCGCAGCGAGCGGTTCGACTCGGCTTCGGGGCCGGTCTTCATCCAGACCTTCAATCCTCCGTTCAAGCTGATCTTGGTCGGCGCCGTGCACATCGCGCAGCCACTGGCGTGCATCGGCGCTCTCGCGGGCTACGAGACCCTGATCATCGATCCCCGCGGCGCGTTTGCCGAAGGCGAGCGCTTCGTCGGGCTCAGGGTCGATGCCCGCTGGCCTGATCTCGCCCTAGCCGAGATCACGGCCGATCGCCGGACCGCGCTGGTGACCCTGACCCACGATCCCAAGCTCGACGACCCGGCGCTCAACTGGGCGCTGCGCTCGCCCGCATCTTACATCGGCGCGCTGGGCAGCCGGAAAACACACAAGAGCCGGCTGAACCGCCTGGCACAGCGCGGCTTCTCCGTCGCGGATTGCGACCGCATCCATGGCCCGGTCGGATTGAGTATCGGTGCGGTGACGCCCGCCGAGATCGCCATCTCGATCATGGCGCAGATCACCCAGGCACGACGGGCCAAGGCGTAGCGATGGGATTCGGAGCGGTCATACTCGCGGCAGGCCTATCATCACGCATGGCGCCGATGAACAAGCTGCTGACGTCCTTGGGCGATCGCCCTGTCATCCGGCATGTAGTCCAGACGGCGCTGGATGCCGGTCTCCATCCGGCGACCGTAGTCGTCGGGCCCGATCGCGGAGCGCTTCGCGCGGCTCTGGAGGGATTACCGGTACGGATGGTCGGCAACGACGACTATGAGGAGGGCCTGGCGTCATCCATCCGCGCCGGTGTGGCGGCGATCGTGGCGGATGTCGACGCCGCCGTATTTCTGCTCGGGGATATGCCCCTGATCGCGCCTCGCCATTTGGGTCCACTGCTGTCCGCATTCGCCCCCGCAAGGGCCCGTAGCATTTGCATTCCCACGTATAAAACCAAGCGCGGGAATCCCGTGCTGTGGGGCGCGCAGTACTTCCCGCGCTTGCTGGAGCTCCGCGGCGACCAGGGCGCGAGGGTGCTGTTCCGTGACCTTGCCGACCAGCTCTTCGAAGTGGAAATGCCGGACGACGCCGTTTTGGTGGATATCGACACGCAAGAGGCGCTCGACGCGGCGCGAACCCGGTTCGCGGAGGCACGAGATGTCCCTTGAAACATTCTAGGCAAAGGCAATCTTGTCTGCTTGCTAACGCCGACACCTGGAGGACATCGTCATGGTCACATTGAAAATCAACGGTGAGGACCACACGGTCGACGTATCTCCAGATATGCCCTTGCTCTGGGTGCTGCGCGATGTGGTGGGTCTGACCGGCACCAAGTTCGGTTGCGGCATGGCGCTGTGCGGGGTCTGTACGGTGCACGTGGACGGTACGCCGACACGGTCGTGTGTGACGCCAGTGTCGGCCGTCGGCGGAAAGAAGATCACGACCATCGAGGCGATCGGCGAAACGCCGAGCGGCAAGAAGGTCCAGCAAGCCTGGCTGGATCTGGAAGTGGTCCAGTGTGGCTACTGCCAGTCGGGCCAGATCATGTCCGCGTCCGCGTTGCTGGCGAGCCATCCGAATCCCACCGATGCCGACATCGACGCGGCCATGGCCGGCAACCTATGCCGCTGCGGCACCTATCCGCGCATCCGCGCCGCGATCAAACAGGCGGCGCAGACTGAATCCACCGCTATATAGGGAGCCCGACCATGAGTCTCGAACAACGGCTGCACACTCCTGAACGTGGCGCTGAGTCCATATCCGAGGGCGGGATCTCCCGACGGGCCTTTCTGAAAGCCAGCGCGGCCGCCGGCGGCGGGCTGCTCTTGAGCTTCCGCCTACCCGCGCTGATGCGTAATGCCGAGGCCGCCGAGACCCCCACGGCGAACACCTTCGCGCCCAACGCGTTTATCCGCATCGACCGTCAAGGGCGCGTGACGCTGGTCGTGCACCAGGTCGAGATGGGGCAGGGCACCTACACCTCCCTGCCGATGCTCCTCGCCGAAGAGCTGGAAGTGGATTTGGCGCAAGTCCACCTGGAACATGCGCCGCCCGACGATAAGCTCTATGCCAATCCATTGATCGGGTTTCAGGCGACCGGCGGCTCGACGTCGGTTCGTGGCGCCTGGGAGCCCCTGCGGCGTGCCGGCGCCGCCACTCGCACTATGCTGGTGTCCGCCGCGTGCGCGACCTGGAACGTCGATTCGAATTCCTGCCGCGCCGAGAAGGGCGAGGTGATCCACGTGCCGACCGGCCGCAAGCTCAACTTTGGAGCCCTGGTGGACAAGGCTGCAGCGCTGCCGGTGCCGGACCAGGTCGCGCTCAAGGATCCTAAGGACTTCAAGCTCATCGGTACCCCCGCCAAGCGCCTCGACAGTCCTGACAAGGTCAACGGCAAGGCCCAGTACAGCATCGACGTGAAGGTCCCCGGTATGAAAATCGCCACCGTTGCCGCCTGTCCGGTGTTCGGCGGCAAGCTCGTCAGCGTGGACGACGGCAAGGCGAAGGCGGTTAAAGGCGTGCACCAGGTGGTCCGCCTCGACGACGCCGTGGCGGTGGTCGCCGACCACATGTGGGCGGCCAAGCAGGGCCTTGCCGCGCTCGACATTCGCTGGGACGAGGGCCCAAACGCCAAGCTCAGCACCGCCGATATCGTGCAGCAGCTCGAGGCGGCCTCGCAGAAACCGGGCGTGGTGGCGCAGCATCTGCGTCAACCCGGACACGGTGAAGGCGCAGATGGAAGGCGGAATCATCTTCGGGATAACTGCTGCCCTCTTTGAAGAGATCACGATCAAGGACGGCAGGGTCGAGCAAAACAATTTCAGCGACTACCGCATACTGCGCATCAACGAGGCACCGGTCGTGGAAGTCCATTTGGTGAAGAGCACCGAGTCACCCGGGGGCATCGGCGAGCCCGGTACGTTGGCGATCGCACCGGCCGTGACCAACGCGATCTTCGCGGCCACAGGCAAACGGGTCCGGAAGCTGCCGGTGAAGCCGGACGAGCTGCGTTCTGCGTAATTGAGGCAGGCTCGTCCGCCCGCCTTGGCATGAAACGGACGACTCTCCAGTCCAGAATGAAAAAGCTCGGCATCTCCCACCATCCTTGACGCCGATATCTCGGCACCTGCCGAGATATCGGCACGGCGGCTTCGGCACTGCCTCGCGTCCTCACCAAAGACCCGCCCTGGCCCAAATCCAAACTCGGTTCCGTTTCAGCGAGTTAGCCAATGTTGGCGCGTTCTGGGCCGGGCTGGAACAAGGCTTGCCGACCTCTAAGTTGTAAGCCAAGTCCGCACCCGATGCGTCTGGCTGGCAAGAAAGCCATACCCTCCCGTGCACGGAAGACTTGTCGAGTTAAACCTTAAAGGAGGTAACGACTATGAAAAGCAGGCTGATTTTACCGCTCATGGTAGCACTACTGACATCCGAGACCTTTGCCGGAAATCTCCCGAGCACTGGGGCCTCAATGTCGAATTGGATCCCAACCAGCCCCCATCAAGTGCAGGTCCTGGGATTGGGCATGTTAAGGGGCACAGAGGACAGCCGGTTCAGGTACACTCGCGAGACCTTGGTGAATACCTACAGAGGCTTGCCGGTGACCCCGCATCAATTGCAGATCCTTGGGTTCGATGACACGCTCGCGTTTTTGCCACTCGTGAAGACCGCCATGACGACACCGGCTGACTGAGCCATCCCCGCCTCAACGGCATCTTGGCGATCGAGGGTCACAACAACACCGCCCGGGAGGTAACCCGTGCTTTCGTGGGATACCCCGGGCGGCTTTCTCAGAACCTCAAAGACCGGAGGGGAACTTCCATGAAGACCATGCAAGCAGTGCGAATTCATACGTATGGGGGCCCAGAGGTCCTCAAATACGAGGAGGCCCCGCTTCCGAAACCGGGCCCCGGTGAAGCTTTAGTACGAGTCCATGCCGCCGGGATCAACCCGGTGGACTGGAAAATTCGCGAGGGCTATTTCAAAGGAATGAATCATTCGTTGCCACTAATTCTCGGTTGGGATCTCTCGGGCGTTGTCGAGGCCACAGGCTCCGGCGTCGAGGGATTAAAAAGGGACGATCAGGTCTACAGCCGCCCCGACATCGCTCGGGATGGGGCCTATGCCGAATATATCGTGGTCCGAGAGACGGAAGTCGCGCTAAAGCCTAAATCCATCGACCACATCCCTGCCGCCGCCATTCCCCTGGCTGCGCTGACGGCGTGGCAGTCGCTTTTCGGCTCCGCCGGATTGAGGGCGGATCAGAAGGTGCTCATTCATGCGGCCGCTGGTGGGGTCGGCAGCTTTGCGGTACAGCTCGCGAAGTGGAAGGGCGCGTATGTGATCGGCACGGCATCCAAACGCAACCAGGATTTCGTCAGGAAACTCGGGGCCGACGAAACACTCGATTACCAGGCCACGCGCTTCGAAGACGTCGCCCACGATGTTGATGTAGTCTTCGACACCATCGGAGGAGACACTCAGAAGCGCTCATGGAAGGTGCTGAGGAAGGGTGGGATCCTGGTTTCCATCGTCGGTCCTCCCTCGGCGGAGGAGGCCGCTGCGCATGGGGTCCGCCAAGCCTCGGTCTTCGTTCAACCGAGCGCCACTCAGCTCACTGAGCTTGCAAAGCTGGTCGATTCGGGAAAGCTTAAGCCTTTTGTCGAAACCGTTTTGCCGCTGTCGGAAGCGCGTCGTGCCCACGAGCTCAGCCAGACAGGCCACACGCGCGGCAAGATCGTCCTCCGTGTTGTATAGGATAGGAAACCTCTGCAAAAATCTGCGATCTGATCGGCAGGAGCGTCTGACATCGACTCATAGGCACACACATTTCGATTACTTATTCAGCATAGGAGGTTACGATAATGCTCAAGACCCCCGCATATGCCGCGGCGTCGGCGACGACGCCGTTAGGGCCGTTCTCCATCGATCGCCGCGAGGCCGGCCCGCACGATGTGGGGATCGACATTCTCTATTGCGGCGTTTGTCACTCCGACCTCCATCAGGCCCGCGACGAATGGGGTGGCTCGATCTTCCCGATGGTGCCGGGCCACGAGATCGTCGGCACCGTGGTGAAGGTAGGCGAGGCGGTCGAGAAATGGGAGCTCGGCGACACGGTCGGGGTAGGCTGTTTCGTCGATTCCTGCCGGGAATGCGAAGCCTGCAAGACCGGTGAGGAGCAGTATTGCGCGCAAGGCATGACCCTGACCTACAACGGCTATGAGCGCGACGCCAAGACGCCCACCTACGGCGGCTACTCGACACGCATCACCGTGGACGAGGCCTATGTACTGCGCATTCCTAGGGGAATTCCGCTCGAGCGCGCGGCCCCGCTGTTGTGCGCGGGCATCACCACCTATTCGCCGCTGCGCCATTTCGGCGTCAAGGCCGGAGACCGGGTCGCGGTGGTCGGGCTTGGCGGCCTCGGCCACATGGCCGTAAAGCTTGCCGACGCAATGGGCGCGCGGGTCACCGTGCTCAGCCATTCCCCCGGCAAACGCGAGGATGCGCTGCGCCTCGGCGCGGAGGATTTCCTGGCCACTCGGGAGGCCGACGTGTTCAAGGACAATGCCGGGCGTTTCGACTTTATCCTCGACACCGTATCCGCGCCGCATGAGTACAACGCATACCTCAACCTGCTGGGGCGCGACAGCACCATGGTGCTGGTCGGGATGCCCGATCCCGCGTTGCTCGCCGCCGCCCCGCTGATCATGCAGCGTCGGCGCCTGGCCGGGTCGCTCATCGGCGGGATCCGCGAGACCCAGGAAATGCTCGATTTCTGCGCCGAGCACGGGGTGGCCTCCGATGTCGAGGTGATCCCCATCCAGCAGATCAACGAGGCTTACGAACGCATGTTGAGGGGCGACGTGCGCTACCGTTTCGCCATCGACATCGCGAGCCTGAAGCAGGCGTGAGAGTAATTACCGGCAATCTCGTAAGAAACTAAGGCTTCGAAACCCGTTTCATCGGATGCTTGCCGCGCGCCCGCGGCCGGCGCCGAGGTAACCTGTCAGGAGGTGAATGTGGAAACCGTCAAGCAAGTCCAACACGTGTACCGGAACGCCTCTACGCATTGGGTAGGCGATGGTTTTCACGTGCGCAACCTGTTTCCGAGTAACGACCTGGGCCAACGAATCAGTCCTTTTCTCCTGCTGGATTATGCGGGCCCAACCGATTTCGCCCCCACCGACACGGCGCATGGCGTGGGCGAACATCCCCACCGCGGCTTTGAAACGGTGAGCATCGTTTATCAAGGGGCATTAGCACACCGGGATTCCGCCGGGAATCACGGTACCATCGGCCCCGGGGACGTGCAATGGATGACGGCGGGTTCAGGGGTCGTGCACGAAGAGATGCATGAAAGGGAATTCGCACAGAAAGGCGGTACCGTGGAGATGGTACAGTTATGGGTCAACCTCCCCGGGGCCTTGAAAATGTCGCCGCCTCGCTATCAGACCCTGCTGAGAGAGCAGATCCCGGTCATCCATCTACCCGAGGATAGCGGCCATGTCCGGGTGATCGCCGGTGAATTCCACGGCAGCAAGGGACCGGCCGTGACCTTCACTCCGATCCATCTGTATGAGCTACGGCTGAAGGCCGGCCATCGCACCGAGCTTACGTTGACGGCCGGCTATAGCACGGGTGTCTTCCTGCTGAAGGGGAAGGTTCTCGTGAACGGTTCGCACGCCGTAAAAGAAGCGGAGCTGGCACTGCTGGAGGCACGCGGAGAGCGGATCTCAATCGATGCCGTAGAGGACGCGACCCTCCTGGTGCTCCATGGTGAGCCGATCCACGAACCCATCGCGAGACAGGGCCCCTTTGTGATGAATACCCAAGATGAGCTCGTGCAGGCGGTGAACGACTACCGGACGGGCAAGATGGGGCATATCTGAGGCGCCGCCCGATGTGGTACGGCACATGAGCGTGGCCGCCACACAGAAGACTATTTGAGAACAAGGCATGTTGAAAATCACCACTCGACGTGAAGCCGGAGCTCTGGTCTTCCAGTTAGAGGGCAAGCTCGCCGGGCCCTGGGTGCAGGAACTGGAGCGCTGCTGGCGCTCTGCCCCGGATACGCGACAGAGCTGCGTTGATCTGTCCTCAGTCACCTTCATCGACGCGGACGGGAAGGCGCTCCTAGGTCAGATGCACCGGGAAGGGGCCGAGTTGGTGGCGTCGGGATGTCTAAACAAGTGCATCGTAGAAGGGATTATTCATTCAGAGGAAAAGAAGGCGTGATGATGCCGGGTGATTTGGCATAGGCTGTCGAAACCGTGTTGCCGCTGTGAAGCGCGCCATGCCCACGAACTCAGCCAGTGCCCTATGCCAACATACGTGCGGCATAAGACCCTCGCGGTGAAAGGAGCCATCATGGACTTACAACTATCTGGCAAGCTCGCGCTGGTGACCGGCTCGACTGCGGGGATCGGTCTAGCGATTGGTTCGACCCTGGCCGGTGAGGGCGCGATGGTGATCATCAACGGTCGATCGGAAAAGCGTGTAAGTGAGGCCATCGCGAAAATCCGGCAGAAGCATCCTCGCGCCAAGCTGGAGGCGCTCGTCGCTGATCTGAGCCAACTGGAACCGGTGAAGCAAGCCACCAGCAGTTTTCCTCACGTTGACGTTTTGATAAATAACCTCGGCATCTATGAACCAAAGTCTTTCGAGGATATCTCGGATGAGGACTGGATGGCGATCATTGAAACGAATTTCATGAGCGGCGTGCGCTTGAGCCGTCATTACCTGCCGAAGATGAAAGCGAAGAACTGGGGCAGGATCGTTTTCATCTCGAGCGAATCAGCCATCAATATTCCCGTTGAGATGATCCATTATGGCCTCACGAAGACCATGCAACTTGCGCTGGCGCGCGGTCTGGCGGAAACGACGGCGGGCACCGGCGTGACCGTCAACTCCATCTTGCCAGGGCCGACGCGGTCCGAGGGAGTGGAGGGGTTCGTCAGCCAAATGGCGAGGTCTCGAAACGTCGAACCGTTTGTGGTCGAGGAGGAGTTTTTCGAAACCGTCCGTCCGAGCGCGCTGCTCAAGCGATTTGCCACAACCGAGGAGGTCGCCGCGCTGGTCGCGTTCGTGGCCAGCCCGCTGTCCTCTGCGACCAACGGAACGGCGCTCCGTGCGGACGGCGGAGTGGTTCGCTCGATCATTTGAACGCAGGAGGCGCTTCCGCGCGCTGAGCGTGAACTAGCATGGCTCATCGGGCTCGAACGCTTGCGCTACGCCTCCTCGGGTATCTGGTGGGACTGGCGGCATTGTCAGGCTGCCAACAAGAAGCCGCCGCGCCGCCTGCCACTCCCGTCCCGGAAGTTGCGGTCATCACCGTGACGACTCAAACGGTGCCCGATGAACCGGAATTTATCGGCGAGACCGAGTCCTCCCGCCCGGTCGAGATCCGCCCCCAGGTGACGGGTCTCGTCAAGGAGCGCCTCTTCCAGGAAGGCCGCGCTGTCAAGATGGGTGATCTGCTCTATCAGATCGATCCCGTGCCGTTCGAGGCCGCCGCCGCGAACGCCAAGGCGATGGTGGCTCAGGCCGAGGCGCGCCTGGTGCAGGCCAAACAAAACCACGCTCGCGTTACACCGCTGCTCGGCGAGCAAGCGGTGAGTCAGAAGGATGTGGATGATGCCGTCGCCGAAGAACTGGCAGCGAAGGCGGCGCTGGGAGGCGCCAAGGCGCAATTGGTAAAGGCCCAGTTCGACCTCGACAATACTCGCATTACCGCGCCCATCGCCGGGCTGATCGAGCGCACACGGGTCTATGAAGGGCGACTGGTGTCCGCGCAGACCGATCTGCTCACGATCATTCACCAGGTGGACCCCATGTATGTGACCGTCAGCGTTCCCGAACCCTTCCTGCTCAAACGCGTCAGGGAGCGCACCTTGAAGCGGGTCCAAGGGGCGGGCGTCTATGAACTGCGCGGCGTCATCACCTTCGTGGACGGCACGGTCTATCCCGAAGCAGGGAGGTTGGATCTGCTGGGTGTGGGACTGCGCACCGCGACCGGGACCCGCGATGTGCGGGTGGTGTTCCCCAATCCCGAGCGGGGTGTGACTCCAGGGGAGCGGGCGTTGTTGCCGGGACAGTTCGTCAAGGTTCGGTTCACGGGATCGGTTCGCACCGGAGTCGTGCTGGTCCCGCAGCGGGCGGTCCAGGTCGGTCCGGAAGGACCCGCGGTCTATGTCGTGGATGAGGGCGACAAAGTGCAACTTCGCCCCGTCCAAGCCACAAGCTGGCTCAATAGCCAGTGGCTCATCGAAGGAGGCCTAGGGGAGGGCGAGCGGGTGGTGGTGACCGGTCTGCAATCGATCCTGCCGGGATCGGCGGTAGAAACGGTTCCCTATGTCGCCGCCGATGCTGCCCCGCTCGCCGACCCGGCGCACACCGAAGCCGGAGCGGTTCAGTGAGCCCCCGCTTCTTCATCGACCGCCCGATCTTCGCCTCGGTCCTCTCCATCGTGATCGTGGTGGTGGGTCTCGTGTCCATGCAGGTCCTGCCCGTGGCCCAGTACCCCGAGATCACGCCCCCGGTGGTGCAGATCGAGGCCGACTATCCGGGCGCCAGCGCCGAGGTCGTAGCCGACGCCGTGGCACGCCCGATCGAAGTGCAGCTTCCGGGCATCGACAATCTCCTCTACTACGACTCGACCAGCACCAACGATGGGCACATGACCCTCCGGCTCACCTTCGAGATCGGGACCGATATCGATATCGCCGCCGTCCAGACGCAGAATCGCGAGAAGCTGGCCGAGCCGCAGTTGCCCCCCGAGGTCGTCCGTCGCGGCATCACGGTGAGAAAGGTGTCCCCGGATCTCCTCGGGGTGCTGACCCTGGAGTCGACCGATCCGCGGCACGACACCTTGTTTCTCGCCAATTACGCGATCCTGCGGGTGCTCGATAACATCAAGCGGCTGCCGGGCGTGGGAGATGCCTTGGTGTTCGGCGCGCAGAGCTACAGCATGCGGTTGATCCTCGACCCGGTTCGGATGGCGCAGCTCGCACTCACCCCGACCGACATCGCCAACGTCGTCAACGAGCAGAATCGCGATTTTCCCGCCGGTACGGTGGGCCGCGAGCCCGCGCCGCTTGGAACCGAGATGACCGTCCCGGTGATCACGCACGGCCGCATGACCGAGGTGAACGAATTCGAGGAGATGATCGTGAGGGCCCTCCCGAACGGGTCCATGATCCGGCTCAAGGACGTGGCGAGGGTCGAGCTGGGCGCCCAGTCCTATGACCTTCAGGGGCGGTTCAAGGGGAAGCCGACGACGTTTCTTTTGACCTTTCTCTCTCCGGGGGCGAACGCCCTCGAGACGGTCAGGCGCATCCGCGCCGAAATGGATGCGCTGTCGAAAAGCTTCCCATCAGGTGTTAGATACGACGTTCCTTACGACACGACCCGGTTCATCGAGGTTTCGATCCGGGAAGTGGTCCAGACCTTGGGCGAGGCCCTGGTCTTGGTCGTGCTCGTCGTCTATCTCTTTCTCCAGAGCTGGCGCGCCACCTTGATCCCCATGGTGGCGGTTCCGGTCTCGCTGATCGGCGCCTTTGCCGGCATGTATGTCCTCGGGTTTTCGATCAATACCCTGACCCTATTCGGCATGGTGTTGTGCATCGGGCTCGTCGTGGATGATGCGATCGTGGTGGTCGAAAACGTAGAGCGCCACATCGAAGGCGGGCTCTCGCCCAAAGACGCCGCCAAGAGGGCCATGGAGGAGGTCACGGGACCCGTGATCGCGATCGTCCTGGTGCTCGTGTCCGTGTTCATCCCCGCCGCCGTCCTGGGTGGGATCACGGGCCAGCTCTACCGGCAGTTCGCCGTTACCATCGCGATCTCCGTCACGATCTCAGGATTCGTGGCGCTCACCTTGAGCCCGGCCCTGTGCGCCCTGGTGCTCAAGCCCAACCACGGAACAAAGAGAGTTTTCTTTCAATGGTTCAACCGCTTCTTCGAGTGGACGCGGCACCGCTACACCGCGACGGTCGGGATGAACACCCGCCGGGCGGGGCTGGCGCTCGGGATCTACGCCGTTGTGATCGGCCTCGCCATCGGAATGTTCGGGGCGCTCCCTTCGGCCTTCTTGCCCGAGGAGGACCAGGGCTATTTCATCACCGTGGTCCAGCTACCGGACGGCGCCTCAAAGCAGCGGACTACGGAGGTTGTGAGCAAGCTCGAACGCTATTATCTGGCCGTTCCGGAGATCCATAGCACCAATGTCTTGGTCGGCCAGAATTTCGTGTTCAGCACCCGCGGCTCCAATACGGCGACCATGTTCACCCCCTTGCGCCTCTGGGAGGAACGCACGGGCCCGGACCAACACGTCAAGGCGCTCATCGGGAACGCATTCGGTGAATTCGCGAAGATCCCCGAGGCGCAGATCCTGGCCTTCAACGCGCCCTCGATCCGGGGGCTCGGGGCAACCGGTGGGTTCTCGGTGCAGATCCAGGATCCCGCCGGGGGGGACTTCAAGCAATTCGCTACCGTCGCCCAGGCGTTCATCGCGAAGGCCAAACAGGACCCGGTGATTGGGGCCATCGGCACCAGCTTTCGCGTGAGCTCGCCTCGGCTCTCTCTCCACGTGAACCGGGAACGGGCCAAGGCGCTCGGCGTGCCCATTTCCGAAGTCTTCGACACCCTGCAGGCCTATTTCGGTAACCTATACATCAACGATTTCGTGAAATTCGGCCGGGTCTATCGCGTGCAGACGGAGGCGGAGGCCCAGTACCGTTCGCGCCCCGAAGACATCGCCAAGATCTATGTCCGCGCCCAGAACGAGCAAGGCTCCTCCATGATCCCGCTCGATACGGTGGTCACGACGGAATTCACGAGCGGGCCCGATCCGGTGACCCACTTCAACGGCTTTAACGCCGCCCTGGTGTTGGGCGAAGCGGCGCCCGGCTTTAGCTCGGGTCAGGCGCTCGATGCCTTGGAGCGGGTGGCCGAGGAGACCCTCGTCCCCAAGGGCTATGCGCTCGACTGGAGCGGGATCTCCTACCAGGAGCGCAAGGTGGGTACGCAATCCGTCGCGGCTTTCGCCTTCGGCCTGCTCATGGTGTTCCTAGTGCTGGCCGCCCAGTACGAGAGCTGGTCAGTGCCCCTGGTCGTGAATCTGGCGGTTCCCTTCGGTATCTTCGGGGCCTTGGCGGCCGTATGGATCCGCGGCATTACCAACGACATCTTTTTCCAAATCGGCTTGGTCACCCTGATCGGTCTTTCGGCCAAGAACGCCATCCTGATCGTGGAGTTCGTGAACAAGCGCTATCAAGCCGGTCTTCCGGTCGTAGACGCCGCGCTTGAGGGCGCTAGGCTCCGCTTCCGCCCGATCATCATGACCTCCATGGCCTTCATTCTGGGGGTCACGCCGCTGGTCTTGGCCACGGGCGCCGGGGCCGCCGGTCGTCATTCCATCGGCACCGGCGTATTCGGCGGCATGCTCGCAGAGACCTTCTTGGCCATCTTTTTCACCCCGGTCTTTTTCGTGCTGAACCGAAAGCTTGCCGATCGGCTCTCCCGGTGGCGCACCGAGGGGAAGAGCCCCGTGCCGGCCCAGCCTTCCGCCGGCGGAGGACCTTGAGATGCGCGGCCTCGTCGTGGCGAGCGTCGCGCTCCTGCTGAGCGCCTGTGCGCTCGGTCCCGACTATGTCCGTCCCGACATCACCACGCCCGACGCCTACCGTATGGCGCGGGCCGAGGGGGAGTCTATCGCCAATCTGCCCTGGTGGCAGCTCCTGCGGGACGACCAACTGCAAAAGCTCGTTCGCATCTCACTCCGGGAGAACAGAGACCTACACCAAGCGGTCGCGAGCATCGAAGAATTTCAAGCGCGGTTGTCCATTGCGCGGACGGATTTCGCCCCCCAACTGAGCGCAACGGCCAATGCCCCTGCCTTCGGCCGTATGAACGCAACCAGCATCCCGGGTTTTCCCACGCCATCGAGCTATTACGTCCAGGGCAACCTATCGTGGGAGATCGACATCTGGGGACGGGTGCGCCGCGTGAACGAAGCGGCGCGTGCGGAGCTCCTCGCGCGGGAGGAGAATCGGCGGGCGGTGGTCCTGGCGCTCGTGAGCGGCGTCGCCCAGGCCTATTTCGATCTCCGCCAGCTCGATATGCAACTGGACATCGTTCGGTACACCCTGCAATCGTGGGAAGAATCCGTCAGGATCGCCCGGGCTCGGTTGCGGCAGGGCCTGATCTCCAAGCTCGACGCCGACCAGTTCGAAGCGGAACGGGCCAATGCCGCTGCCCGCATGGCGGAGCTCGAGCGGCAGATGGTGCAGAAGGAGGACGAGCTGAGCGTCTTGCTCGGGAGGAATCCGGCCCGGATCCCCCGAGGGCGGGCGCTCACCGAGCAGATGCTGCCGCCTGCAGTGCCGGCCGGATTGCCTTCCGAGCTGCTAGAGCGGCGCCCGGACATCCTGCAAGCGGAACAGCAGCTGACCGTGGCCACGGCCCGGATCGGGGTCACCCAGGCCGAGCGATTTCCGAGGATCACGCTCACGGGGCTCCTCGGGGTAGCGAGCCCGCAGCTTTCCGCCCTAGGGAGCGGTGCCTTTGGAAGCGCCGGCCTCGCCTTGGCCGCGCCTCTCTTCAATGCCCAAGCCCTGGGCTTCCAACAGCAGGCGGCCGAAGCGCAAGCGAGACAGGCCCTTGCTCAGTACGAGCAGACCGTCCTGGTGGCCTTCCGGGAGGTCGAGGACGCCCTCGTCGCAGTGCGCACTGCCCGCGAGCAGACCGAAGCGCAGGAAGCTCAGGTTAGGTCGCTGCGATCGGCCTTGCATCTCGCCGAGGTACGCTATAAGGGCGGGCTCTCCAACTATTTGGATGTGCTCACGGCCAAGCGCAACCTCTTCGACGTGGAGCTCTCGCTCACAGCGACCCGGCGCCTGCGTTTGGTATCGATGATCCAGCTATACAAGGCCCTGGGCGGTGGATGGTCGCCCAGCTAGCGATCCGTACAACGCAACCGTCGTGGCGCCCCGGGCCTCATCGCCACGCCCGCCGGATCGAGGTTCTTATCGAGCCGGTCAATCGAATGAGCCGCTTCCTGCAAATACTCCGAGGACCGGCTTGACGGCTTGCGAGCCCAGCAGTACTATGCCGCTTGATGAAAAAGCGCGTTTAAAAGCTATTCCCTAAGCACATGCGAGCAACATAGCAGAGGAGATAAATCATGAGTATCATCGATAAACTACTCGGGCGTGAAGAAGCCACGCAGCAGCAACAGACCCGGCGACAAGTTGAGGATCAACTATTAACCGGACGGTCGAGCGACGAGCAGGCAGTGGCGCGTTACCGCTACATGCTGCAAACCGCGCCGCCCGAGACCATCGAGCAGGCCCACACCGAGGCATTCGCGCGGCTGACGGCGGAACAACGCCGCTTGGTGCTCGAAGAGTTGAGCGCCGACGCCCCTGAAGCCGAGCGCGCGCAGGCTAAGGATGACCCGCGGTCTCTCGCGCGCATGGCGACCCGCGCCGAAATCCGTCAACCCGGCACGATCGAGCGTACTTTTGGAAGGATGGGCGGCGGCGCGGGCATGGGCGGCATCATGGCCTCCAGTTTCCTGTCGAGCATCGCGGGCGTCGTGGTAGGCAGCGCCATTGCCCAGGCGTTCTTCGGCGGCGCCGGGGCAGAAGGCGGCGATCAGCAGGACGCGGGCGAGGCCGGAGATGCTCATCAAGACGTCGGTCCAGACGCCGGCGACGAGATGGCCGCCGACATGGACGACAATATCGGCGGTGACTTTGGCGACTTCGGCGGTGACCTCTGAGAATTCTAGGTCGATGAGACCAGCGCAACCAGATGACTCGCCACTCTGTAAAGCGGGCTGGGAATCGCGACGAGTTTTCATGAAGGAGGAGCTTTGATAGATCAGAACGACCGCCTCCCAACCGTCTTGATCGTTGAGGATTTCGAGCCACATCCCCAAAAAATGAGCTATCCTTTCCCATTCAGCCTAAAAAAGGAGCGCACCCATGAAAGCCTCCATCGTGCCAGCCAAAAACCAAAAATGGCAAATCAAAGACCTTCCCCAACCCGAACCCGGCCCTAATCAAGTGCTGATCAAGATTCGAGCCAGCGGCATTTGTTATACCGACGTGCACCAGACCCGGGGCGAACTACCCGGCGAGTTTCCACGCACCTTGGGGCACGAGCCGGTCGGGCAAATCGTCGCCGTCGGCGTGGGGGTGCGCGGGCGCAAGGTGGGGGATCGCGTGGGGGTGCCTTGGATCCAGGCCTCGTGCATGCGTTGCGAGTGGTGCCTGCGTGGCAAGCCGATGTTTTGCGCCGAACAGATCGGCACCAGCACCAATATCGTCGGCGGCCACGCCGAGTATATGCTGGCCTTCGCCGACGCCACCGTCCCCTTGCCCGATGCGGTGAGCGACGAACAGGCAGCGCCGATCTTCTGCGCCGGCTACACCGTATATAGCGGGCTGCGCTGGGCTCAGCCCGAGCCGCACGAGACCGTGGCCGTGGTGGGGATCGGCGGCTTGGGGCACTTGGCCGTGCAATACGCGAAGGCCGCCGGTTTCAAGACCGTCGCCATCACGCACTCCCCCGACAAAGAGACCCTGGCCAAGCAATTGGGAGCGGATGAAGTCGTCGAGGATAGCAAATCCCTCGCCAAACTGGGCGGGGCTGACGTGATCCTGGGCACCAGCAATTCCACCGACGCAATGGCCGACGCCATCCAAGGCCTGCGACCGGACGGCCGTTTTGTGTTGATGGGTTTCGAGGCCAAGAACCTTTCGGTCTCTCCCGCCGATCTCATCATGAAACGCATCCGCATCTTGGGCAGCCAGCAGAACCGGCGCGATTATCTCTATGAGGCCTTGGATTTCGTGGCGCAAGGCAAGGTGAAGGTGATGACCGAGACCTACCCCTTCGACCAAGTGCAGCAGGCCTATGAGCGGGTCGAACAGGGCAAGCTGAGGTTTCGAGCGGTGCTGACTTTCTAAAACACCATTCCATGTAGAAGGTGTATTTTTGCCAAGTCAGGCCGTTCGCGGCGATGCGACGAGGTCAACCCGAAGACTTCCTGACTGGCTTCATGGCGGACCCGCGGACCGGGAGAATGTACCGCCGACCGGTAGGGATCACGGAGTTGCGCGACGGTACGCTGTTGGTTGCCGACAACGCCGGCGGTGTCGTGTGGCGGGTCTTGCGTGTCGCCGGCCGTTGATTGCAGTCGACCAGCCGCCCGAGCACCGGATCGCTGAACACTTCCCACCAGCGCGGCGTGTCGGCGGATTCGGCCCGTAGCGCCGCATATTCGGCTTCGATCCACCGCCCGCCGTGGGGGCCGGGGGACGTGCGTAGTCGGCCGATCATGCAGCCGCTGACGGCGAGCAGCGTGACGGCCAGCCCGTACGCATCGTGCCTTCTCTTTCTGGCGGCCACTCACGCTCCTCTCACCTGCCAGCAGCAGATCACGGTTTCGAATCTCCAGCAGCGGAATGGAGCATCGGCGCCGTCATGCCACGAATCACGCCGGAGCAACGAGGGAGCGTCCGGCCCTTGAAGCTCGAAGGCAAGCGCCGTTCTTGTAAACAACGAAAGGAGAGACGCACATGATCTACCTGAAAGCATTCGTCGCCGGCTTTGCTTCCACGCTGGCGTTTCATCAAGGCTTGCCGTGGCTGCTGTACACGGGAGGATTTTCACCGCGAGCACCTTGGAACATGACGCCGGTCCCGCCGCTCAATGCACCTGCAGTGATTTCGCTGGCATTCTGGGGTGGCGTGTGGGGCATCGCGTTGTGGGCTCTGATCCGTGCTTCGCGCGGCGGCGCCTATTGGACGAAGGCGCTCGTGATCGGTGCGCTGGGTCCGAGTCTCGTCGCGTGGTTCGTAGTAATGCCGATAAAGGGCATGGGCCTCGCTGGCGGCTGGGACCCGAAAATCATCGTCAGCGCACTGCTGCTCAACGGCGCTTGGGGACTCGGCGTGGCGCTGCTGATGCGGCTACTGAACCGAGTCAGCCCGGTAGTCAGCTATAAGAAAGAGGCGAGAACCCTCAGAATATGGGATGGCAACCAGTGCCAGCAACCCATAACGTGGGAGGTATTCGCCGGTGCGTTTACCGGAGCAAACGGCAACACGATTCATTGGGAAGCGGTCAGCAGGATGGGCAACCACTGGCCACCGGCACATCTAAACACGACTTACACGTTTACCGTGGACGCGAGCACCCCCGGACCTATTGGCCCCTTGCGTGTGTATCAATACCTCGACGGAGATATTGGAGACCACAACAGCAATGTTTTCGGCACCATCATGAACGCGAGTCCCGCCAGGATAGCGACCTTCGACGCTATCGAGCGTTTCGGCGTGGCACAAGTCGGTGGCTTCCCCCCTTCCACAGGCGACGATGCGTCATTCGCAGGTCTGGCGGCCGACAGCTTCGATCTCATACGGGAGCGGATCATGGGATCTGGTCAACCCGTTGCGCAGACCAGTTCGGGAATCACCCATGCGGAAATAAACCTGCCTCTTATTGACGATTTTGCGTTCTTTACGGATTTCACGTATTATGGCCCCGGGAATATCGTTTCCGTCCTCGCCTGGGACATCAACCCGGACATCGATGATCGCGTGGAGATCACCTCTTCGTTGGTCGAAATAGGCCCGCTGGTCCCGCATCACCCGGGCGCGACGCCGGCTAGGGAACAGTTCTCCTGCCAACTATCCGGGTGCGTAGTTCCTGTTACTTGCAGCCTTCTGGCTCGATGTGACGCAAAAGTCGAGATCTTCGTGGGGACCGCCGCGTACCCGTTCAATTCCGCTGTCGCTTCAGAAAAGTTCGCTGTCGCTTCAGCAACGATTCAGCCGGATGCAACTGTCCGTGTAAGGCCGAAGCTCACCAAGCGGGGGAAGAGTATTCTCCGGAAGAAAAGGAATAAGAAGGTTAGAGGTTTGATGGAAATCAGGAACGCGAGCACCGGGATCCTTTTCAGCAGCACGCCAGTCAGGATCAAACTCAAGTAAGGCCATAGTTGATGGTATTAAGAGCGAGGCCGGTTGCGACCTATCATTCGATCAATTCCAGGAACAGATAGGCCTGGCTATTGAGAATATTGATGGCCTAGAGTTCTTGGGAGATGAGGAACTAGCAAAGTTAACGGTTGAGTGTTGGCGACTGTATACCTTGTAGGTGAGCTCATTTCCGACGGTTGAACAGTTTTTTACATCGAATGTGAAACAACAACCTTTCAGCATCATCGTCGTCATCGGGTAGTAGTTGATCGATTGTAGCCACCATTGTGACAAGCATATCAAGTGTCTTCTGTTGTTCAGCCAACTTGGTGTTGAGCTCATATGCTTCACAGATACCACGATGCCCTTCCTTGCCATCGAAGTATAGATTCTTAATGCACTGATACGTTCTCCCTGTATTAAGGCACAACGCTGCCAGTTTGTTGGCTGTTATCATCAGTTGTCCTCTTTGGAAATTTCCAATGTCAACCATTACCATCCTATGTGCCGGCGGTCACAGGTCAACTGCCGGCCGGCAGTCACGTATAAATGGCAAAGTTCCACCGTTAATTGAACACCCAAGTTCCAGCGTTAGTTGAACACTCGTAGTACGGATATACAGGAATGTCGGATGGGGCGGTGTTGTTCATTGTTGTTTTGAAGGTATCTATTTAGTT
>JBOIDR010000078.1:0-19674 GCA_050740695.1 Gammaproteobacteria bacterium | reverse complement strand
GACTCAACGCCCCTGCCTGGCTCAAGGACGTCTACCAAGGCGCCGTCTATGACAACGGAGTCCGTGTCCCGGACACCTCTTTGGACAAAGCCGCCTGATCCTTTTACACACCTATTGACGGAAGCTCTCCCCACCGAATCCATGTCGCAACCCTGCACCGGCCCAATCGCTGGGATACCCCAACCTCACGAAACGGTGAAACGAAGAAAATGGCCAATCCGCCGCCATGACATAAACCGTGCTTGACCGGTTTGTATTGGATGTAATCCACATGACGCTGGTAATCCAAATCATCCCGTATCGCATGCTTCCAAAACCGCCGGGCCCATATACCCCGTTCTCGCTTCTTCAAGTGGCTTTGGGAACGGCGTTCAGCCTTGCGCAATCGCCGCTCGCAAATACATCGCGCTGGCCCTGGCCGCGGATCCGTCGGGCGGCGAGTGGATGATCCGCCTCATCCGCTCGCTCGATGAGATCATCGTGGCGCCGCAGATGGCCGTATCGGATGGCGTTTTTCGATGAAGCCGCTCGGACCGCTGCCGGGGACGCGGCGCTTGCCTGGCCTGGCGCAGCGCGGTCAAGTCCAGGCCGTTGCGGCCGAGCTCACGTCGCCTCGCTTCGACCCCCAAAGAGCGTCACGAGATCTCGATCCATCGCCTTGGCCCCGGGTCCTTCGGGCCGCACCGTCGATCATTCGGTCGCGAGGGTGTAGCAGAGCCCGAGCCCTGCGCAGGCGCCGATGATCTCGAGGACGTCGCGCTTGAACCTCACCAGAGCCACGAAGGCGGTCACCGAAACCACGGCCGCGAACCACTGGAACCCGCCCGCGAAGGGTGCGCCATCGGTGCTGGCCGGCCACAGCACGTGCCAAGCGAAGAATATCGCCAGGTTGACCACGACCCCCACCACCGCGGCGGTGATGCCGGTGAGCGGCGCGGTGAATTTGAGGTCGCCGTGGGTGGCCTCGACCAATGGGGCGCCGCAGAGGATGAACAGGAACGAGGGCAGGAAGGTGAAAAAGGTGGCCACACCGGCCCCCGCGATACCCGCGGGCAGCGGCAGATCGGGGCCGAAGACTTCGTGAGTCGAGGCGCCGATGAAGCCCACGAAGGCCACCACCATGATGAGCGGGCCGGGCGTGGTCTCGCCGAGCGCCAGGCCGTCGATCATCTGGCTGCCGGTGAGCCAACCGTAGTGCTCCACCCCGCCCTGGTAGACATAGGGCAGGACCGCATAGGCGCCGCCGAACGTGACGAGCGCCGCCTTGGTGAAGAACGCGGCCATATCGCGCAGGGTACCGGCCGGCACGAGGACCATGGCCGCGCCCCACAGGGCCAGGAACCACCCGATCAGGGCCGCGAGGCGCGCCGGTCGGAACTTGGCGTGCGGGGGAGAGGGGAGGTCGTTACCGAGTAGCGCCGGGCCGTACGCCTGGTCCGATGCCCCATGTCCGCCGGCCACCCGGAACTTGTCCGGGGCCAGGCGGCCGCCCGTGTAGCCCAGGATGCCCGCCACCAACACGATATAAGGAAAGGGCGCGCCCAAGGCGAAGATGGCGAGGAACGAGGCCACCGCGAAGCCCCACAGGACCTGGTTCCTGAGTGCGCGCGAGCCAATGCGCCAGGCGGCGTAGAGGACCACGGCCACGACCGCCGGCTTGATGCCCGAGAACACCCCTCGCACCCACACGACATCGCCGAACGTGACGTAGATATAGGTCAAGACGACGAGGATCACGAGCGAGGGCAGGACGAACAGCGTCCCCGCCACGATGCCGCCCCGGGTCCGATGTAATAACCAGCCGATGTAGATGGCGAGCTGCTGGGCCTCGGGGCCGGGCAGCAACATGCAGTAGTTCAGGGCGTGCAGGAAACGGGGCTCGGAGATCCAGCGCCGCCGCTCCACCAACTCCTGGTGCATGATGGCGATCTGGCCCGCCGGCCCGCCGAAGCTGATGAAGCCGAGCTTCAGCCAGTACCGGAAGGCCTCCCAGAAGCTCGGGTGGGCCGGACGGATAGGCGCATCGTTCATGCTGTCGGCAACTCGTCCAGGAATGGCGCGTCGATCTCATCGCCCTTCGCCACTCCGAGCAAGGCGTCATCGCCGCGATCCCGCGAATCCATGCTGAGCACCACCTAGCTAGCGGCCTAGCGGACGGTGAAATCCGCTACCCTGTGCGTTACACTCTGTCTGCGATCTGGTGTACGCGCACGCAATGGCTTGATTCAACACATATAGTTCCACCAGCAACGGGCTGCGGCCCCGCCGGGCTATTGCGGGCCGGCGTAGCGAGTATGGGGTATGACGAATACTGTACCGGAAACCCCCGAGTCCCGAGAGGCGGTCCGTTATGCCCGCGAGGTGCTCGACACCTTGTTCGGGCTCCTGTGCGCCGTCGTGCGGCGCCGGCAGCCGGAGATCGAACCCGTCTTGCGCGGCGAGGCGCCGATCCCGGCGGCGCGCGAGGACCTCTTGCTCCGTTGCCTCCAGGCCTTCGGGATCTGGTTCCAGCTCATCGCCCTCGCCGAGCAGAACGCGAGCATGCGACGCTTGCGTCACACCGAGGCCGAGCGCGGTCCGGAGGAGGTCCCGGGCACCTTCGCCCATGTGCTTTGCGAGGCGGCGCGGGCGGGCGTTCCGGCCGAGGCGATCCAGGCGCTCCTGCGAGACGCCCACATCCGGCCGGTCCTGACCGCACATCCCACCGAGGCCAAACGCGTCACGGTCCTCGAGATCCACCGGCGCATCTATCTGCGCCTGGTGGAGCTGGAGGCGCCGCGCTGGACCCCCAGGGAACGCCGCGCGCGGATCGATGCCCTGCGCAACGAGATCGAGCTTTTATGGCTGACCGGGGAGCTCAGGCTCGAAAAGCCCACCGTCGCTCAGGAGGTCGCCTGGGGGCTGCACTTCTTCGAGGAGGCCCTGTTCGCACAGGTCCCCGAGGTCATGGCCAAGCTCGAAGCGGCGCTCGAGTCCCACTATCCCGGTCACGCCTTCCACCTCCCCCCCTTGTTGCAGTTCGGGTCCTGGATCGGCGGCGATCGAGACGGCAATCCCTTTGTGAGCAATGCGGTGACGCGCGACACGGTCCAGAGGAATCGCGCGGCGAGCCTCAAGCGGTACCGGGCCCGCGTGCTCGACCTGGCCCGCTCACTCAGCATCGCGGAACACGCGATCGCGGTGCCGGCAGCCTTCGCGACGAGCCTGGGCGGGCAACTGGCGGATCTCCCCGACGGCGAGGCGATCGCCCGCCGCAACCCCGGCGAGGTGTTTCGACAGTCTGCATTCTCTATGCTGGAAAAGCTCGAAGCCGCGCTCGGAAACCCGCCCGATGCCTGGGCCTATCACAGCGCCGATGCCCTCGCCGATGACCTGAAGATCCTGGAGCAAGGATTGGCCGATGCCGATTGCGGGGCGCTCGGGCGGGCGCTGGTGCGTCCCGTGCGCCGGGAGGTCGAGGCGTTCCGTTTCCGCACCGTGCGGCTGGACCTGCGCGAGAACACCACGGTCATCAATCGCACCCTGGAGGCGCTTCACCGGATTTCCGTGCCATCGGCTGCCGTGGATCCCGCGTCCTGGCGGCACTGGCTGCAAACGGAGCTGGCCCGTCCGCTGGTCGCACTGCCGGAGCTCCAGGGACTGGACGCCGAGGCGGAATCGACGCTCGCGACGTTTCGTCTCGCGGCGGAGATGCGTTCCCGCGTGGACCGCGAGACCTTCGGTGGCTTCATCCTGAGCATGACCCGGTCGGTCGCGGACGTGCTCGGGGTCTATGTGCTTGCGAAATACGGCGGCCTGTTCGTCGATCCCCAGGGGGTCGAGGCCTGCACCTTGCCGGTCGTGCCGCTCTTCGAGACCATCGAGGACCTGCGGCGCGCCCCCGGGATCATGCGCGAGCTCTTGGCGACGGCCGTGGTGCGTCGCTCGGTGCGGGAGCAGGGCGGGGTGCAGGAGGTCATGATCGGCTATTCCGATTCCAACAAGGACGGCGGGTTCTTCACCTCGAACTGGGAGCTGCACCTCTGCCAGGCGCGGCTCACGCGGGTGGGGGAGGAGGCAGGGATCCCGATCACCTTCTTCCACGGCCGAGGCGGATCGGTCTGCCGCGGCGGCGTCCCGACCGGGCGCGCGATCGCGGCCCAACCCGCGGGCTCGGTGGGGGGGCGCTGCCGGATCACCGAGCAGGGGGAGGTGGTCTCGGCCAAGTACGCGAACCGCGGGGCCGCGCGCTATCACCTGGAGCTGTTTGCGTCCAGCGTCCTCGAACACTCGCTCAAGTCCACGACCGAGGCGGCGCTTGCGCCGGACCCGGAGGTGGACGAGGCTATGGAGGCCCTCTCCGGCGCCGCCTATGGGGCCTATCGGCGCCTCGCCGACCATCCGGGGCTGGTCGAGTACTACCAGGCGGCGAGCCCGGTCGAGGAGCTGGCGCTGCTGAACATCGGATCGCGACCGGCCCGGCGCTTCGGCGCCGAGTCGCTCGGCGATCTGCGCGCCATCCCCTGGGTCTTCGCCTGGAGCCAGAACCGCCACATGGTACCGGGCTGGTATGGCGTGGGCAGCGGGATCGCGCGCTTCATCGAGGTCCGCGGCGAGGCCGGCGAGCGCTTGTTGAAACGCATGTTCGAGCGCTCGCGGCTCTTTCGGCTCATCATCGACGAGGTCGAGAAGTGCCTCGCGCAAGTGGATCTCGCCACCGCGCGCGAGTACGCCGCGCTGGTGCCGAGCGCGAGCCTACGCGACGAGATCTACGGCATGGTCGCGGAGGAATACCGGCGCACGGTCGAGCGGGTCCTCGGTTTGAGCGGCGCGACGGCGCTCTGCACGCGTTTCCCAAGGTTCCAGCGCCGCCTCGCGCGGCGCTTGACTATAATCAACCAGGTCGGTCGGGAGCAGGTGCGGCTGATCCGGCGCTTCCGTGCCCACGAGGCACCGGCGGAGGCCCCGGAGCGCGGGCTTGTCTCCTTGCTGCTCTCGATCAACTGCATCGCCGCGGGCCTGGGATGGACCGGCTAGCCCGGTGTAGGGGCAGGCGTTGTGCCTGCCCAGGGGCGACCACAAGGGTCGCCCCCTGGGCTGATCGAGGGTTGGGAGGGCTCAAGGGCGCTGCCCGCGGCCGATACTATCGCTGGAACTGTTGTTTTGCTATCCTATATTTGTAGGAATCAGGTTCTGGTGTAGTATAGTACATCGTCAATTGTCGTAAAGAGGAGACACACATGGCGCGCAACAAATGGCTAGTGACCTTCGGCCTGCTCGGGGTAATGATGGCAGGCGCGGTACGTGCGGAGGACGAGTTCCTGGACAACCGCTTCTATCTGGTGCCGTTCGGGACCTTCGTCCTACCCGATGGCGATCGCGACACCTCCGAGGGCTGGGGCGGGGGGTTTGCGGTCGGTAAGATTATTAATAGGTATCTGAACCTCGAGCTGAAAGGGGTGTATGACAACCTCCAGAGCGACGGCTTCGGCGGCAGCGGCGACGTGGATGAGTATGGCGGGGGTTTGGATGCCCTGGTGTTCCCGTGGCGCGGCCAGCTATCGCCCTATGCGGTCGTCAGCGCCATGGGCCTGAACACCGACAGCGATCGGCGCGGGGCCGACTTGCACTTCACCGGTGAAGCCGGCGGCGGTCTTCAGTATGAGCTGGACGACCACGGCACGTCGCTTCGGACAGATGTGCGTTATCGCTACAATGCCGACAGCGATACTGCTCCCGCCAATCAGCTGCACGAGATGGTCGTGAACCTGGGGATCTATGTCCCCCTGGGTCCGAAACCGCAACCGGTCGTCGCGGAGGCGGCGCCGGTGGACGATTGCTCGACCCGGGACTCGGACGGCGACGGCGTAAACGACTGTCTGGATAAATGCCCGGGCACGCTCCAGGGGGCCAAGGTCGACGACACCGGCTGTTTGATCCGTATCGAGCTGCGCGGGGTCAACTTCGAGTACGACTCGGCCGAGCTGACATCGACGGCGAAGTCGATCCTGGACGGTGTGGCCGATCAACTGGTCGCATTTCCTGATGAGAAGAAGGACATCGAGGTCCAGGGACATGCCAGCAGCGAAGGATCGAGTCAGTACAACATGGCCCTGTCCGAACGGCGCTCACAGTCGGTGGCCGACTACCTCAAGGAACGCGGCGTGACGAACAACCTGTACGCGAAGGGGTATGGCGAGGACTATCCGATCGAGCCCGACCAGAGCACCGAGGAAGGCCGCGCGAAGAATCGACGTGTAGAGCTGATCTGGATGGGTGAGTGAGGTCTCGGCGGCCGGGGACCAACCGGACGGTCCCCGGCCCGGCCTACGCACCAGCTACCGGTCACGGAACCCGCTCGGCAGAGCGGGTTTCTTTATTTTCTGAGGCCAGGATCGTGAGACATATTATGAGCTATCGTGTTCGCTTCTCGGTCGCCGTCGTCTGCGCTGCCGTCGTGCTGCAGCCGGTACTGGCGGCAGATCTGCGCGGGTATCTGCACATCGTCGGGTCGCATTCGATCCGGCCGTTTGCCGATGCCGTCGCGGACAAGCTCGCCAAGTCCAAGAAGGTGAAACGGCCCTGGGTGGAGTCGACCGGGAGCCGCGGCGGGATCAAGTTGTTTTGCGAGGGTACGGGCGCGGATGCCCCGGACATCGTCAACGCGTCGCGTCGTATGGAACGGCGCGAATTCGACTTCTGCCGCTCGACGGGAGTCAAGAACCTTGTCGAGGTCAAGATCGGCTATGGTGCGGTCGCCTTGGCGCGCCTGAAAAAACAGGAGCCGCTGCGGCTCACACGCAAGGCCCTGTACCTGGCCCTCGCCAAGGAGATACCGGATCCGGCCTGCGCGGGCTGCGAGACATTCGTGCGCAATCCATTCAAGACGTGGAAGGAGGTCGATCCGGTCCTGCCCGATGTCGAGATCGAGGTGCTCGGGCCGCCCGAGGGCTCCGCAATCCGTGAAGTCTTCTCCGAGCTGGTGATGGAAGGCGCGTGCGTGGGTTTTCCGACGGCGGCCGCCATGAAGGATCGCGACGCCGCTCGGTTCGACACGCTCTGTCGCACGATCCGCGAGGATGGCGCCTATGTGCGGCAAGACCCTGGCAAGCTGGCGGATAAGCTATCGGCCCGCCCCGGGGCGATCGCGATCATGGCCTACCACCAGTACTCTACTCATTCCAAGACGCTCGACGCGATGTCGATCGAGGGGGTCGTCCCGAGTGCCGACAGCGTCACATCGCAGCAATACCCCGTCAGTCGGACGCTGTATTTCTACGTCAAGGGCGACCGCGTCGGGAAGGTGCCCGGTCTGGCCCAATATATCGCCGAGTTCACCAACGACCGGTCCTGGGGCGACAAAGGCTATCTCGTGGCCAAGGGCCTCATCCCCATGCCGGCTGCGGAACGCAAGGCCGTGGCCGGCGCCACCAAGGCCTTGAAGCGCGTCGCCCTGTGATCCGGCCCGCGGCCGCCAAGTGCCTCAAGCACGAATCATTTGCCAGACATGAACGCGCCTGTGGCATCCTCTGGCGCCGGAGGTGAAAAGACCATGGCCATGAGCGTACAAGACCTCGTCCAGGAGGCCAGGAAGCACATCCGCGAAATCGATCCCGACACCGCCGAACAACGCCTCGGCGAGCCTCGGACCGTGGTGATCGACGTGCGCGAGCCCGCGGAGCTCGAGGCAGGCCGTCTGCCCGGGGCCATCCACATCCCGCGCGGCCTCTTGGAGTTCCGAATCGGAAGTTGCCGCGAGCTGGCGGACCCCTCGGTCCCCGTGCTCGTCTACTGTCGGAGCGGAGCGCGTTCGGCGCTGGCGGCAGAGACCCTGCAACGGATGGGGTACTCGAACGTCAGCTCCATCGCGGGCGGCTTCGAGGCCTGGGTGGGTACCGGGAAGCCATTAGACGAATAGGGTGTGCGGGTAGGCGTGCAGTAGCAAGGCGCGGACGGCGGTGGGGCCGCGGTCTTTTGACCAGTGATGGCCCGTGCGGGCACGAGCGTGCGATCAAGCGCATCGTCACCCGGATCCGCCGGAGTTCGCCAACGGAGGCGTCTGCGGACACCCCGTATTTCGAGGGGGGAAAGCATTCGGCGTCGTTCGCTCCCTACTTGATGCTCGCTAGCCCGCTCACGCGCTTGCTCGATGTATTCTGAACAACCCGCCGGCACCGGCGCCGCCTTCGATTTCCTTTCTGCGAACGAAGCCCTCGGCCCCGCCGACGACGCCGGAACGGCCCAGATCATCGTCGGCATGGCCTGCACGCATGGATACGTTCCCGGTACGCGCCGAATCGAACTATTAACGCGGAGGACCGAAGGATCATCGCGGGGGAATGACGTCTAGCCGGACGCCGACGTCGTCGGCGCGCGTAGACGACACTTCCGTCCAAAGATCGGCCAACGGCATGAGGGGCTCTCGATCGACAGTTGATGTTCGGTAGATAACGCACGGCCTTTGCCCCGTAACCCTCGGACACACGCAAGAGCAACTTCCGCCGCTGTGATGCGCGACCTTCCGGAAGGAGGGTGACGCGATACAGTCGCTAACTGACCCTACGGGCTACTTAAGCTCAGGTTAACGCTAGGCGAAACCGACCGAGAGCAAGGGCGTCCGCCGGGCGAAGCTGGCGACGCAGCCCGGCATGTGAGGACCCGCTTGGTCGGCCGTCGTCAGCGACAGCCCGAGTCTGTCCATGAGTGCCAGCGCGACCGGCAGCGCGACGGCCGTAAAGGTGGGCCCATCATAGCGGGGGTGATTATGGGGGTAACTGGTGAAACCCGCGTCGGCAAAATACGTCCACCGTAACGTTCTGAAACCCATGCGTTTGTTTCGGCTCTTGCCCAGGCGGACCACGAGAGTGCATTTGGGGCTGCGACCGATTGCCGCAGCGCCCGGCCGTGCTCCCGTGTGTTCAGGGGACCTGCCGACCGGCTAAAGTCCGCCGGAATGTACCGCTAACCGCTTCCGGGTCCGCGTGGCACAGACACTTTGCCCCCGGCTCCCAAGCCGTACCCCGCCCCGATGGGGTGCAAGATCCTGAAACACTTCAATCTAGGAGAGACTTATGCTTTTATGGAAGAATCTCGCTGTCGCTGTGCTCTTGAGCGCCTCGTCCTTCACCTTCGCCGCGGAAGCGGTGGATATCAATACCGCGGACGCCGTGTCCTTGGCGCAGGGCCTCCACGGGGTCGGTCCTGCCAAGGCCGAGGCCATCGTGGCCTACCGCGAGAAGAACGGGCCCTTCAAGTCAGTAGATGAGCTTGTAGCCGTACAGGGGATCGGCGAACAGACGGTCAAGATCAATCGCGAACATATGACCGTCGGGGCACCGACGCCATCGGAGTAAGCCTCGCCCGCACCCTATCCCTGCCCCATGTGGGGCAGGGATCCTTTCCTCCCGCTCTAGTAGGCCCCGTGCGAGGGGACCTCTCCCGAGCTGAAACGCTTGCCCGGTCGATTTAAGCCCGGTGGGGCGATGCCGACACCCACACAACGTCCTCGACACGGAAGACCAAGACCATGCAACGGAAAAGCCTCCCGATCGCATTCTGCCGTATACCGTTGTGGGCCGCATGGATGGCCGCGGCGCTGGGCCTTCCCGCGGCCTCCGCCTCGGAACACGAGCCCATCGAGGTCGGCTCCGGCATATATCTGCAGAGCGCCGATGGCCTCGCCTCGGAGCGTCTCGCATCGGTTCCGGAGGCCCACACCCCGGTGACGCGTGCCGGCCGTATCGTCGGCGGCACGAAGACCACGGTCACGCAATGGCCGTGGCAGACGGCGATCGCCTTCCGGCCATCGGTCGCCTCCGGAAACGGCTTCCAGCGCCAGTTCTGCGGCGGCACGCTGGTCACGCCGACCTTCGTGGTCACCGCCGCCCATTGTTTCTATCGGAACGGCGGATTCACCTCTCCCGGCCAGTACTCGGTGATCACCGGGCGCACGAACCTTTCCAGCAGCGCGGGCCAGGAGATCGATTTCGATACCTACTTCGTTCCGGTCGATGCGCTCGGCAATCCGCTTTTCAATCCCAACGAGTTCGCGTTCGACTTCGTGATCGTGAGGCTCAGCGCCGCATCGGTTTCACCCACGATCCAGATCGCGGGGCCGGACGAGCGTGCCATCTGGGCGGCCGGGCAGCCTGCCTTCGTCACCGGCTGGGGGGACACCGCCGAGGGTGCGGGCGCATTTCCGGATGCGCTGCGGGTCGGGCGCGTGGCAATCGTGGACGACCTGGCCTGCGCCGACAGGTATGCCGCCGTCGGCACCACCATTCGCCCCGACACGATGCTGTGCGCCGGCCGGGTCGGAGGGGGCGTCGACACCTGCCAGGGCGACAGCGGCGGCCCCATGGTCGTCCCGGTGTCCGGTGGCGGCTTCCGGCTCGTGGGCGACACCAGTTTCGGCATCGGCTGCGCGCGGCCGGAGTTCCCGGGGGTCTACGGGCGCATCGCCGACGACCCATTACGTTTGATCATCGGTGACTTCATCCTCTCTCAGACCGGGATTGACGTGATCGGGTCCGGCGCCAGACCCGTCACCCAGACGATGATCACGAAGGGGCCGAAGAGGGTAACCACCAAGAGAAAGGCCAGGTTCCTCTTCCTGGCCAGCGAGCCGGGCTCGACGTTTCGCTGCAGGCTCGACCACAGACGCGAAAAACCGTGCGCCTCGCCGTTCTTGGCCAGGGTGCATCCAGGCAAGCACCGGCTCAGGATAACGGCGGTGAGCCCCCTCGGCGAGCGCGGCCAGCCGGCATTGCGCAAGTGGAGGGTGCTTGAAAGGTAACACGCGGCGAAGCTTGATGAATTACGGGTTCTCCCGTATCCCCCCCTTGGTCAGCTCCGCAGGGTCCAGGAGACGGGCCAGCTCCGCCTCGGATAGACCGGTCAGCTCGCTGGCGACGTCGCGCACCGGGCGGCCCTCCTTGTAGGCCTTCTTCGCGATCTCGGCGCCCTTCTCGTAGCCGATGACGGCGTTCAGCGCGGTCACCAGGATCGGATTGCGTTCCAGCGCCCGAGTGAGCACCTCCTGGTTCACGCGAAATCCCGCGACGGCCCGATCGCAGAGGAGGCGCGCGGCGTTGCCGAGGATCTCCAGGCTCTGGCAGAGGTCGTAGGCGATGACCGGCAGCATCACGTTCAACTGGAAGTTGCCGGACTGGCCTCCCAGGGTGATGGTGACATCGTTGCCGATCACCTGTGCGCACACCATGCACACGGCCTCGGGGATCACGGGGTTGACCTTGCCGGGCATGATGCTGGAACCCGGTTGCAGATCGGGCAGGGCGATCTCGCCGAGCCCCGCCAGTGGGCCGCTGTTCATCCAACGGAGATCGTTGGCGATCTTCATGAGGCCGACGGCCACGGTCTTGAGCTGCCCGCTCATCTCGACCGCCGCATCCTGGGCGCTCATGCCTTCGAAGTAGCTGTCCTTGCTCCTGAAGCCTACCCCGGTCCGATCCGCCAGGATCGCCGCGACCCGCGGGCCGAGCTCGGGGTGGGCGTTGATGCCGGTGCCGACCGCCGATCCGCCCAAGGTCAGCTCGCTGAGCCGCGCCAGGGCCGATTCGATGCGCCGGCCACCGAGATCGATCTGAGCGGCCCATCCGGACAGCTCCTGACCGAGTGTGAGGGGCATGGCATCCATCAAGTGGGTGCGCCCGGTCTTGACGACGGCAGACAGCTCCGCGGCGCGCCGCGAGAGGGTATTGCGGAGATGTGTCAAGGCCGGGAGCAGATGCTCGAATGTGAGCAGGCTGCCGGCCACGTGGATCGCGGTGGGGATCACGTCGTTGCTGCTCTGTCCCATGTTGACGTGGTCGTTGGGGTGCACGGGCCGCTCCAGGCGCTCGCTCGCGAGGCGGGCGATCACCTCGTTGGCGTTCATGTTGGAACTGGTCCCCGATCCGGTCTGGAAGACATCGATCGGGAAATGGGCGTCGTGCCGTCCGTCCGCGACCTCAAGCGCCGCCGCACCGATGGCCTCGGCGAGCGGTGCGTCGAGGAGACCGAGGTCACGATTCGCCTCAGCCGCCGCCGCCTTGACAAGACCGAGCGCGCGCAGGATCGCGCGTGGCATCCGAAGGCCGCTCACCGGGAAGTTATCGATCGCCCGCTGCGTCTGGGCCCCATAGAGCGCCGTAGCCGGTACCCGGACCTCGCCCATGCTGTCGCGCTCGATGCGAAAGGCGTTACTGTCCATCGTCGATCCTCCCATCGCCCATCCACTTCGTCGTCATTGCCCGAGCAGTGGGACGCCCTCCACGAACACCTGAAAGGAAGCGCGCGGAATGGGATGCCAGCGTTCGTTGTCGGTCAGGGGCTTCGAGGCGATGACGGTCACCACATCCTGTGCCGTCGTTTCGTGGCAGAAGTCGACGATCTCCCCGGTGTCGATCGAATGCGCCTCCCCGAACGGCGCCCGCCGCGTGATCCAATGGAGTGTGCTGCTGCAGTAGGCGTACAGACAGCGGGAGTCGCTCATGAGAAAATTGCAGGTGCCGAACGCCTCCAGCTCCAGGCCGAGGGACGCGATGAGGCGCCATAGCGGCTCTGCACGGCGGGGACGCTCGGGATAGCGCGCGCGGATCCGCCCGAGCATCCAACAGAATGCGCGTTCGCTATCGGTGGTGCCGATCGGCCGGTAGTGGTCGAGGGCCAGCGCCCTGCTGCCCCTGAGCGTGCCGTTGTGGGCGAAGAGCCAGGTGGACCCCCACAGCTCGCGAGCGAATGGGTGGGTGTTTTCCAGGCACACGCGGCCGTGCGTGGCCTTACGGATATGGCTGATGATGATGTGGCTCTTGATGGCCTGGCCCTGGATGAGCTTGGCCACCTCGGAGACGACGCTGGGCTTCGGATCGTGAAACAGGCGGCAGCCGCGGCCGGCGTAGAGGCCGATGCCCCAACCGTCACGATGCGGTCCCGTGTCGCCGCCGCGGCGCACCAGCCCGCGGAGGCTGAAACAGAGATCGGTGGGGACGTTGGCGCTCATGCCCAGAAGCTCGCACATCGAACCGATCACATCCGTTGCGCGCGTGCCCGTCCTCAACCCTGCTCCCAGGGTAATCCCTGATGGCGCCAGCCGTTGATGCTGCTGCGGTGTTTCTGGCCGTCCCGATCGCCTTCGAAGCCGTCCGAGACGTTGTACACGTGCGTGAACCCGGCCCCTGCGAGACACTCGGCCGCGGCGCGCGAGCGCTTGCCGCTGCGGCACAGCGTGAGAACGCTCGTGTCTTCGGCGCGCCCGCGCTCGCCCAGCACGGCGCGCACGCGCTCCGCGAACTCGGGGACAACTCGCCATTCCGGGGCCTCCATCCAGGGGACGTGCAGGGCGCCCACGGGGCGGCCCACATACTCGAACTCCATGGTAGTTCGCACGTCGATGAGCACAGCGTTCGGGTCCTGCCGGAGGATCCCGGCGGCCTCGAGCGCACGAATGTCTTTCACTTCGCCGACTGCCATGGGCCACCCTCCCCGGGAGTTGCGCCCGGGTTTCACTACGACGTCATACTGAACGAGTATACCGCGATCCCACACCCTCGGGATCCGCATGGGTCGCACCACGGTAGGGTGTGCGGAGATGGCATGACATGAGCGACAACGCCTCGCAGAGCCTGGCGGCCGTGGACCTCGGGTCCAACAGCTTCCATTTGATCGCGGCTCAGGTCGTGGATGGGCGCATCCAGGTGATCGATCGGATGAAGGAGATGGTGCGGCTCGCGGCCGGGCTCGATGAAGGCAACCGGCTGTCCGGGCCCGTTTTGGAGCACGCCGTCGACACCCTCAAGCGTTTCGGCGAGCGCCTGCGGGACATCCCCGCCCACAAGGTCCGTGCGGTAGGTACGAACACGCTGCGCAAGGCCAAGAACCGTGGCGAATTCATGGCGCGCGCTCGGCCCGCGCTCGGCCATTCCATCGATATCATCGCCGGGCACGAGGAGGCGCGGCTCATCTATCTAGGGGTCTCGCACAGTATCGAAGGCGACGGCGAGCGGCGTCTGATCGTGGACATCGGGGGCGGGAGCACGGAGCTTATCCTGGGCCGGCAATTCCGGCCGGAGCGCATGGACAGCCTGCACATCGGCTGTGTCGAGATGAGCAGGCGGTTTTTCGGCGCCGGGAGCATAAATGCCCTGCGGATGCGCGCTGCCGAGATCGCGGCGCTTCAGGAGCTCGAACCGATGTCGGCCGAGTATCGCCGCATCGGCTGGGACTCGACGATCGGCGCCTCGGGCACCATCCTGGCGGTCCGGCAGATCGTCGAGCAACAAGGCTGGTGCCAGGACGGGATCACGCTCGCGGCGTTACGCAGGCTACGCAAGACCCTCATTGCCGCCGCGCATATCAAGGACCTGACACTCGATGGCCTGGAAGCGGAACGAGCCCTGGTGTTTCCGGGCGGGGTCGCGATCCTCGGTGCTATCTTCGAAGCACTCGGGATAGAGCACATGCGGGCCTCGAGCGGCGCCCTGCGGGAGGGACTCCTCTACGACCTCTTGGGACGCATCCACCACGAGGATGTGCGCGAGACCACGGTCGAGGGTCTCGCCCGGCGCTACCACATCGATGCCGCGCAGATAGGCCGGGTAGCGGGGGCGGCCCTGGCTCTCTTCGACCAGGCGCCCAGCGCATGGGGGTTGGGCGGCACGGAGCACGCGCAGTGGCTCTGCTGGGCCGCCCGCCTCCATGAGATCGGTCTTGCCATCTCGCACAGCCACTATCAGAAGCACGGGGCGTATCTGATCGGCAATCTGGACATGCCGGGTTTCTCCCAGGGAGAACAGGCGTTGCTCGCGGTGCTCATCCGCGGCCACAGGCGCAAACTGTCGCTGGCGGACTTCGAAGGGTTGCCGGAAACGCTGAGGCGGCAGGCGCTGTACCTCTGCATCCTGTTGCGCATCGCAGTACTCCTGCATCGCAGCCGCTCCGAGACCGAATTACCGGCGATCGCGCTGGAAGGCGATGAGGCGTCGATCAAGCTGTGCTTTTCGGCGGAGTGGCTTCTCGATCACCCCTTGACCGAAGCCGATCTCAGCGAGGAGGCCGAGTACCTGCGGGCCGCCAACGTGAAGCTTCGGTTCAAGTAAGGGCGGGACACAAGCTCGATGGGCTAGCGCCGGGTCACGGTTTCGATATTGACCAGCCGGGTCCCCACGAAGGTCAGTATGCGTTGGAACGCCCCGGGCCCGGGTTCGTAGTACCACTGTTCGACGAAGCGCTCGTTGGCCCCCGAGATCTGCTGTTGAGAAGCGGGACGACCGCACTTCTTCAAGACCTCGAACGAGGTGTCGCCGGGCCTGACGAGGCCCGTACCGCAGCGAAACGTGTCGGCCCGGACCGTGCTCACGGCGAGCCCGACAAAGAGCGCCGCGACGATGAGCCGGTTTCGCCGGCGGGGCGAGTTCGGTCCTCTGATCCCGGTCTTCACCCTATAAGGATAGTCGATCCATGCGTCGACACGCTCGATGAGGTCTGCCCGACTGAGCTCGTCTCCGTCACCCGGCGTCGTGACCTCGGCCAAGATTGATATCCTTGGAGCTCGGCCGCATTCAAGGCGCCGGGATACCACGTGATCGGGGTGTGATAAGGTATACGCTCGATCCGGCCGGCTTCCTGACTTCGATAACCACCCCTATGCCGACACTCGCATCCATTCTGCTGATGCTTTGTGCTCCGCCCTTCGTCATCGTGCTTTGGTATACCAACGTGGCGCTCGGAGGATCCCTTTTGTCCCTATGGGAGTTATGTTCACGAGAGGGGTTGTTCACGACGATCTACGGCGTCTGGCGGCCGGTGATGTTCGGCACGCCGGAGGCGTGGACGATCCTGGGTGCGTTCGGGGGGCTGCAACTCCTGTTGATGCGAGTGGTGCCGGGCAGGTCGTTTCACGGCCCCGTCACGCCGCGCGGAAACATCCCGATATACCGGGCCAACGGCCCGCTCGCGTTCGCGATCACCCTGTCGCTCTACTGGTTCGGTGCGCTGCATCTGCGGCTGTTTCCCCCCGGCATCGTATACGAGCACTTCGGTGGCATCCTGGGCGCGCTCAACCTGTTTGCCCTGATCTTGTGCCTCATGTTGTATGTGAAAGGACGGGTCGCACCCTCGAGCAGCGACACCGAACGCAGCGATAGTCCCGGGTTCGATTTCTACCGGGGTACCGAGCTCTATCCGCGCATCCTCGGCTGGGACGTGAAGCAGTTCACCAACTGCCGCATCGGCATGATGGGCTGGGCGGTGATCATCATCTCCTTCGCCGCCAAGCAGCGCGAGCTACACGGTCTCAGCGATTCGATGTTGGTCGCCGTAGCGCTGCAGCTCATCTATATCACGAAGTTTTTCTGGTGGGAAACCGGTTATCTGAGGACTCTCGATATCGTCCACGATCGCGCAGGCTTCTATATCTGCTGGGGATGTCTCGTATGGGTCCCGGGTGTCTATACGTCCGCTACCCTCTATTTGGTCAATCACCCGCGCCACCTCGGTATACCACTGGCCATGACCATCCTCATCCTGGGCGCGACGTGCGTGATGACGACCTACCTTGCCGATCGGCAGCGGCAGCACGTGCGCGCCACGAACGGCCGTTGCAGGGTATGGGGCATGCCGCCACGGATCATCCGTGCACGCTACTTCACCGAGACCCGCCATCCGGGCCAGAGCCTCCTGCTCGCTTCCGGCTTCTGGGGGATCAGCCGCCATTTCCATTACCTGACGGAGATCCTGGGCGCCTTCTTCTGGAGCGTACCGGCGCTGTTCGAGCATTTTATGCCCTATGTCTACGTGACTTTCCTGGTGGTCTTGCTTGCGCATCGTGCCGTGCGCGATGACCGGCGTTGCGCGCGCAAGTACGGACAGGACTGGGAACGGTATTGCCGACTCGTGCCTTACAGGATCGTACCGGGCTTGTACTGAGCTCGGCTGGTGTAGGAGGAGACCTATGGGATACGTGTTCGATCCCGCGCGCTTGTGCGAAATCTCGAAGATAGGCATCGGCCTGCCGCACTCGGAGATGTTTCGGGTCATCGCGGATGAGCTTGCGAGAAGCTTTCCGGGCCGGATCACCACCGAGCCCGAATGGTTCTTCAACAATGCCGGGGGTGCGATGGGTATGTTGACCATCCTGTACGCCTCGTGGAAGGAATACCTCATTTTTTTCGGCACACCCATCGGTACCACGGGGCATACCGGCCGGTACTCGTTCATCGAAGACCATTGCTTTTTGCTCGACGGCGAGATGTGGTACTACGCCGCCGGGCAGACCGAAAAGACGGTTTATAGATCTGGGGATACCATCTATCTGGGCAAGGGCCAGGCGCAGTGTTATTGCATCGTCGATCACGCCTGGATCCTCGAGTACGCCCGCGGCCCGATCCCGACCATGCTGCCGTTCGGCCTCGCCGATTCGCTTTTCAGCACGCTCGATTACAAAACCGTCTTCCACACCTTCCGGATCTACGGCAAGCATGTGATACGGAACACGTTTCGTCGCTGATCGCCATCCGAATCGGATGCCCATACCCGATCCGGCGGTCAGCGCCTCCTTCGCGCCCGTGAAGCGCGACCCGGGCGTCGGTCTCGGTCTATACTGGCCCGCTCATAAATCGCGTCCTTAAATCCCCTCTCCCTCCCAGGAGAGGGCTAGAGCCTGCCCCAGCGAAAGCTGAGGTGAGGGGATCAACAAAGGGTGATTTGTGACCGTGCGTGGGATATCCAAAGCAGGTGCTCGGCAGGATTCTGCTCCCTGTGGTCGCGGCCATGACGGGGCGGGATCACGTCGCTCGCTGTGGCGGCCAGGAGGCGGAGAACCGTTCCGGCAGATCCGCGGGGCTGTGATAGGTCCCGCATAAGCGATCCCAGAAGGTGAAGAACTGTCCGTAGTTATATCGGAAATACCAGTGGTGGGCCGTGTGACATCCTGCGTGGTTGATGAAGCTCAATGGAGTCCAGCGGATGCGATCGTGGATCATGACGGCCCAGATCGTCACGAGGGTGACGAAGCCGTTGTATACCCACACGTGCAGGGGCAACAAGAGCGCACAGATATGATAGGGCAAGGCCTGTGCAAACGAATCGAGCGGATGAAACGCCAGGCTGGCCAGCGGGGTGGGCTCTCGAAACCGGTGGTGGAAGACATGCAGGTGCCGGTAGAGAAAACGGGTATGCAGGGCGCGGTGGATCCAATAGATGCAGGTTTCGGCGACCGCCAGGACGGCGAAAATGCTGCCGAGTAGATAGGGCCAACCGTGCTCCGCCACCGAGAAATAGACCTCGCTCGCGCCGGACAGGATCAATACCTCGATCGGCAACATGAGGAGCGCATTTCCGGAAACCGAATAGAGCGACCACAGCACCGATCTGCGTAGCTCGTTCGGGTCGGGACGGTAACCCGGATGGTGCCTGTCGCGCCTCAAGACAAAAAACACGAGGTAACTGCCCCCGGCCAGGATCGCATAGAGACAAACCCCGAACAGCGACAGCATGAGATACAGGCCGACCAGGCCATAACTCTCGTTGACCCAATGGAATACCATGGTGGTTGCCTTTCATGCCGCTGCACGGTCCGGCGGGCGCGCTGCGAATGAATGGATTCTATCCCACGCACCTGGGGTATTCAAATGTGGCAAACTGCCGGCCGGGGCCGACCGGTCGGCGCATCGGTCCGACGGGGCAGGCACCGTGAGTAGGGGCTTTCGGGTACGTGGAGGCTACCTCGGCGGGGATGGCGATGATCGTCGCCCCAGACCGGCGAATGCCTTTCCGCGGGACGGCGAGCTTCCGCCACCGGCCCCTGGGAGCGAGCGCAGGTCGGTCTGACTATCGGATTCTTACGGCCCCTCGCAATTCCGCCATGTGCTCTCCGATATCTCGGCGCTCGTCGGCGGCCAGTAACGCTTTCACCTTCAGCAGTGAGGTCCTCCACCCGCACCGACCCCAGGCGCGCGAATCATCGTAGAGTGTGATAAGCGATCGCGAGCCGCACCGCATCAGGGCCTCGAACGATGCGGTCCTCTTCGTTCATGGTCTTGCCGTCCGGAGCGACAAGGCATAGGATAGATACACTGCGACAAACGTCTATCTTCCGGTGATATCATGCAAGCGATCAGATCGAGATCCGTATCGTAGGCGAGCGCGGGTTCGAAATCGGCCGCGACAAGAGCCGTGAGCGGGCCATCAAGCGCATCCGCAGGCTGCGTCGTCCCCTGCCCGCCGGATTCAAGTTCGACCGCGAAGCACGAATGAACGCTAAGTACCCCGTTTCATAAATACTAACGAGGCTCCGCCTCAGACCGACGAGGTGTATGTCATGGGTCGACCGGTGCTGCATAATAGGAGGAGAGGCTCCGGTCGACGGTGAAGAACTGCAAGCAGTTCTTGCCAATGATAAGGCCGCCGAGGCGGCGATCGATCCCTTGGGATCGGAGTCGAACCGGAGCCGATATGAGCATATCACAAAGCGTCGCGGAGATCCTTCGAGAACATCCTTGGAGATCGAGGGCATCGATCGGATGTACCTCAACGTCTACGTTCCGCAATTGCAGCGGGAAGGGGGCGTGGCAAGTTTCTTTCGGTTTCATCGTGGATATCCCTTCGCGTCGAGCGCGTTGATGGATCCTATCAGTAAGGCGTTCGTGGCCGAGATGGAGGCGTTCGCGGAACGAGAGGGAGTTCCGGTGGTGCCGTTTC
>JBOIDR010000077.1:0-19695 GCA_050740695.1 Gammaproteobacteria bacterium | reverse complement strand
TCAACCACCTCGATGCCGTGATCGCACAGTTGCATGTGGGGTTGCCACGTTTGGCGGAGGATCATAACCGGGTGCGGGGCATAACGGCGTGGCCGTGGATAGTTAGTCTCAACTTGAACGTACATTATAATTACACCGGATCCCGGAGCCGAAAGCGACGTGACCAGGCCGATCCATGGCCATGCAGCCCCATGCCCCGCCGTCCGCGAATTCACCCGGCCGGTGTCCCTTACCTTTTGCGGTAGACGTTTAACCCGATCTTCTCCTCGCGTTCAGGGACAGGCACGTTCCCCTCCGTAGAGGCGATGATGATGGTCTTGCCTGAGGAAGAGGGACCGTATTCTTTGGAGAGATCGATCTGGACAGTCAGAATATTCCCCTCGACATGCATCTCGACATTTTTCATGGGTTCCTCTTAAAGGCCGATCCGCTCGGTCTGGCGGGCCGTACTCCCAAAAGCCGGTGGTGTCAGCTACGCCTTCGCCGTCTTTACAGGCCGTGCGGCCCGCCACACCGGTGCCTCGCCGGCCTCGCGCCAGCGTCCAAATATAGGCGGCAGTAGTGAGAAATCCGGGCTAAAACGGGATATCGTCGTCGAGATCCGGCGCCGCGCCGCCGCCCGATCCGGAGGATTCAGACGCAGGGCTCTGGGCCTGGGCCTCGCCGTGGGGTGGCGTCTCGCGCTCCATGGGGGCCGTGGCGCCGCCGCGGCCACCCAGCATCTGCATGTCGTTCGCCACGATCTCGGTCGTATAGCGGTCGTGCCCGTCGCGGTCCTGCCACTTGTTGGTCCGGATGCGCCCTTCGACATACACGTGCGAGCCCTTGTGCAGGTATTCCTTGACGATCTCGGCGAGCTTGCCGAAGAACACCACGCGGTGCCACTCGGTGCGCTCCTGGTTTTCCCCCGTCTCCTTGTCCCGCCACGAGTCGCTGGTCGCGAGCCGCACGTTCGCGACCGGCTGACCACTCGGCATGTAACGCACCTCGGGTTCCGCACCCAGATTTCCGATGAGAATGACCTTGTTGATGCCCCTTGCCATCGCCGTTACTCCTCACGAAAGAATGCCCGTTGTGCGGGTCGCGCCACCTTAGCCCCGTAGCTCGCAGATGTCACGTAATCCCTGCCAGTCCAGCGTGTCTTGGTCCACCTTGAGGAAGGCCACGCCGTCCTCACCGATCACCACGGCTTCGCTCACTCCCGCGACAGCCGCGAGCCGGACGGTGAGCGCCGTGGCCTCGGCGGCGGTGAGCCGGCCGACCTTGACGACATGGCTGCGCACCGGCCGCGGCAACACCATCCCACGGGAGTACACGAACCAAGAGAGCGCCAGCGCCGCGCACATCAGGAACACGCCGGTCGCGCCGGCATAACCCGATAGCAATCCCCCGATGGCTCCCCCCGCGAAGGTCCCGAGGAACTGCGACATAGAATAGACCCCCAGTGCGGTACCGCGCCGATCGGCCGGCGCCATCTGCGAGACCAGGGCCGGAAGGCTCGCCTCCAAATAGTTGAACCCCGAAAAGAAGCCCCACAGCATGAGGAATACCCCGGTCCCGCTCCCAGGCCCCAGGGCCAACCCCAGCTCGGAGACCCCGAGGAGCGCCACGGCCCCGAGCAGCACATCGCGCCCGCGCCGCTGGGCCGCCCGGATCGCGGGCACCATCAAGACGATGGACAGCCCGAACACGGGCAGATAGACCCGCCAATGCGACGGGCTCGCGAGACCGAGATCATCGCGCAGCACCACCGGCAGGACCACGAAGCTCGCGGTCAAGAGGAAATGCAGGCACCCGATCCCGACGTTGAGCCGCCTGAGATCGCGATTCGCCAGGATGCCGAGGACCTGGCCCCACTGCGACTCGCACTCGCGATGAAAGGCGCTGTGCGTGGGCTCGGGCACAAAGAGAGACAGGACCAGAAGCCCACCGAGGGCCAGGCCCGCGGCCACCCAGAAGAGGCCATGCAGCCCGAGCACGGCATCGAGGGCCGGACCGGCGACGAATGCGGCCGCGAAGGCCAGCCCGATGGTCACGCCTATCACCGTCATCACCTTGATGCGCTGTTCCTCGCGCGTCAGATCCGCGGCGAGCGCCATAACGGCCGCCGAGATGGCACCGGCACCCTGCAGGGCGCGGCCGGCGATGATCCCCGCGACATGGCCAGAGACCGCGCACAGCACGCTGCCGAGGCCGAATATGAGAAGCCCGGCCGCGATCACGGGCTTGCGCCCGTAACGGTCCGACAGGCCCCCGAACGGGATCTGGAACAGCGCCTGGGTCAGGCCATAAACGCCCATGGCGACACCGATGAAGAAGGGGGTTGCCCCCGCCAGGTGCTGGGTGTGCAGGGCCAGCACGGGAAGGATCAGGAACAGCCCGAACATGCGGAAGAAGAACAAGGTTGCGAGCGACAGCGCGGCGCGCCGCTCGGAGAGCGTCATGGGTTCCTGGCTCGGTGTGCCATCCCTTTGCGTCGTGGGTGCTCGGGCCATTAGTATTCGGCCCCCTGTTAATATTCAGGGTTTACCTGCCTGTGCGCCATGGACACCATCCGCATCCGGGGTGCCCGGACCCACAATCTCCAGAACATCGACCTCGACCTGCCTCGGGACCGGCTCATCGTCATCACCGGGCTGTCGGGCTCGGGGAAGTCTTCGCTCGCCTTCGATACGATCTATGCGGAGGGCCAGCGCCGCTATGTCGAGTCCCTGTCGGCCTATGCGCGGCAGTTCCTGTCGGTGATGCAGAAACCGGATGTCGATTCCATCGAAGGGCTGTCGCCGGCGATTTCCATCGAGCAGAAGTCCACCTCCCACAACCCCCGCTCCACGGTCGGGACCACCACCGAGGTCCACGATTATTTGCGACTCCTCTACGCCCGCACCGGCGAGCCGCGCTGCCCCACCCATGGCACGGTGCTCGCGGCCCAGACCGTGAGCCAGATGGTGGACCAGGTCCTGGCCATGCCCGTGGGCACCCGGCTCATGCTCCTCGCCCCGGTCGTGCAGGGGCGTAAGGGAGAGCACGAGGAGGTCATCGATGACTTGCGCAAGCAGGGCTTCGTGCGCGCCCGCATCGACGGTCGGGTCCATGAGCTGGATGCGGCACCGGGGCTGGCATTATACAAAAAGCACGACATCGAGGCCGTGGTGGACCGGTTCAGGGTCCGGCCCGATCTGCGGCTGCGCCTGGCCGAATCGTTCGAGACCGCCGTACGGATCTCGGGTGGCGTGGTGCGCCTCGTGGCTATGGAGGATGCCCGGGGGGACGATGCCCGGGGGGATGAGAACCGAGGGGACGAGGCCGGAGGCGAGGAAATGGTGTTCTCCGCGCGTTTCTCCTGCCCGCATTGCGGTTATAGCCTGAACGAGCTGGAGCCGCGGCTGTTCTCCTTCAACAACCCGGCGGGCGCTTGTCCCGAGTGCGACGGGCTCGGGGTGCGGGAGTTCTTCGACCCCGCCCGCGTGGTGCGGCACCCGGAGTCGAGCCTGCCGGGGGGAGCCATCCCCGGCTGGGACCGGCGCAACGGCTACTACTCTCAACTCCTCTCGGACCTCGCGGCCCATTACGGTTTCGACCTCGACAAGCCCTTCAAACGGCTCCCGGCGCGGGCGCGCAAAGTGATCCTGGAGGGCAGCGGGGGCGAGGTCATCGCCTTCACCTATGATGACGGCCAAGGCCGACGCCGCAAGCGACGGCACCCCTTCGAGGGTGTGATCCCGAACCTCACGCGCCGCTACCGGGAGACCGGATCGAACATGGTGCGCGAGGAGCTGGCGAAGTTCCTCGGGCAGACACCCTGTCCGGCGTGCGGCGGGACGCGGCTGACCTTGGCCGCCCGCCATGTCCTGGTCGGGGGCCGCTCGCTGCCCGAGGTCACGACCCTGCCGGTCGAGGCCGTGTTGCGGTTCTTCGAGTCCCTGAAGATCGAGGGACACAAGGGCCAGATCGCGGCCAAGGTCCTGAAGGAAGTGAAGGAGCGGCTGCGCTTCCTGGTCGATGTGGGGCTGGAATACCTGACCCTGGACCGGAGCGCCGACACCCTGTCCGGCGGAGAGGCGCAGCGTATCCGCCTGGCGAGCCAGATCGGGGCCGGGCTCGCCGGGGTCATGTACGTGCTCGACGAGCCCTCGATCGGGCTCCACCAGCGCGACAACCGGCGCCTGCTCGGCACCCTGACCCAGCTCCGCGATCTCGGCAACACTGTCATCGTCGTGGAGCACGACGAGGAGGCCATCTGGGCCGCCGACCATGTGGTGGACATGGGACCCGGCGCCGGGATCCACGGCGGGCGGGTGATGGTGCAGGGCCCGCCCGATGCCATCGCCCACCATGCCCAGTCGGTCACCGGCCAGTACCTCTCGGGCCGCCGCGTCATCCCCATCCCGTACCCGCGGAGATCGATGGATGGGCGCGGGCTGGTGCACCTCCTGGGCGCGAGCGGGAACAACCTCAAGGACATCGATGTCGCGTTCCCGACCGGGCTATTGAGCTGCGTGACCGGGGTGTCCGGCTCGGGCAAGTCCACGCTCGTCAACGACACCCTGTATCGGATCGCGGCGCGCCGTTTCCATCATGCGGGCGAGGACCCGAAACCGTACCGGGGCATCGAGGGCCTAGAATGGCTGGACAAGGTCGTGGATATCAATCAGAGCCCCATCGGTCGCACCCCGCGCTCCAACCCGGCGACCTATACCGGCCTCTTCACGCCCATCCGCGATCTGTTCGCCGCGACCCCCGAGGCGCGCTCGCGCGGCTACGCGCCGGGGCGCTTCAGCTTCAACGTGCGCGGGGGGCGCTGCGAGGCCTGCCAGGGCGACGGCGTGATCAAGGTCGAGATGCACTTCCTGCCGGACCTGTATGTCACCTGTGACCTCTGCCAGGGGGCGCGCTACAACCGCGAGACCCTGGACATCCGCTACAAGGGCCTGAGCATCGCCGAGGTGCTGGGCCTGTCCGTGGAGGACGCCAGGCGCTTGTTCGATCCGGTGCCGGCCGTGGCCTCCAAGCTCCAGACCCTCATCGACGTCGGCCTGGCCTACATCAAGCTGGGCCAGAACGCCACCACGCTCTCGGGCGGCGAGGCCCAGCGCATCAAGCTGGCGCGAGAGCTGTCGCGGCGCGATACCGGCAGCACGCTCTATGTCCTCGACGAGCCCACGACCGGGCTCCACTTCCACGACATCGAGCAACTCTTGTCGGTATTGCAGCGGCTCTGCGGGCGCGGCAACACGGTCATCGTCATCGAACACAACCTCGAGGTCATCAAGACCGCCGACTGGGTCGTGGACCTCGGCCCCGAGGGTGGTGAGGGCGGCGGCGAGGTCGTGGCCACCGGCACTCCCGAAGAAGTGGCGGCCCACCCGCGCTCCTACACCGGTCGCTTCCTCGCGCCGGTATTGGCGCGGCAGGGGGGTGGCGCCCAGGAAGAGCGCAGGCGCCTGGCGCGTTCAGGATGACATCGATCTTCACTTCAGGGTCCCAGGCCTGCCGAACAACTTCAAAGATCTCCACCGGTCGTCTCCCCCTATGAATTACTTATGACAGCAGGATCATGGGGCAGATGACCGGTGGACTCAATATTTCAAATATGTTTGGCTAGGTTTTTTCACAAACCCTGAGTCGTCGTGTAGCAACGGGTCTCTGGATGACGGGTGGTTTCGAAGTAGTATGTAGTCCCGTACCCGACGATCCCGAGCTCTGCCCATGCGACAAGTCGGCCGCCGCCGTCTGCCGGAACCTCTACCCGTACCCAGCGCGCCCGCGTTGCGGGCGGCCGCGACGCATCAGGCCACGGGCGCGGCACTCGCGGCCATCGCAACGACCGGAATTCCGAAAGGCCTGTATCGTTTCGCCTCGCACGCCGAGATGAATCGCCAAACCGATGAAGCGATCGCACGCGCCGTGGCATTGAACAGCCGATTGCGTCATGCGGCCCCTCGATGACGGATCCGACATCAGATCTCGCACGCCCCGCGACCGTCGAGGATCTGAAGTTGTTGTTACGCGCACTCCACGAACACGGGGTCGATTACGTGCTGATCGGTGGATTCGCGCTGTATGCATTGGGTTATCAACGCGGCACGGTGGACATCGACCTCGTGCTTCGGCCCACGCGCGAGCAAGGCGAGAAAACGAAGCGGGCGCTCTCGGTCCTACCCGATGGGGTTGCCAACGAGCTCGATCCGGACTGGTTCATCGAGGGTGAGACGATCCGTGTCGCGGACGCCTTCGTCGTGGACCTGATGTTCAACGCATGCGGAGAGACCTACGAGTCACTGAGACAGCACGCGATCACCATCGACTTCGACGGTGTCCCCGTTCGAACGCTCGACATCGAGGGCTTACTGAAGACCAAACAGACCCTGCGCGAAAAGGACAAGCTCGACCGAGACGTCCTCGAGCGCGCCCTCGGGGAGTTGAAGAGATGAGAGAGGAATCGAATCGGGTAGGGGCGGCCCTTGTGGCCGCCCTATACCGGGGACTACATGCCTGGTCCGACCGGGAGGAGTCCAATCGCCAACCACAGGAGACCGATGTCCATGACCGCCCTGATCTGCGGCTCGCTGGCCTACGACAACATCATGGTGTTCCAGGATCGCTTCAAGAACCACATCCTGCCGCACCGCATCCATATCCTGAACGTGTGTTTCCTGGTCCCGGAGATACGGCGCGAGTTCGGCGGCTGCGCCGGAAACATCGCCTATAACCTGAAACTATTGGGCGCGGATGCGCTTCCGGTGGCGACCGTGGGACGCGACTTCGACGCCTACGCGGCCTGGCTGGACGCCTGCGGGATCTCCCGCCGCCACGTCAAGACCATCGATGACCAATGGACCGCCCAGGCCTTCATCACCACCGATCTCGACGACAACCAGATCACGGCCTTCCATCCGGGCGCCATGAGCCACTCGCACCACAACCCCCTTCCGGCGCTCGATGGCGTCCGGCTCGCGATCATCTCCCCCGATGGCCGCCAAGGGATGCTGGAGCACACCGCCGCGCTCGCCGAGGCGAAAGTCCCGATCATCTTCGACCCCGGCCAGGGCTTGCCCATGTTCGAAAAAGACGAGCTTCTATGGTTCCTGAGCCGCGCGACCTACGTGACGGTCAACGACTACGAATGGCAGCTCCTGCACGAACGTACCGGCCTCTCCCCCGAGGCGCTTTGCGAGCGGGTACGCGGGCTCATCGTCACGCTCGGCGCCCAGGGCTCGTGCATCTACGCCGAGGGGAGGCGCTACGAGATCCCCGCCGCCAAGCCGCGCGCCGTGCGCGATCCGACGGGTTGCGGCGACGCCTACCGGGCCGGGTTGATCCTGGGGCTCCTGCGCGAGCTGGATTGGGAAACCACCGGGCGCATCGCCTCGCTCATGGGGGCCATCAAGATCGAGCACCACGGCACCCAGAACCACCGCTTCGCCCACTCCGAGCTCACCGCCCGCTACGAGGAAGGCTTCGGCGCCGGCCCCCCCGAGATCTTCCGCCCCCCGGAGATATTTCGATAGGTACCGGGTCCGTTCAGTCGCCGTTCAGCCCCATGCGCGTATCGTGCGCGGCATACCGGCGAATGCCGGCGCAACCTGTGAACGGAGGTTTGCCATGTCCAAGAGATCGAAGCGTCTGATGTCGTTGCTCTTCGGTGTGGGGTTGGTACTGATCGCGCCCGAGGCACTGGCCTGGAGCTGGAATCAACACCAACCGCGCCCCTATAACGGCTTCGAGGCCTATTCCCCGGGTTACTCCGGGTACGGCTACCGACGGGCGTACCCGAAGATCTATCGCCGGGCCTACCGCCCCTACGCCTACGGCTACCGGCCCCGGTATCGCTGGCCCGGCTATGGCTCCTATCGCCACTTCCCGGGCAAGCGCTACTTCCCGGGTTGTCGTTACTGACGGCCCGCGTAACCGGGGATCCCCGCGTGGCAGAGCCTCGGCAACGGGGCTTCCCGCGCGCGAACCGACGGTCGCCGGGAATGCCGGCGCGGGCCTGGGCGCGCGCCGCCGGCGACCAGGGCCCATTATCCCGTGATCACTTCGCGGCCAACGCGCCCGCCGGCAAGTGCTCGGTGTGACACCGACGCGGGTCAGGCTGCCGTCCGAGCCGATCCGGAAGGCGTCGATGTTGGGGTGACGGCCCGGCCGGGATACGGCCGGGATTGATTCCCCTTGTCGGGAGGGACCCGCCGGGGGCACAATACCGGCTCGCCGTTCATTCGAAGGGAGGGGCCATGCGCTGGTCAAGAATCAATATCATCTTTGGCAATATCATCATCGCGAGTGGTCTCGCGGCGTCGATGACGTACGCTCAAGGCATCGCGATCCAGGACCCGGCCGATGTCGCCGGCGATTGGGTGCTGGAGTCGACCGCTATTTACCTGACGGGCGAGCGAGCCCCCGAGGGATCCAAATGGGTCTTCGGGGCCGATGGAAACCTGGCCCGGACCAGCGTCTACAAGTTCTCGGAGAGCTTGACCGGGGGCGGAAGTGAAGGCACCATAGAAGAGAAGTTCGAGGTCAAGGACGGCAAGATCGTCACCCCGAACGGCGACACCTTCACCCTCATCGATAAGAAACCCGATACCATGACCCTGAAGGGGCCGTTCGGGTATTACTTCTTCAAGAAGGAGTAGAGGCTCGGACGAGGGTAGTGGGTCCAGAGCGCGCGTTCCGAGGCCTCCGTGTAGCGTCTTCACTTCAAAGGCTTGGCCGCCATCCGTCTGAGCCCGCGCGATACCGGGTCCACACCGATGCCGGTATTCTCCAAGGCCACCGTGCCGAGGATCGGCTCGCATCCGTCGGGGCCGAAGATGATCTGCGCCACGGTCTCGCTGCCCATGAAGCTGACGCGCGCGAAACCGAAAGGGTATTCCATGACCTCGCCGTTCGCGAGCTCATAGACATCTCGGCCTTCGACCTCGATTCCGGCCGCTGCCAAGGATGAGGCCGGCGCCAAGCAATCTATCGCGCCGGTATCGACCAGGAAGTCTGCCTCGTAGGCAGGCTGATCCCGTTTCAAGTTCGCGACGCTCACCGTAACGCGCGTGATGCCCATTGGATGTCCTCAATCTCTGGGCCGCCGCTACCGATGGCCCCCGGCCGAGAACCGGCGCGGCCGGTCGAGCACTTCCCTCCCGACGAACAGCATGCGGCGCCGGAACGCGACCGGGCTTTCCACCAGCAGCGTGGCCTTGAGATCCTCCAGGCCCCCGGCAAAAAAAGGCCGTTGCAGAAAGCGCCGCTGGCCCTGGACCCAGTCCGGACAACGTAGCCGCCAACACTCGGCCAGATGCTCCGCTACCGCGGCCAGGTAGGCATCCTGGACGGCCCCGATCGCACAAGGCTCATCCGCGATCATCTCCTGGCGGCGTTCCGGATGGCTGTAGAACTCGTCGAGGAACTCACGTAACCCCGGATCGAAGGACTGCCCGGATCGCGTCCGCTCGGCGACTTCGTACAGCGAGCGGGGGCGATCGTGGCGGCTAGCGGCCTGCTTTATCACGCGCATCTTGCGACAGCTCGTTGACGATCTCTTCGACACCGAGTGCCACTCTGGGCGGAATGAGCGATCGGGGATAAAAGCCTTCCACCAAGGTCAGCACCTGCTCGGTCGTAGTCATACCGGTGGTCCCAATCAAGTGGCGAATATCTTCGATGTCCCGCGCTTCCTCGACGCCCTCGGCCCGCATGGCCATGCATTTCATGGCCAGCATGTACTCTGCGGTGGGCACATAGACGCGCAGTCCGGGCCGCTCCGGAGACGGATAGGTGCCTTGCAAGCGTAGGTCTTCATTACCGGAGATGAAGCCCTTCACGCCGTCGTTGAGCCAGTCCTCGGGCCATCCCTGTTCTTCGGCAACCTGCCGGACGGCTCTGCGCAGAAAGCTCGAATCACCTCGGACGACCGCATCCACGTCCTTGGTGGCCACCCGAAATCCCCACGCCAGGACAATGGCCGAGCCACCATAAACGGCCAAGTCTATGACGCGTTCTGCGCCCCACGCGATCTCCCCGAGCCTTGTCAGCGCTCTCAGTATCTCGCCTTGACCGAACATCTACCGGGCGCTCAATCCGGAAGTGCCGTGCCGATCGGGCCCTCCTTCCGTATCGCTTCATCGAGCGCGGCCAGGTCCCGTATCGGGGCGCCGCATTGCGTGGCTTGACATACATAGGCGACGACGCCCTGCCCCGCCGGGTGGCAGAGCGCCAGGATCCCCGGCAGCCCGCGCGCCTCGGTCGGGATGGCCAACGTGAGACGCGCTGGAGAATAATGCTCGGTACAACGCCGCTGCCACTCGGCCAGCAATTCGCCGTTGCCCCGCAAGACCATGGTCGTGGGCGGCGCCAAGTATTCCCCCAGGGCGCGCAGCAAGGCGCAATGTCCGGACGCGTAACGCCCGATCGAGCCGCTCGCCGCGCGCAGCGTCCTCTCCGCCGCGGCCAGATAACGCGCCTCACCGAGCAGATGCCCGAGCCGCCCGAGTCCATAGGCCGCGATCCCAGCCCCGGCCGGTAGGGCCTCGTCCATGAGCGACTTGTGGCGCGCGATCAAACGTTCGTGGTCGTGGGCCGTGAAGTAGAACCCGCCCTCCTCGCGGTCTTCGAAGCGCTCGATGAGCACATCGCAAAGCGCGATCGCGAGCTCCAGCTCTTCTGCGCGCCAGCGGGCCTCGAGCAGGCTCAACAGGGCATCGATCAGGAACGCGTGATCGTCCAGGTAGGCATTCAGATGGGCCCGGCCATCTTTATACGTCGCGAGCAGTCGGCCGTCGCGCCACAAGGTGGCGCGGATGAAGTCCATCGCGCGCTCGCCAGAGGACAGGAAATCGTCTCTCCGGAATATCCGGCCGGCGATGGCGAGCCCGCGGATCATGAGCGCGTTCCAAGAGGTCAGGACCTTTTCGTCGCGGCCGGGCCGGATGCGGGGCTCGCGCAGGGCGAGTAACCTGGTCCTCGCCTCGGCGATGTGCCGGGCGACGTCCGCCTCTTCTATCTCGAGCGCGCCGGCGATGGTGGCCGGCGACTCTGCGATATAGAAATGCCAGTCACCCTCGAAGTTGGGCGGCCGATCCAGGCCCACGTGGCGGGCGAATAGGGGATAGGCGGGCTCACCCAATGCGGATCGAACCTCCTCTCGGCACCAGACATAGAAGGCGCCTTCGTGCCCGGCCGAATCCGCGTCGAGACTGGAGTAGAACCCCCCCTCCGATGATTGCATCTCGCGGATCACCCACTCCCCCGTCTCGAGGGCGGTCTTCTCGAAGACGGGCTTGCCCGTCAACTGCCAGGCCTCGGCGTACAGCGGTAGCAACTGGGCGTTGTCGTAGAGCATCTTTTCGAAATGCGGGATGCGCCACTCGGCATCGACCGAATAGCGGTAAAAACCGCCGCCGAGCTGGTCGTAGACCCCCCCTTGGGCCATGGCGCGCAAGGTGTGCAGCGCCATCTGCAGGGCCTCGCGGTCCGGCGCATCGAGCTTAGCGGTTGCAGCATAGTGCCGCAGGAGGCGCTCGATGCTGGTCGGGTGCGGGAACTTGGGCGCCCCACCGAAGCCCCCGAGGCGGCCGTCGTAGACGCGCTCGAGCTCGGCCCGCGCCTCACGGAGGGGTGCGTCGTCGAGCACCGCCTGCCCGGCCGGCGCGGCGCGCTCGTTCAAGGCCCGCCGCAGCGCCTCGCCCTGCTCGCGCGCATCCTCGGGGTGCTCGCGGAAAAATTTCGCCACCCCGGCCAGCACCTCTTTGAAGCTCGGCAGGCCGTGGCGCGGCTCGCGCGGGAAATAGGTCCCGCCGAAGAAGGGCGTGTGATCCCCTGGTGTCAAGAACATGGTCAAGGGCCAGCCGCCATTGCGCCCGCTCAAGAGGTGGTGGGCCATCTGATAGATCTTGTCGAGGTCGGGCCGCTCCTCGCGGTCCACCTTGATGTTCACGAAGTGCGCGTTCATGAGCGCCGCGGTGGCCTCGTCCTCAAAGGACTCATGGGCCATGACGTGGCACCAATGGCAGGCCGAATACCCGACGGAGAGCAGGATGGGCTTGTTCTCCGAACGCGCGCGCTCCAGTGCCTCCGATCCCCACGGGTGCCAGGCCACCGGGTTGTCGGCGTGTTGGAGAAGATAAGGGCTGGTTTCGTTCGCCAGGGCGTTCATAGGCTGGCCTCCGGTCCCGCATCTTATCGCACTCCCGGAGCTGGGGGTTAGAGTGCCTTAGGTCTGGACCAAGTGAAACGGTGGTCGCGATGCCGCGCAGGCCGCGGCGTGCCCCGAGGTTGCGATCGCTGGGATCGTCTCTCGGGCCATGGTCGGGGATACCTTTACCTATCCTTGGACTCGACGAAGGTCAGAGCCTCCTCGATGAGGGGTGCCCCATCGGGCTGGGGCACGAGCGATCGGATCTCATAGAGCTGGCCCGGAACCGCCTTGGCGAAGGTGAAGGCATAGGTCGTCTGGGCATAGGCCTTGAGCGGGAGGCGCTTGGCATCGCAGAGATAGGGGGTGATGGTGATCCGGCTCGCCGGGACCTTCCGGCCATGAAAATCGAGGCTGACGGGCGCTACCGTATTGATCGCCGCGAGCGCCGTCTTGATGGCCCGGTGGAAGTAGCGCCAACCCCCTTCGGTGCGGCGGTTCATCGCGTAGACAGCGGCCTGCAGATACACCGCGAGGACCGGGTTGCCGGTGACCGGATCCTGCTCGGGGACGGGCCGCTGCTGCTTTCCGGTGAAATAGTGGACCTGGACGCCCTTCTGGCCGTCGGGGTGGACGCGCAGCACCTCCAGATCGATGACGTCGGTATGCTGCTCCTCCGCCGTCCCGGTCTTGGTATAGCGATAGCGGAGCCTGCTCGGGCGGCGCACATTGGCCAGATGGTCGGTTTGCCACAGCAGGGTCTCGGCCTTGGAGAACTGCCGTTGGCCATCGGCCGGGGTGGCCGCACCCGACGCCCCCGCGTGCGTGGCCGTCATCCCAACGAGGGCGGCCAGGCCCAGCAGCGCACGCAGAAACACCCGCCTACAGGCGGCGCGACGCAGCCACGGGCTCGGCGCCGGCATCCGGCCTCAGTCCTCTAGCAGCGGCACGCCATAGTCGAGCAGGATCGCGCGTATGTCCTCACGGTGCTTGTCGATGAGCCCCTGGACCTGGTCCTTCCAGGCCTTCTCGCCGTGGCGCACCGCCATGGCGATGGCGAAATCGAACCGCATGCCCGGTTCGGACGGCATCGGGATCACAACCAACTCGTGCTCCTTGACCCGTTTGGCGTAGTAACCCGCGATCGGCCCCCAGACGAAGGTCACATTGATGGTATCGTTCACGAGGTCCTTCTCGATGATCTCGCCGGGATAGGCGCGTGGGTCGCCGGACATGATCGGATAGGGGATCGCTCGTTCCATGAGGCCGTGGCTTGCCACCCACAGCGCGGCCGGGCTGCGGTCGAAGAGCCCGATGCGCAGCCCTTTCTTGCGTTCCGCCGGTATTCCGGCGAGGTCTTGGGCCGATCGGACATCATCGAGGCCGCGGCCCTTCACGTACACCATCACCCAGGCGGAACGGTAATAGGGCTTGGTGGTCGCCGCCAGCTCGAAGTTGGCCGGGACGCTCATGACGATATCGCATTTGAAGCGGCCGCTCTCGGTTTCGCTGCGCAAGGTATTGCGGATGAAGCCCATGCGCTGCGGAAACCAGGTGTACTCGATGGGGAGCTTGAGATCGTCGGCGAATATCTGCGCGATCTTGTTCTCATAGCCTTGGAGCCCTTCGTCGGAGCTCGGCAGGTCGTGAGGGTCGGCGCACACCTTGAGGGCCGTGCGCGGGCCTTCCACAGGACCTTCTGCACCAGCGGCAACGATGGCACCCGGTGCCGATGCGAAAGCAGAGACGAGCAGCGGGCCGACCACGGAACGGCCCAAAGATACGATGGGTTCACATACCGAGCGGAACCTCATAGCTTCACCCTTGTGTTGACGTCACTACCGCGCACGTTCATGCATGTCGCTGCCGTCGCCAAAACGAAACGGCGGCTGCGTCCGTCGCGGAACGCAGCCGCCATTTGCGTCGTGTAGATCTACAGCCCCGGCGCCCGGCCGTTTACTTATGCGCCTCCAATGCCTTTTCGAGCTGGCGGACGGCACGGCCAATCATACCCTTGTTCTCCGGGTGCGCCTTGATCGCGTCGAGGTTGGCGGGCGGCCCCTCCCCCACGACAATGGCGCCCAGCATGCCGTTCCCGACGTGCGGGGTGCATTTATAGACATAGGCACCCTCCTTGTCCAAGGTGACAGTGATCTCTTCGTTCATCGGCGATTTCCACGGCTCGGCACCTTCCGGGATCATCCCCTCTATCGATACCGTGTCGTGACCCGCCATGTTGGTGAACTTGACGGAGTCCCCTGGTTTGATAAACACCACAGTGGGCTCGAACTTGGTCACCACCGCCTTGACCTCCACCGTCTCCGCCGCCGCGATCTGAGACCACAGTACGCTCGCGACCGCAAGCCCGGCGATTTTCGTTTTATTCATCAGCATGACTCCGACTCTCCGTTTAGGGTTGACTCAATCATATGCTATATCACCATCTTCTCCAACCACCCCTTCGACGCAGGGCCGGGCGGAAAGTTCACCGGCGTTGTCACACCACGCACGGTCAAAAATCGCTCTTTTGCCCTTTTTTGATCCCCTCACCCCAACCCTCTCCCGGAGGGAGAGGGAGAGGGGATCTAAGGCGGCGATTTATGACCGTGGCCAGTGTATAATTCCAAGCTATATAGTCAATCTACACCTGTGTGTCAATCAATTGAAAGCAAGCCATTCTGAAGAATCCTATTCGCGAAACAACCAGGCGGCCTCGGTCCGGCGTCGGACCTCGAAACGGCGGATGTCATCCGCCGATTGCAAGGTCATGGCGATATCGTCGAGCCCGAGCAGCAGGCGTCGTTTGATCCCGGGATCGATCTCGAAGTGCAAGATCTGCCCATCCGGCCTCGCCACGGTCTGTCCCGCCAGGTCTATCGTCAACGCAAACCCTGGTTCTGACAGCACCTCGGAGAACAGCCGATCCATCACCTCTGCCGGCAACCGGATCGCGAGCAACCCGTTCTTGCAGCAGTTGCTGAAAAAGATCTCGGCGAAGCTCGGGGCGATGACACAGCGGATCCCATAATCGAGCAACGCCCAGACGGCGTGCTCGCGCGACGACCCGCAGCCGAAGTTGTCGCGCGCCAGAAACACCCGGGCACCCCGATAACGCGCGTCGTTGAGAACGAAATCGGGATTGAGCGGCCGCCGGCTGCAATCCTGACCCGGCTCGCCGCGGTCGAGATAGCGCCATTCGTCGAAGAGATTGGCGCCGAAACCGGTGCGACCGATCGCTTTCAGGAACTGCTTGGGCATGATGGCGTCGGTATCCACGTTGGCGCGATCGAGCGGCACCACGATGCCGCTGAGGTTCCGGAACGGCTCCATGGCCGATCAGAGCCCGCGCACGTCCACGAAGTGGCCGGCGATGGCCGCGGCCGCCGCCATCGCGGGGCTCACGAGATGGGTCCGGCCACCCTGCCCCTGGCGCCCCTCGAAATTACGGTTGGAGGTCGAGGCGCAGCGCTCCCCGGGCGACAGACGATCGGGGTTCATGCCGAGACACATAGAACACCCCGGTTCGCGCCATTCGAAACCGGCCTCGATGAACACCCGGTCGAGACCCTCGCGCTCGGCCTCCTGTTTGACGAGCCCCGAGCCCGGCACGACCAGCGCCTGCTTGATATTCGGGGCGAGGTGACGGCCGCGTGTCACCTCGGCCGCCGCGCGCAGATCCTCGATACGCGAGTTGGTGCAGGAGCCGATGAAGACCTTATCGATAGGGATCGCCGTGATGGGCGTCCCCGCTTCCAGATCCATATAGGCCAGGGCGCGCTGCATCCCGTCGCGCTTCACGGCATCGCCCTCCGGCGCCGGGACCCGCGCATCGACCGCGACCACCATCTCCGGCGAGGTGCCCCAGGAGACCTGGGGCTTGATCCCCGCGGCCTCGATCTCGACCACCCGATCGAACGACGACCCGGGATCGGAATGCAGGTCCCTCCAGGCCGCCACCGCTTGCTCGAAGCGCGGCCCGCGCGGCGCGAACGGCCTATGGGCCACGTAGTCGATGGTCTTGTCATCGACGGCGATGAGCCCGGAGCGGGCGCCCGCCTCGATGGCCATATTGCACACGCTCATGCGCCCCTCCATGGACAGGGCCTGGACGGCCTCCCCGGCGAATTCGATGGTGTAGCCCGTGCCCCCCGCCGTCCCGATGTGCCCGATGATGTACAGCACCAGGTCCTTGGCGGTGACCCGCGAACCGAGCCGCCCGTTGACGCGCACCAGCATATTGCGCGATTTCGTCAATAGCAGGCACTGGGTCGCGAGCACATGCTCGACCTCCGAGGTCCCGATCCCGAAGGCCAGGGCCGCGAGCGCCCCATGGGTAGAGGTGTGGGAATCGCCGCACACGACGGTCGTCCCCGGCAGCGAGAAGCCCTGCTCCGGACCGATCACGTGGACGATCCCCTGGCGGAGGTCGTGGATCTTGAACTGCGGGATCTCGTAGACGGCGCAGTTGGCATCGAGGGTCTCGAGCTGGAGCCTGGAGATCGGGTCCTCGATGCGTTCACGGTGGACGGTCGGGACGTTGTGATCCGAGACCGCCAAGTTCGCGGCCCACCGCCACGGCTTGCGCCCGGCCAGCCTCAAACCCTCGAAGGCCTGGGGCGAGGTCACCTCGTGGATCAGATGCCGGTCGACATAGACGAGGGCCAGGCCATTGTCATATTCCCGCACCACATGGGCGGACCAGAGCTTGTCGTAGAGGGTCCGGGCCGTCATGGTCAACGCTCAGCCACCGGCGATCCTGACCAGGATCCGGCCCGTCACCTCGCCTTTCAGCATGGCCTGGAACGTTCGCGGCAGGTCTTCGAGGCCAATCTCGGTGGCGGCGATGGCATCGAGATGCCGAGGCCGGAGATCGGTACCGAGCCGTCGCCACAGGAGATGGCGCAGCTCGGTCGGGCAGCCCGCCGAGGTGATCCCGAGGAGGCAGACGCCCCGCAGGATGAACGGCATGACGGTGGTGTGGAGGGCGCTGCCGCCGGCCAGCCCAACGCTGCAGATGTTCCCCAAGGACCGCGTGGTGCGCGTCAACCAGGCGAGGACGTCCCCACCTACATTATCGATGGCCCCCGCCCATTCGGCCTTCTCCAGCGGCCGCGATCCGAGGTCGAGGCTCAGGCGATCCAGGATCCGCGCCGCGCCCAGTCGCTCCAGGTACGCGCGGGCGCCGGGTTTGCCGCTCACGCCGACGACCTCGTAGCCGAGTCCCGACAGTACGTCCACCGCCAGGCTGCCCACCCCACCGCTCGCCCCGGTCACGACGATGGGCCCCTGGGGCGGCGCCTGGCCGTTGTCCTCGAAGCGTTTGACGCACATTGCGACGGTGAGCCCCGCCGAGCCGAGCGCCATCGCCTCGCGCAGGGTAAGGCCCGGTGGCACGGGTATGACCCACTCGGCGGGCACGCGCACCCTTTCGGCGTACCCCCCGTCGTGGCCGGTACCGAGCTCATAGCCGGTCACGAGCACCCGATCGCCGGGGCGAAAGCGCGGGTCTTCGGACGACTCGACCGTTCCCGCGACATCCACCCCCGCGACCAAAGGAAAACGCGTGAGGATCTTCCCGGCACCGGTCGCGCCCAGGGCGTCCTTGTAATTGACGCTCGAGTAGGCCGCTTCGATCACCACCTCTCCGGAACTGAGATCGTGGAAGCCGATCCGTTCAATGCGCCCGCCGATGGTGTCGGCCTCGCGATGGACGCGGAACGCCCTGAAGGTACTCATCGAACGAGACGCCGCCATCCGGCGGCAGGAGCCGCGCGCGGCACGTGGTAATCGCCACGCAGATCGGGGAACATGCCGGCATTGTAACAGACGGAGCCGAGCCCGCCATGATACGACGTCCCTTTCTGGTCCTGGTCCTGGCGGCCCTCCTGTCGGATCCGGCACGGGCGGGGTTCACCGAAGCGGTGATGGCCCATGCGCAGGGCCGCTACGATCAGGCCTTCACGATGCTGCGGCCGCTAGCCGAGACCGCCCACCACCCCTATGCCCAGTACTATCTCGGGATCATGTACTTGAACGGCCAGGGGCTGGCCCCGGATCCCAAGGAGGCGGCACGCTGGCTCACGAGCGCCGCCGAGCAGGGCGTCGCCCAGGCCCAGTACCGCCTCGGCCAGCTATACGCGAAGGGCCAGGGCGTATCGAAGGACATGGAGATCGCCTATGCCTGGTTCGGCGTGGCGGCCCATCTCGGGAATACCCAGGCCGCGACCGAGAAAAAGACGGCCGCCGGTGCGCTGTCCGGCGATGCGTTGCGCAAGGCCGAATCCCTCTCCACCGGCTACATCGATCGTTACGGCAAGCCGCCCGGCGCGCGCCAGTAGTCCTTACATATATGGGTGAGGCGCGCCTTTTGCGCGGAACGCACCAAAACCACTCAGGAGGAACTTCCAGCGCCGACCTCATGCGCGGCCGTCGGGAAGGCGGGTTACGCGATAAAGCTGCTGACGCGCGCTACGGGCTACTTCATCGTCAACCACGACATCCCGTACCGCATGGGTCGGGATGCGGAGGGCGGGGACGAATGAACTACACGTTGACCGAGCCCGTAAAGAAGGTGCTGGCGGAGCGGGAGATCCCGCTTGAATGGCTGGAACGCGCCCTGAACGAGCCGGCTCTACGGGCTACTTCATCGTCAACCACGACATCCCGTACCGCATGGGTCGGGATGCGGAGGGCGGGGACGAATGAACTACACGTTGACCGAGGACGCAAAGAAGGTGCTGGCGGAGCGGGAGATCCCGCTTGAATAGCTGGAGCGCGCCCTGAACGAGCCGGGCTCTGTGTCGACTCGACCCGGACGATGCCTCGCTGGAACGCCGTTACCGACCATTCCCGAATTCGGCGGGCGGGTGCTCCGCGTGGTGGTCGAGCCCTCAGTTGAACCGGTTCGCATTGTCAGCGTATTCTTTGACCGGGGTATGAGAGGAAAAGTATGAGATTACATGTAGACCAAGAGGCCGATGCGCTCTATTTGCGTTTGGACGACTCGACGATCGTCGAGTCGGAGGAAGTGTCTCCAGGTATCGTGTTGGATTACAACGTGGAGAATCAGGTGGTCGGCGTTGAAATTTTACACCTATCCAGGCGCGCTCCCCGTTTGGAGACCGGCAAACTAGTAGATTGATTTCAATATGAGGGTTCAAACCCCCGCCTTTCAGGCGGGCAGATTTCATCTGCAGCCATGAGCGGGCATGGTAGCATAGTCTGATTGAAGAAGGGGATCCGATGGACGGCAGCCATACGGTAGTCAAGATTGAATGCCACTTTGTCTGGGTAACGAAGTATCGCTACCAAATCCTGAAGGGAGAGGTGGAGCCGTAGACGCGTCGTTCAGTCGACGCGTATCCGGACTTTCAGTCCGTAACTCAAACCCACCGGCTTTTAGCCGGTGGTTGTTTAGTCCATGATAACATATCATAGATCCCAAGCGACCGGCAGCTCGTCGAGTTTATAGGTCCAGCGGAAGACCACCGGCTCCTCGTTCACTTCGGCGAGATACTTTTCGATTCGCTCCCTGAGTTCGGCTTTCGAGGAGACGCGGATCCCCCTGA
>JBOIDR010000076.1:0-19848 GCA_050740695.1 Gammaproteobacteria bacterium | reverse complement strand
GGGACCGATCCGTTCATCGTCATTGCGTCGCTCTTAGAACCTCAACGGCCGCCCGAGTCACCCTCATCGTGCGCGAGCCCCGCCTTGTCCCGTTACCGTTCAATGTGAGTCCGACAGGCTGCTAGACTAGTTCTTGTCCTTCACTTCCTCGAAGTCGGCATCGACGACGTTGTCATCGCCTACCTTGCCGTTACCCCCGCCGGGGGGTGGCGGCGGCGTCTCTGCCTGTGCCTCGGCGCCGGCTTCTTTGTAAGCACGTTCGGCGAGCCGGCCGGCGACCTCCGCCAGGCGCTCGCTCTTGCTCTCGATGGCCGACTTGTCGTCGCCGTTCAAGACGCCCTTGACGTCCTCGATCGCCGCCTCGATGTCGCGCTTCTCCTCGGCCGTGACCTTGTCGCCGAGGTCCTTCAACGACTTCTGGGTCGCGTGGATCAAGCTATCCGCGTGGTTGCGGGCGCCGACCAGCTCGTGGAAGCGCTTGTCCTCTTCCCGATGCGCCTCGGCATCCTTGACCATGTTGCGGATCTCATCCTCCGACAGACCGCTGGAGGCCTTGATCACGATCGACTGCTTCTTGCCGGTGGCCTTGTCCCTGGCCGAGACGTTCAGGATCCCGTTGGCGTCGATGTCGAAGCTGACTTCGATCTGTGGCACGCCGCGCGGCGCGGGCGGGATGTCGGCGAGGTCGAAGCGCCCGAGCGACTTGTTGGCCGAGGCTATCTCGCGTTCGCCCTGGAGGACGTGGACCGTCACCGCCGTCTGGCCGTCCTGCGCCGTGGAAAAGACCTGGGAGGCCTTGGTCGGGATGGTCGTATTCTTCTCGATGAGCTTAGTCATGACCCCACCCAAGGTCTCGATCCCGAGCGACAGGGGAGTGACGTCGAGCAGGAGCACGTCCTTGACCTCGCCCCCGAGCACCCCGGCCTGGATCGCGGCCCCCACGGCCACGGCCTCGTCGGGGTTGACGTCCTTTCGCGGCTCGCGGCCGAACAGCGACTTCACCAGCTCCTGGACCTTGGGCATGCGGGTCTGGCCGCCGACCAGGATCACCTCGCCGATATCCGAGGCAGAGAGCCCGGCGTCCTTGAGCGCGGTCTTGCAGGGCTCGACGGTGCGCATGATGATGTCCTCCACGAGCGCCTCGAGCTTGGCGCGCGTCAAGCGCACATTGAGGTGCTTGGGACCGCTCGCGTCGGCGGTGATGTAGGGTAAATTGATGTCAGTCTGCTGGCTCGAGGACAGCTCGATCTTGGCCTTCTCGGCGCCCTCCTTGAGGCGTTGCAGCGCCAGGGGATCTTTGCGCAGATCGACGCCCTGATCCTTCCGGAACTCGTCGGCCAGGAAATCGATGATGCGGAGATCGAAGTCCTCGCCGCCCAGGAAGGTGTCCCCGTTGGTGGACAGCACCTCGAACTGGTGCTCGCCGTCGACCTCGGCAATTTCAATGATTGAAATATCGAAGGTGCCGCCGCCCAGATCGTAGACCGCGATCTTTGCGTCGCCGCGCTTCTTGTCCATGCCATAGGCGAGCGCGGCCGCGGTGGGCTCGTTGATGATGCGCTTGACTTCCAGGCCCGCGATGCGCCCGGCATCCTTGGTGGCCTGGCGCTGGGAGTCGTTGAAGTAGGCCGGTACGGTGATCACCGCCTCCTTGACCTCTGCGCCGAGATAATCTTCGGCGGTCTTCTTCATCTTCATGAGGACGCGCGCCGAGATCTCCGGCGGCGCCATCTTCTTGCCGCCCGCCTCGACCCAGGCGTCGCCGTTCTCGGCCCGCACGATCTTGTACGGCACCATCTTGATGTCGCGCTGGACGATGTCCTCGTTAAAGCGCCGTCCGATGAGGCGTTTCACGGCGAACAGGGTGTTGTGAGGGTTGGTGACCGCCTGGCGCTTGGCGGATTGACCGACCAGGACCTCGTTCTCCGGGGTGAAGGCCACGACGGAAGGCGTCGTGCGGCTGCCTTCGCTGTTCTCGATGACCTTGGGCTTGCCGCCCTCCAGGACGGCGACACAAGAATTGGTAGTGCCGAGGTCGATGCCGATGATCTTTCCCATTTGCCGGTTCTCCGCTGCCATTGGGGTTGATTGAGATGATTGACTGGGGGGGAGAAGTGGAGGCGCGCCTCAGGATTTCAAGCCTCGAGCGAGCCGCTCCCCTCGGCCCCCGCGTCCTCGGCCGGACGCTTGGCGACGATCACCATCGCGGGCCGCAACAGACGCCCGTTCAACACATAGCCCTTCTGGACCACCGTCACCACCGTGCCCGGCGCGACCTCGGTGGATTCCTGCACGCTCATGGCTTGATGCAGCTCCGGGTTGAACGGCTCGCCGACCGGGTCGAGGCCCTGGACGCCGTGTTTCTCCAGGGCCGTATCGAGCACCTTCAGGGTCAGTTCCATGCCCTCGCGCAGGGTCGCGATGTCCGAGGACCCGGTGGCCGCTAGGTGACCCAGATCGAGGCTGTCTTTGACGGGCAGGAGATCGATAACGAAACGCTCCAGGGCGTATTTATGGGCGTTGGCGATCTCGCGGGCGGCGCGTTTCTGCACGTTATCGAGCTCGGCTCGTGCCCGCAGCATATCGTCCCGATACTCATCGGCCCTGGCATTGGCCGCGTCCAGGGCCGCTTGCAGCGCCTCGGGCGCCTGCGCCTCTCCGTTCGACGCCGTGCCCACCGTTTCCTGAGACGATTCTTCTCGAGTCACGCTCACCCCCCCCCGTTCGAGTACCGATGGCCAAAGACCGATGTGTCGGCGTCCCCCGCTCGGGGTCGCCGCGGAAGCAGATGGGGATCAGTGCAGGGATTTCAAGGCCAGGCCGAGCGCCCTGGCGGTGAGATCGACGATGGGGATGACGCGCTCGTAGGGCATGCGCGTCGGCCCGATGACGCCGAGCACGCCGATCACCCGACCGTCGGCCGAATAGGTCGAGGTCACGAGGCTGCAATCCTCCAGGAGCTCATAACCCGATTCCTCGCCGATGAAGATCTGCACACCCTCCGCGGTGATGGCCTGGTCGAGCAGGTGCAAGATCACGCGCTTCTCGTTGAAGGCCTCGAACAGCTGCCGCAGCTTGCCCATGTCGGCCCAGGCCTCGATGCCCATGAGGTTGGTCTGGCCGGCCCACACGTAATCGTCGCCGGACTTCATGGCATCGAAGGTCTTGTCGGCCATCTCCACGACCGCCTGCATCATGCGGTTCATCTCTTCGCGGGCCATGCTCATCTCGCTCAGGATCTGGGTACGCACCGCGTCCAGCGCCCGCCCGGCGAAGGCCTCATTGAGGTAATTGGCGGCCTGGGTCAGCTCGGCCGGGGAATAACGCCGCTCCGACTCTATGATACGGTTGTGGACCTCGTTGTGGTTCAAGACCAGGATGGCGAGCACCCGGTTCTCCGACAGGTCCAGGAACTCGATGTGGCGGAACGAGCGGTGCTCGGCGCGCGGGGCCATGACCACCGCCGCGAAACGGCTGATCTCCGAGAGCATGGTCGAAGTCTTCTCCAGCAGCCGCTGGACCCCGTCCGGCGTGGACAGGTCCTGGCACACGCGCTCGACCTCCATCACCGACAGCTTCCGGCATTGCAACAGGCTGCTGACGAACAAACGGAAGCCGCGGGTGGTGGGCACCCGGCCGGCCGAGGTGTGCGGGGCGCGGAGGAGACCCATGTCCTCGAGATCGGCCATGACGTTGCGGATCGTGGCCGGGCTCAAGTCCAGCTCCCCGCCACGCGCCAGGGTGCGCGATCCGACCGGCTGGCCGTCGCTGATGTAGCGCTCGACCAGGAGCCGGAAAAGCTTTTGGGCCCGCGCCGACAACGCGGCGCCTTTTTGCTCCGAGGCCATCGATTTCCTGATCAATCCGAGTCTGTGTGCTTCGCGCCACCGCTTCCTGCCGGAGGGCGCGCCCCTGTCGACGGGCGGATGCAATGTAGCACTGCCCAACCGGGAGCGCAAAAGACCTCGTGAGCCGGCAGCGCGCGGCACACGCCCCCCTGTGAGATAGGCAGGTGACGTGATAAGTTTTCACCCGATAGGTTTTCACCTTGGCGCGTGCGAGGCCCGACCTCGGTGCTGAAGCTCGACACTTCGACCCAATAATGTTTCAACCCGCGGTGTTTCGAAGTATCGGCCTGGTCGCCAAACCGGGGGATGCCCGCGTCGCCGCGACGCTCAGGGTCTTGATCGATCTCCTGACGCGCTGCGGGATCGAGGTCAGACTCGACGAGCACTGTGTCACGCTCCTCCAGGGCGGCGGATCGGCGCCACAGGCCACCTTGGTGGGCGACGACTGCGACCTCGTGATCGCAGTCGGCGGGGACGGGACGCTCCTGCGAGCCGCTCATCTGATCTCGAGTTACGATGTGCGTCTCCTGGGAGTCAACATGGGCCACCTGGGATTTCTCGCCGACATCCCGCCGGAGGAGGTCGAGGAACACGTTTCCGCCATCCTGCAGGGGGATTTCGTCGAAGAGAAACGCCTGATCCTGCGCAGCACGGTGTTGCGTGGCGGGCAGCCCGTGGAGCGCCGCGACGCCATCAACGACATCGTCGTTCACAAGTGGGGCATCGCACGCCTCATCACCCTGGATACCTCTGTCGATGACGATTTCGTCCACAGCCAGCGCTCCGACGGCATCATTGTCTCCACCCCCACGGGCTCGACCGCTTACGCCCTGTCCTGCGGGGGACCCATCGTCCACCCGTCGCTCGATGCGCTGGTCATCGTGCCGCTGTGCCCGCACAGCCTGAGCAACCGGCCGATCGTGGTCGGCGGGGACAGCCGCATCGAGATCGAGATCAAGACCCCCGAGCCGGATCAGGCGCGACTTATCTGTGACGGCGAGATCGGCGAGCTCCTCCGCCCGGGCGATCGCGTAATGATAGAAAAGGGCAAGGGCCGGATACGCCTGGTCCATCCCGCGGAGCATGACCACTTCGCGGCACTGCGCGCCAAGCTGCAATGGGGTTGACGCGCGAGACTATGCTAGGTTCTAACGCAGCGAATGTCGTACAGAATCATTCAAGTATGCGAGTCCCTTCTCCCTCAGGGAGAAGGCTAGGATGAGGGGAATCAAAACCAAAGACTTTCGTCGATGATTTGATCCCCTCACCCCAACCCTCTCCCGGAGGGAAACAGAGAAAAAGACGATCCCTGTCCCGGAGGGACAGAGACCTTGGAGAGGTGCCCGTAATCTCGAATATGTTTGGTTAGATACTTACATTCCGAATGTTGAACACAGCAACTCGAACAAATTCTGTTTCATCTGCAATTTCAATAAGTTGCCAGCATCAACTTATTCCCTCCCCCTGGAAAGGGGGAGGGGTAGGGTGGGGGTCGAGCGTTGCATTATTCTGAGAGCTTCAACCCCCATCCTAGCCTTCCCCCTTTCAGGGGGAAGGGATCAGAAAGCGCATGCAATTTCAAATATCTCTGGGTAGTGTTACACGTGGGCTAGCGCCGCGAGGGGCCCGATTGCTGAGGCACTTGCACATCGAGGACTTCGCCGTCGTGGGACGGCTCGACCTCGACCTCGGGCCGGGCATGACGGTGTTCACCGGCGAGACCGGCGCCGGCAAGTCCATCGTGGTCGATGCCCTGGGACTGGTGCTCGGCGACCGCGCCGATCCGGGAGTAGTCCGCAACGGCTGCCGCAGATCAACCGTGTGCGCGATATTCGATGTGGCGCGGACCGGAGAGGCGCTCTGCGTCCTGGAAGCCCAAGGCATCGCCGCGGACCAGGGGGAGTGCATCGTCACGCGCCATGTGGAAGCGGACGGCCGGTCGCGAGCCTGGATAAACGGGGCGCCCGTCACCGCGCGCCTCCTGCAGACCTTGGGAGAAACCCTGGTCGACATTCACGGCCAGCATGCCCACCAGTCGCTCTGCCGTCCCGAGGTGCAGCGCGAGGTGCTGGACGAGCTCGGCCAGTGCGCCGAGCCCCTGGCCGCCGTGCGTGCCCATCACCGGGACTGGCAAGGGGCGCAGGACGGCCTGTCCGCGCTCGCGGCCAGCGCTGACCTCGATGTCGATCGCGAGCGCGATCGACTGCGTCACGAGGTCGAGGAGATCGAGGGGCTCGGTCTCGGGGACAGCGAGATGGAGCGGCTGGAACGCGAGCATACCCGGCTCGCCCACCTGGCGCGGATCGCCGAGGGCTGCGAGCTGGCGCTCGGCCTCCTGGGCGGGGGTGGCGGCGATCGAGACGCCGGGGACATCGCTGCCGGATCCCTGCTCCACCGTGCCATCCGGGCACTCAGGGGGCCTTTGAGCTTCGATGCCGAGCTGAAAGGGATCAGCGATCTCTTGGAGGGCGCCGCCATCCAGGTGAGCGAGGCCGACCAGGCGCTCAGCCGGTATCTCGATGGGATGGCGGCCGATCCGGGCGCGCTGGAACGCTTGGAGTCGCGTCTCGCGCTGATCCATGACATCGCGCGCAAACACGGCCTCCGGGCGGAAGGGCTCCCCACGCGCCTCGGCGAGCTACGGGCCCGATTCGAAGCCCTGGAAGGCCGCGCCGCGGAGATCGCCGCGCTGGAGACCCGCTCGGCGCAGGCGCTCACGGCCTATCGCGAGGCCGCGCAGGTCGTGCACGGCCGCCGGGTGGAGGCGGCGGCCGCGTGGGGCGCCGCCATGACCCGCAACCTGCACGCGCTCGGCATGCGGGATGGGGCGTTCGAGATCACGGTCACGGCGGTCTCGGATGCCCCGCCGTCTCCAGCGGGATTCGACCGCGTCGAATTCCTGGTCACGGCCAACCCCGGCCAGGCGCCGCGTCCCTTGGCTAAGGTGGCCTCCGGCGGGGAGCTGTCCCGGCTGAGCCTCGCGGTCCAGGTGCTGCGCGCGAGCGATGCCGGGATCGCGACCCTCGTCTTCGACGAGGTGGATGCCGGGATCGGGGGTGCCGTGGCCGAGATCGTCGGGCGGGAGTTGCGGAGGCTGGCTCGGAAACGCCAGGTGCTCTGCGTGACCCACCTGCCCCAGGTCGCATCGCTGGCGCATCAGCACGTACAGATCGCCAAGAGCACCCGCGAGGGGATGGCCGCGACCACGGCGCGGACCCTCGATGCGCGCGGGCGGATCGAGGAGGTGGCGCGCATGCTGGGCGGGGTCACCATCTCGCGGCAGACCCTGAGGCACGCCGAGGAGATGCTGTCCCGGGCCGCACGCTGAACCTAATTATATTAAGACTAGCCAAAGGCATTTGAAATTTATCGTCCCTTCACCTCATAAGGCCTCATAAGGGGATAGGATGGAGGTCGAGCCTATCTGAACCGCGACGCTCGACCCCCACCCTGACCGTCCCCCGCTACGCAGGGGAGGGAGCCCGGAGACTCCCTCCCCTGTCCGCGCTTTCTGCGGACGGGGGAGGGTGGGTGGGGGCCAAGCCCTTCAGCCGCTGACCAAGCCTCGTCTCCGCCTGACACGCCTGGCCCCCACCCTAACCCTCCCCCGCTGCGCAGGGGAGGGGCTACCCTGGCGCTTGCAGCTGATTGACTTTGCATGTGAATCAGTAATTGCTTGAGCGGTGTTGTTCGACATTTACGACGCAAGTATCTAATTAAGGCGAAATCGACCCGCCCGGAATCGATCGAGGCTACTCGCGGGCCCGGTCGTGGGCCTGGCAGCGGCCGCATAGACCGTAGAGGTACAAGGCATGGTCGGTGATCGAAAACCCGTGCCGCTTCGCGATGTCGCGCTGCCGTCCCTCGATGATCTCGTCGATGAACTCCACGATGGCCCCACAGCGGATGCACACCAGGTGGTCGTGGTGGCCGCCTTGATTCAATTCGAAGACCGAGTGTCCGCCCTCGAAGTGGTGGCGGATCACGAGCCCCGCGCCCTCGAACTGGGTGAGGACGCGGTACACCGTCGCGAGCCCCACGTCCTCCCCGGCCTCGAGCAGGGCCTTGTAGACCTCTTCCGCGCTCAGGTGGCGCCGTTCGCAGCTCTCCAGGATGTGGAGGATGCGGATGCGCGGCAGGGTGGCCTTGAGGCCTGCCTTCTTGAGGTCTTGCGTCTCCACGTGCTGTCCCGGTGCCCCGCTGCCGAGCGTTCAGGGGCCGCCCGGCGGGGAGGCCCATCGGAAACCCGGCGTCCCGGCGCGTCATCATGCAGTATAGCCCAGTTCTCCCACGCCTTAGCGATTACCGATTACCCCCGGGCCGGCACGGCGGCTTCGATTGAACCTTCCCGCCGCGGCGGGAAACGACCAAAACGAGCGTCCTGGCCCGGCCGCTGGCGCGCGGCTCCGTCGTCCGCAGGCGCTCACGGACATGCCTTGATAGTCTGTTAGGCTGATAGTCTGCTAGGCTGTAAGAGGGATTCGTGGGCCCGGTACTGTTTCAGGAAAACAGTTTATCAACGGCACTTCAACGCTCTGGGAGGTAACCATGCATCACGTCTCAGCCACCACCGGCCGGCGGCGTGCCCGCGCCGCCATCGTTGCACTCGGTAGCCTGACGCTCCTCGGCGTCTGCCCCGCCGGTCAAGCCGCATCCACACGCTCGACCAGCATCGCACTGACGGGTAACGGGACTCGCTTGGTCAACGTCAACCACGAGGCCGACAGCGTGACGCTCTTCGACGTCCGGGGCCGGAGCCTCAGGAAGATCGCCGAGATCCCGGTGGGACAAGAGCCACATTGCGTAGCCGTGGACCCGCGCGGCGGAGATATCTTCGTCACCAACGGCGCCGACGGCACCGTGTCGGCGATCTCGCCGGCCACCCGCCGGGTCAGGACGATCCCGGTCGGCACCGAGCCCAGGGGCTGCGCCCTGACCCCGGACGGCGAGCGGCTGTTCGTCGCCAACCACACGGCCGGCACGGTCTCGATCATCAACACCAGCCGGCGGCGGGTCATCGGCACCGTCAACGTCGGCGGGAACCCATTCGCGATCGCGGTCACCGACACCGGCGGCCGCAGGAACAGGGAGCGGGTGTTCGTCACCGATTTCTACGCCCGCCTCATCCAGGGGGGGCCCGGCGAGGGCTTTGATACAGGTAAGGAAGGCATCGTGAAGTCTTTCCGCGTCGGCAGTCCGGGATCGATCACCACGACCAGGCTCTCACCGCTTGCGGACAGTGGTTTCACCGCCAACCGCGCGCCCTTTTGTAACGTCAGCCGAGATCCCGACCCGGTCAATCAAACCTTTTGTCCGAATCCCGCCATCACTGATCCGGCCAGCCCTGTGATAACCGCGGATCCCCAGGCGGTATTCCCCAATCAGCTTTTCTCGGCCCTGATCCGCGGCAATCGACTGTTCTTGCCCAACATAGGTGCCCAGCCCGAGCCGCCGGTGCAGTTCACGGTCAACGTCCAGGCGCTGGTGCACGTGGTCAACACGCAGAATAACCAGGAGAACGCGGCCGAGCATGTCAACCTGAACGACCAGATCGATAACGAGACGGTGACCACCGGTCTCGGCAAGCTCTTCGGCAACGACATCGTGGCCGTCGACGCCACGGCCAACGGAAGGACGTTTTTCATCGTGAGCCGCGGTGGGAACTATGTGCTAAGGGCCGCACTGCAGGGCGGCAGGCTCAATATCGGGGCGCCGAATGTCGTGCGCTTCAAGACCGGCAACATACCGACCGGGATCGTGGTCCGCGGACGTTTCGGGTACGTGAACAACGAGGTAGGGCATTCGGTCTCCATCCTCGACCTCAATAGCAACGGCAACACCATTGCCTTGAATGTCCCTTCGTCCGAGCCTCCGAAACCCGGCAGCCACGAGCACGCCGTGTTGCTCGGCAAGCTCGTGTTCTTCACGGCCCTCGGGGTCTCCGACAATGGTCTCGTGGGGCAGGATATCCGCGCCATCGATCCGCTTCTGTTCCGCGGCAAGCAGTCGAACAATGCCTGGAGCACCTGCGGTTCCTGCCATCCCGCGGGTCTTTCCGACGCCGTCACCTGGATTTTCGCCGACGGACCGCGCAACACCCTCCCGCTCGATGCCCTCTATTCCAAGATCAACGGCCCGCACGACACCCGCATCAACAACTGGAGCGCCGCGCGCGCCAGCGTCACGGACTTCAACAACAACTCCCGCGCTGTCCAGGGTGGCTGCGGCTTCGCCAGCGATGCGTTCGCTCCAGGTCAGTGTCTGGGCCAAGGCGCCGCCACACCGGCCAACCCCGCCATCTTCGACCACGGGGTCTCCAATGGGGGGAGCGAGGCCTTGGACTTCGAGACCGAGTGGGCCGAGACCGTGCGGCCCTTCAACCAGCCGAAGGTGGACCCCTCCGCGATCGCCGCGGGGGCCACCGTCTTCGCCAACAATTGCGCCTCTTGCCATGGCGGGGCGAAGTGGACCAAGAGTCAGGTGATCTACGGCAACGACCCGGCGCTCGATAGAGATGCCAATGCCGGAGGCGTGTTCCGCGATCCCGGTGTTGCGAATGTCGGTGACCAGGTCGTGACGTATGCAAACGCTGTCCTCGATAGCGGGACACTCCGGTTTCTGGAGATCATCGGGACCTTCGATGCGGCCAACGCGATCGAGATCCGTGGGGCAGGCGCTCCGGCCGCCGCCGCGGGCCAGGGCGCGCCATCCCTGGGGAGCCTTGGGTTCAACGTCCCTTCTTTGCTCAGTACCGGCTTCCACGCCCCCTACTTCCACAACGGGGCGGCGCAGACATTGGAGCAGGTTTTTGCCCTACACCAGCTTCCGGGCGGCGGCACGATCCAGGGACTGGGGGGTGCGAGTAACCTCCTCGCGTTCTTGAGGTCTATCGACGGCCGCACGCCGCTCTCGACCGGGAGATCGGACACCGACGTCTTCCGGGATCCGAATCCGACCCAGAACCTCCCGTAACCCCACCGTAGAGGGCCGGCCTTCGGGCCGGCCCTCATTTTCTTCCCCCACGCCGTCGGCCGTGGCTCCGCGCCAGACTCGCGCAGAGGCGATCGATCCCGCAGACGTCACGCAGGATCGCTGGTCTTCTTCCCCCTCCTATGGCAAACTATGCCAAAAACCATCCTCTCCATGAAATCGGTCCGTCCCCGGCCCGCGTGCCGACGCGATATCGACGCATGCGGCGCGGGACATTTCATCGCCCGCTGCTCCTGCAAGCCTGAAATACGGCAACTCCTCCGGAGCCCGCGCGTTTTCCCTCATCTCCAAACAGTTCCCACTACCCGTACGCCTATGACAGCCCCCCGACTCCGCAAGACCAAGATCATCGCGACCGTCGGCCCCGCGTCCGACGCCATCGAGACCCTGGAGGGCATGATCGCGGCGGGCATGGACGTGGCCCGATTGAACCTGTCCTTCGGCACCTTCGCGGACCATCTGGACCGCATCTCCCGCATCCGCGCGGCCGCTCAGAAGAAGGGCGCGAACATCGCCGTGATGGCGGACACCCGCGGGATCGAGATCCGCACCGGCAAGGTGATGGATGGCGCCGTGACCCTCGCCCCCGGTGCACGCTTCACGCTCTACACGGACGGCCGCGTGGGAGATATCGAGGGTGTGTCCATTTCCTGCCGAAGCCTTCCCGAGGAGGTCACCTCTGGGACGCCGATCCTGCTCGACGACGGCGCCATCGAGTTGGAAGTGGAATCGACAGGTACTGACTCTGTGCGCTGCAAGGTCATCGCCGGGGCGATACTGCGCGACCACAAGGGGGTCAACCTGCCCGCCACACCGCTCCCACGCTCCGTCTTGGACGGACACGATCGCGAGTTGCTGGCAGGCGAGATCCGCTTCGCAGCGGAGGCGGACGTGGACTATATCGCCGCGTCCTTCGTACAGAACGCCGGTGATGTCGAGGGGATCCGGGAGGTGCTTCGCGAGCACGCCGCCGCCATCCCGATCATCGCCAAGATCGAGAACCGGGCCGGGCTCGACAACCTGGACGCGATCGTGCAGGCCGCCGACGGGATCATGGTGGCGCGCGGCGACCTCGGCGTCGAGCTGCCCTTGGCCGAGGTCCCGGCGACGCAGAAGCACATGATCCATACCACAGTCATGAACGGCAAGCCGGTCATCACCGCGACACAGATGCTGGCGTCCATGGAGATCCATCCCCGCCCTACGCGCGCCGAGGCGAGTGATGTCGCCAATGCCATCCTCGACGGCACCTCGGCGATCATGCTCTCCGGGGAGACCGCGGCGGGAAAGTTCCCCGTCGAGGCCGTTCGCACCATGGCCGAGCTGGCACTTCGGGCCGAGGCCCACCTACGCGAGTACGGTTACCTCCAAAAGATCTTACCGCACCCCTCCGACGTGGTGACGGAGGCCGTCAGCCAGGCATCGGTCGCCATGGCACGGCAGTTGGCGGCTGCCGCGATTTTCAGCCTGACAGAGACGGGCTTCACCTCGAGACTCGTCTCCAAGCACCGCCCCGATTGCCCGATCCTCGCGATCACCGCCTCCCCGCGCGTCGCCAGGAAGCTAGCCATGAATTGGGGCGTTTTGCCGCTCTTGTGCGCAGGAGAAGGTAACGACGAGGCGAAGATCGCATTCGCCATCGGGCAGGCCGCGTCATTGGGATATTTACGGGCCGGGGACATCGTGGTAGCGACCTCCGGTCACGCCCAGCGAGCCGGCGGCACCGATCTAATTCGCGTGATCACCGTCTGAATGGGCGGATGCGCGGCGAGTAGCGGATCATGATGATCCCGTGTAAATGGCGATGCGGCCGGTCAGCCAGCTCACGTCAACGACGAAGCGCCGCGCGCCGGAACCGAGGGCGATCTGCCCGCCGGTGCCGGTCCCGTCGGGATAGAACCGGATCGAGCCGACGTCGCGGGAGCGGCGTTCGGAGCGCGCGGTCGTCAGTTTGATCTGCATGTCTTCGGGCAGCGCCCGCCATTTGGAACCGCTCACCCGATACCGCCGGCGCTCCGTATCGAGCGTCAAGAGCACCTCGGCATGGCGCGTCACGGCGCGACTCCGGGCGTAACGCAACGCGGAAGCCAGCTCGCGCGCGGCGCTCCTGATCTCGGCGGCCGCCAGAGCCCCGGATAGCCGCGGCGGCACCAGCGCCAGCAGCAGCCCGGCGAGGGTGAGCACGACGATCATCTCGATCAGGGTAAACCCCGCCGCGCCTCGCGCCCGCCCGCCCCGAGCCAAGGTCAGATCACTCCCAGCTCGCTACATCCTTGTTCTCCCCGTCGCCGCCCTCGGCATTGTCGGCCCCCAGGGAATAGAGGTCGAACTCCCCATGCTGGCCGGGAAAACGATAGGAGTATTCGTTCCCCCACGGGTCCTTGGGGACCTCCTTTTTCTTGAGGTAGGGACCGTTCCAACCGTCGGCGTTGCTGGGCTGCTCGACCAGGGCCTTGAGTCCCTCGTCGGTCGTGGGATAACGCCCGAGCTCGAGCTTATAGAGGTCCAGGGTGCCGGCAAAATCCTGGATCTGCAGGCGCGCCGAGTCGGACTTGGCGCTGCTCAGGTATTTCATGACCCTGGGCCCCACGATGCTGCCCAAAAGCCCCAGGATCACCAGGACCACCAATACCTCGATGAGCGTAAAGCCACGCTCCCGCCGCTCTGTTTCTGACTTGCCCTTCATTCATCGATCTCCAAGCGTTTGTCCCAAGTAGGGGCGCATGGCCGTGCGCCCCCACCGTCACGATAGGCGGACCTCACGACGAGGTCCAGATGTCCCTTGCATAGACCCTCGGCGCACGCGATGAGTTGCAGCCCCTAGTTTCTTGTTTTCGGCCCCTCAGAACGCCAGCTCGTTGACGCTCAATATAGCCACCAGGATGGACATGATGATGGCCGCGATCACGAGGCCGAGCCCCAGGATCAGGGCCGGCTCGAGCAGGGCCATGACGCGTTTGATGGCGCTCCGGACCTCCCGATCGTAGACCTCAGACACTTGCAGGAGCATCTCCTCGAGTTGCCCGGTCTCTTCACCGACCCGCACCATGTGGACCGCGAGCCTCGGGAAGGACGGAACCTCGAGCAGGGGCTCGGCCAGCCCGTGCCCCTGCTTCAGGCGCTCCACGACGCCATCCATGGCCTCCGCCAGCACCCGGTTGTCGAGCGTCTCCTTGACGATCGAGAGCCCGGTCAAGAGCGGCACGCCGTTGCTGAGGAGCGTCCCTAACATACGACTGAAGCGCGCCACCTCGATCTTGGTGATCAAGTCCCCGGCGAGCGGCAGGCGCAGGAAGCGCGCGTCCCAGCGGTAGCGCGTCGCGGGAACCGCGAGCTGCCCGCGGAAGTAAAAGCAGAGGCCCACCACCCCGAGCGCGCAGAGCCAGCCGTAGCTCCGGAGGCCATCGCCGACGAAGATCACGACCCGGGTCGCGAACGGCAAGGCTTGGCCGGCGTCGTCGAAGAGCTGCTGAAACTGCGGCACCACGTAGACTAATAGGACGATCACCGACAAGAGCGCCACGCCCAGGAGGATAGCCGGGTAGACGAGCGCCGAGGTGACGGTCTCGCGCAGCTCGCGCGCCCGTTCCAGATATTCCGAGAGCCGCATGAGTACGGTCTCGACCGCCCCACCGGCCTCCCCGGCCTTGAGCATGCTGAGATAGAGCCGCGAGAACACCCCGCTCTGGGCCTCCATCGCCGCCGACAAGGTGGCGCCGCCGTGCACCCCCTCCCGGACCCGGATGAGCAGTTGCTGGATGCGCTCATCTGCCGCGATCTCGATCAGCACCTCCAGCGCCCGATCCAGCGACAGGCGCGCCCGCAGGAGCGTCGCCAGCTCCTGGGTCAGGATCGCGAGCTGCGCCTGGGAGATGCGCCGTCGCCTGAGCTTGAACGAGAAGCGCGGGCGGTCGGCCTTGGCCTCGCCACGCTCCTCGGCCCGGATGGGCACGTAACCCAGGGCCTGCAGGCGCTCGATGACCGCGTCGCGGTTCTGGGCCTCCATCTCGCCTTCCGATACCTCACCCTCGGGGCTCGCCGCCTTGTAGTGATAGACCGCCATCGTCAGGCACTGGTCACCCGCAGCACGTCTTCGAGCGTGGTGACGCCGGCCAGGGCCTTCTCCACCCCGTCCTGGAACATGGTGCGCATGCCCTCGGAGATGGCGACGGCCTGCAATTGACCCGCGTCCGCGTGCTTCAGGATGAGCCGCCGGATGGGATCGCTGATGGTCAGGAATTCCAGGATCGCGGTGCGCCCGCGGTATCCGGTCCCGGAGCACTCGGGACACCCCACGGCCTGGTACAGGACCACGGGTCCGCTCGGGACATAGCTTCGCAGATCCAAGTCCTCGATGAGCTCGGGCAGGGCCTGGTTAGGCCGCCGGCAATGCCGGCACAAGGTGCGCACCAGGCGCTGGGCCAGGACCCCGTTGACTGTCGAGGTCAAGAGGTAATCCTCGACCCCCATATCCAGGAGGCGCGTCACGCTGCTGCCGGCGTCGTTGGTGTGCAGGGTGGACAGCACCAGGTGGCCGGTGAGCGCCGATTGCACGGCGATCTCCGCGGTCTCGAGGTCGCGGATCTCGCCGATCATGATGACGTCGGGGTCCTGGCGGACGATGGAGCGCAGGGCGTTCGCGAAGTTGAGGCCGATCTGGGGCTTGACCTGGATCTGGTTGATGCCCTCGAGCTGGTACTCCACGGGGTCCTCGACGGTCAGGAGCTTGCGGTCCGCGGTGTTGAGTTTTTTCAGCGCCGCGTACAGGGTGCTGGTCTTGCCGCTGCCGGTCGGGCCGGTGACCAGCAGGACCCCATGCGGCAACGACAGGACCTCGAGGAAGGCGCGTAGCACCGGACCACCGAAGCCGAGCGGCCCGAACTCGAAGCTGATGGCCTGTTTGTCGAGCACCCGCATGACCACGCTCTCGCCGTGCAGGGTCGGCACGCTCGACACCCGGAGGTCGATCTCCTTGCCCTGCACGCGCAGCTGGATGCGGCCGTCCTGTGGCAGGCGGCGCTCGGCGATGTTGAGCCGCGCCATGATCTTGATGCGGGAGATCACCGCGGCGGTCGAGCGCGCCGGCGGGGCTTCGACCTCGTGCAAAACGCCGTCGATGCGATAACGCACCTTCAAGCGGTTCTCGAAGGGCTCGATGTGCACGTCGGAGGCGCGCGACTCGATGGCGCGTTGGATCAGGTGATTGACGAGCCGCACGATCGGCGCCTCGCTGGCGAGATCCTTGAGGCGCTCGATGTCCTCGGGTTCGTTGGCATCGGGTCGCGCTTCGATGTCATCGACGATCTGCCCGAGCACGGTCTTGCCGCTGCCATACAACCGCTCGATGGCTGCCAGGATCTCCGATCCGAGCCCGAGCGCCGGTTTGACGGCCTTGCCATAGGCGAGCTCCAGCGCATGCGTCACGTAACGGTCCTGCGGCGCCGTCATGGCCACCAAGAGCCCGTCGGGGTCCTCCCGCACCGGCACCGCGCGAGCGGACTTCAGGAACCTGACCGCGACCTGCTCCTCACGCAACGCCGCCCCGGGATAATCCGCGGCGCGGATGAGCGGCAGGTCCAGGAGCACCGAAAGCGCCTCGGCCAGGTCGCGATCCGAGATGAGCCCGAGCTTGACCAGCATGGCGCCGAGGTATTCGCGGCCGCTGTGGGCGAGCCGGACGGCGTTTTCCAGGCCCTCGCGGGAGATCTTGTGGTTGGCGAGGAGGTATTCACCGAGGCGCGCGGCCGTTGACGGCGGCGCGGCCACCGGCGCCGCGCTCGCTGGCTCATGTCGTAAGACGGCTAGTGTGCTCATGGCTGGCGCATCCTCATCATCGCGGGTTCGACGACCGTTCCGTTCGTCTCCGCGCGCGCAGGTCTTGGAGGATCCCTCCCCAAGTGCGGCCGGATGCAATGCCCGCGCCCTTTCCAGGACGCGGCATCGCTGTCGCAAGGGTTGCCTCACGCGAACGACACCCGTTCGCGCCATGCTTGGCGCGTGCTGGGCACGGCCGCACCATCCGGCGCACAGGCTGGGTCCCCCGACCGTCGGAAAGCAGGCGCCGAGACCCAGGGACGGCTATTGTGCGGGAGCCCCTGCCGGAGGTCCAGAGAAGGGCGAGGCTATTCCGCTCCTTAGACCCGAAACTGTGAGATATTCCCGGAATCACGGGTCGGCGGGCGAGGCGGAAGGAAATTCCATGGGACTCGAGGCAACGCGCCGTACGGTAGCCGCCTGCACCCGCTTGCGAGCTGCACCGGGGGCGCATCCAGACGGTGTTCGGGGCATGCCGAGTGGCTCATCATCGGGGAGGCCCCCAGGGCCGAGGAGGCCCGCCAGGGCGAGCCCTTCGTCGGGCGCGTCGGACAGCTCCTGAACGCCATGCTCGCCGCCCTCCGGTTGCGGCGCGAATCGGTCTATATCGCCAACATCCTGAAGTGCCGCAGCACGACGCCGGGGTTGCCGGCCGGTGCACACTCATGAGCGTTTGTCTGTGATTTTTTTCACAGACACGACTGATCGCTTCTGTTAGCGTGGCCGAGATGATCCTGCGATGAGCCGACCCCACCAGGTCCTTAAGGGATACCGATTGGGGGTGCCGAGGGAACGGGTCGATACGAAAAAAACGTCGTCGCGGCCTCACCGAATCGTCGTTCGGAACCCCTCGCCCGCCCGCACAGGCGGCGAGGCCGCGGCGGCGCACAAACCAATATGGTGATGGAGGAGCAAGCGATGTATAGACAGATAATTCCGACTCTCTTGGTGACTTTGGGTCTGGCCTCATGGGCAGACACGGGGTTCGCGGTGTCGATACATCGCGCCGCGCGACCCGTGATCGCGAGTACGACCGTAGACGCCGACAAGAACATCATGGTCGTGTCCGGCGAGCATTTCGGCAGAGGATCGCCCGTCGTCGCGGTGGGTGATCGCGTGCTCAGGGTCCAGAGCCATTCCGATAACGAGGTGGTGGTCGAGATCCCCGCGGGCCTGGCTCCCGGTAGCTACCGCCTGATCGTCACTACCACCGGACCCGACAAGCAGAGATCCGAGCCCTTCAGCTCGACGCTGTTCGCGGCGCGCTAGATAGCAATCGATGCGGCGCGTGCCAGGCACGGTGCGCGTCGCGTCGAAGGTCATCGGCGCTTAGGTCAGGAGATCCCGTACACTGCCCCGTAGGCGGGCATGGCGTCGAGATCGGCGGTGCGCGCCGGGTCGGGGCGAGATGGGTAATGATCTCGTCGAGGTCGCGTCTCGCTCCAGCCATCGGAATCAGTCGGAATCACCGATCGACCTTGCCGCCACCGGTCGGCGACCGCATAATACCAGTTGGCTCCAGCGCCGCGGTTGCGCCGATATCGGAAGGTAACGGGCAGGCCATGCTTCTAGAGACAAGGGAGCCATAGGTGCTCAAGTACGAATGAGCAATCCGTAACAACCAATAATCAGGAGCTATCACCGATGTCAAACGTTTTAAGGTTTTAAGAATAACACGAATCGCATCCGCGGCGCTCGCGGCGAGCCTCATGCTCACGTCCGGGACGGTCACGAGCACAGGCCGGCGAGCGCCCCAGGGCGTGCCGGGGGTTGCCCACCCAGGCGCAATTGACGAACGCACTCCTAGGCGCAGTGGCCGCCTCGAACGGCGGGCTCAACAACAACATGTGGGCCACCATCGTGAATGCCGACGGGATCGTCTGCGCGGTAGCGTTTTCGGGCAGCAATCGCAGGGAGCAGTGGTTGCTGAGCCGGGTGATCGCGGCCCAGAAGGCGAATACCGCCAATGGCTTGAGCCTCCCCGCTGGCACCCCGAAGGGCAACGATACCGAGATCGCGCTCTCCACGGCCAATCTGAACACAGCGGTGAACCCCGGCGGCAGCCTTTACGGTCTACAGCACAGCAACCCGGTGGACCCCGACGAGGCCTATCAGGGCAACCCGAATAGATTCGGTAGGGCCAATGACCCGATGGTCGGCGAGCAGGTCGGTGGGGTGAACGTCTTCGGCGGCGGGCTTGGCTTGTATCGGGCCAGGCAGCGCGTAGGCGGCTTGGGCGTGAGCGGCGATACCTCGTGTGCCGACCATGTCATCGCCTGGCGAGTGCGCGATGCGCTCGGCCTCGACAACATCCCGGGTGGGGTCGCCAGTGGGACGGACAACATCATCTATGACCTGACTTCGATCGAAGCAAGCCCCGCTGCCGCGGGCGCCAATACGGGCGGGTTCACGAGCCCGAGCGGCTTCGGCCATCCAACCTGCGGAGGTGATGCCGACGGTGCTGGGGACGGCGATTCGGAATCGCTGGGCCAGGCGCTGCCCGTGACCAACCCAATCGGTCCATAAGCGCTGGCTTGCGCTTACGGGGCCGGGAACGGCTGCTGGGGACGAGCCGCCGGATCCCTCCGGCGGCTCGTTTTTCGCTGGTTGTTTCCGGCGTTACTTACTTAGTGGGCTGAACGCAGCCGTCAGGCGCTTCGGCAGCCGACGATTGCACCCCTTGGCGCCGGGCTTGACCCCGCGCAGAGTGATAGAGAAGTCTGCCGCCGTGCAGATGCTCGATGTGCACATCCTGACCACCGGGAACCGATCCTCACCCGGTACACCCAGCCTGAGCCCGAGCTGACGCTGCCATGGAGCACATCGGTTTCCTTACTGCTGAGGGTAAGATGATTCACGCCAGGTATTCGAAGGCAGGAGTTCAAACGACGGGTTTCGTCATGGCCACGGATGATTCTACGAAAATATGCCGTTTGCCGGACAGCTTTCTACACGTAGGCCCCTAGTGGAGTGTCCCTTAAATAACTTGACAGATTCTCCGGCAATTGCTATGCTCACGGTCATGCCGAACACGAGTCTGTCGATCGAGTTGCAACCGGCTGAACGGATGCAGCTCGAAAAATGGGAGTCCTCACACGGGACTCCGCAACAAGTGGCGCTACGTTGCCGGATTATCCTGAGAGCCGTGGCGGGTCAGCAGAATGTAGCGATCGCCGAGGGACTCGGCGTGAGCCGC
>JBOIDR010000075.1:0-19961 GCA_050740695.1 Gammaproteobacteria bacterium | reverse complement strand
CGCCTCCGGTTGCTGCCCACCCCGCCTCACGGCGACGCAGTTACCTTCGGCTACGGAGCCGTGGCATGCTCCGACACGGACTTTCACCGTGCTGATAAGACGCCCTCACGGGCGCACTAGGGTACGCCGTGCGCACCGTTCGAGCCGCATCCACGTGCGCACAGCGCACCCTGTCGACCGTTTGTGGGTGAAGGGTCCCGGCCTACGTTTCCTGATGCAGAGGTGCCCGCAGCGTGCACCGCGTCCTCCGCTCAGCAATTCGCGTAGTAGCGCTCGAGGTAGTCTTCGAACGACAGTTCGTCTTTGCGCTCGATCTCCGCCTGCTTGGCGAGCGATGCTTCGGCGGTCTCGGCGAAATACGCCGCGCGTCCTTTGGATAAGGGGTGGTCCCTGAAATAACGCGCGTGCTGTTCGGAAAGCCTGAGCGCGAAGGCGACGAACGACTCGCCGCGCTCGCGCATCTCCCGTAGCATGCGCGCCGAGGGCAGCAAGCTCGGGTCATGGATGGCGGCCCGCTCGCGGTTGAGGACACTGCCGTACGGGCGTTCCCGCGCGTCGCCATCGAGTAGGACGCAGATCGCCTCGATGCGCCCACAGACGTCCAGCGCAAACTCCGCGAAGGGCCGTGAAATCCCTCGTTCTTGCAGGGTCACGTCCGGGTCACGGCCATGGCGCGCGACGGCGAGTTGATTGTGCTCGATTTCACGGGACTCCTCCGCCGTCAAGGGCGGACTTTCGGTGAAGAGGCAAAAAAGCATGAAAGCCTCCAGGAACCGGATCCCGCCGGCATCGAGGCCGCTCGGATGGAAGCAGTCGAGGTCCAGGGCCCTGAGCTCGACGTATTGGACGCCGCGGCGCTGGAGCGCCAGGGTCGGCCGCTCGCCCGAGCGCGCCACCTGCTTGGGGCGCACGAAGCCGTAGTACTCGTTCTCGATCTGGAGGATGTGGTCGTTGAGCTGGCGGTACTCGCCCTTCACCTTCACGCCTATTTCGCGATAAGGGGCATAGGGCGTCTCGATCGCGCGGCACAGACCCGTGACATATTCGGAAAGGTCGTTGTAGGAGATGTCGAGTCCGCGCTGGTTCTTGTTCTTGTAGCCGATGTCGCTCATGCGCAGCGAGGTGGCGAACGGGGAATAAAAGGTCTCGGGATCGAGGGGCTCGAAGTCCGCATCCCGGAGACCCACGAATGAGCTGCAGACGGCCGGCGAGGCACCGAAGAGATAGAGCACGAGCCAGCCAAAGCGTTGGATGTTGCGCACGAGACCGAAATAGCTCCGATCGACGAAGTCGCGCAGCGCTCCGCTTTCGCCTTCCCGATATTGGTAAACTGACCAGAATGCCTCGGGGAGGGAGTAATTGAAATGCACGCCGGCGATGGCCTGCATGGCGCGGCCATAACGGTATCCGAGGCCACGCCGGTAGATGTGCTTCATTTTTCCGACGTTGGAATGCCCGTACCGGGCGATGGGGATGTCCTCGTCGCCGGAGAGCCGGCACGGCATGCTCGCGGCCCATAGGATCTCGTCTTCCAGGCAACCGTAGACAAAGCGGTGGATGTTCTCCAGGGATCCGACCGCCTCTTCGGCATCGGCGCAGGGTGGGGTGCGAAACTCGAGCAGTGCCTCGGAGTAGTCGGTGGTGATATCGGGATGGGTGAGCGCGGATCCCAGGGCCCGCGGGTGAGGAGTATCCGCGATGTCGCCCGTTGGGGTCACGCGCAGGCATTCCTTTTCGATCCCCTTGCGACCACGGGTGAGCAAGGGCCCCAGATCGGCGTCTTGGAGCCATCGGAGCCGCTCCTGAAATCGCGAAGTCACGGTGAACGTTTCACGGAAAAAATAGACGAACGGTCAGGCTTGTGAAAGATCAGGATACTGCCGACACGCTACGCGGGGCTCAGGAAGCGATCGACCAGCTCATCGACGGCCAGCGCCGCCAGCCGCTCGGGGTCTTCGAAGAGCTCGGTGAGCGCATCGACCCGCTCGCCCGGGAAACGGGTCGCCACGTTGGTGCGAAACTTCGTAACGAGCCCTGGGAGCGCCTCGGCACGGCGCCGCGGGTGCCCCAGCGGGAAATCGATCTCGATCCGATCGGTCCTGCCGCCGTCGCGAAAAAACACTTGCACGGCATTCGGGATGGCGCGTTTTTCGGGATCCATATAATCGCGGCTGTAGCGCGGGTCCTCCTCCACCACCATCCGGTCTCGAAGCGCGTCGATGCTAGAGTCGGCGGCTACTTCGTCCTCGTAATGGCGGGCCGACAGCGCGCCAAAGAGGAGACAGACGGCCACGATGTACTCCAGGCAATGGTCGCGGTCCGCCGCGTTCTGCAATGGGCCCTTCTTGCTGATGATGGAGAGCGCGGGCGCCTGGGTGGCGATCTCGATGCGCTCGACCTCGGAAACCCGCCCGCAGACCTCCGGGTAGAGACGTAGGGCGCACTCGGCGGCGGTCTGCGCATGGAATTCGGCCGGAAAGGCGACCTTGAAGAGGATATTCTCGACAATATAGCTCCCATACTCCCGCTGCATCCGAAAGGGCCGGCCGCCGAAGAGGACATCGTAAAACCCGAAGCGCTTGGCCGAGAGCGCGCTCGGGCAGCCGGGCTCGCCGCTGCGCGACATCAAGGCCAGCCACAGCCCGCGGCTCGTGGCATCACCCGCCGCCCAGGACTTCCGCGGCCCCACGTTCGGCGCCTGGCGGTAGGTGCGGAGGCTATGCCCGTCCACGAAGACGTGGGAGACGGCGCGCATGACCGCGTGCTTATCACCATCCAGTAAACGGGTCGCGAGCGCGGCCGTGGCCAACTTGACCAGCAACACGTGATCGAGCCCCACGCGGTTGAAGCCGTTCTCGAGCGCCAGGCAACCCTGCACCTCGTAGGCCCGGATGAGCGCGGTGAGCAACTCGTGCACCGCGATCGGCGCCAGTCCCGCGGCGCGCCGCGTGCGGCTCTGCCAGTCGGCGACCGCGAGGAGCCCGCCGAGGTTGTCCGAGGGGTGCCCCCACTCGGCCGCCAGGAAGGTGTCGTTGTAGTCGAGCCAGCGGATAGCCGCGCCGATGTCGAAGGCGGCCGTGACGGGGTCGAGGCAGAAGCCCGTGCCGGGCACGCGCGCCCCGTTCGGCACCAGGGTCCCGCCCACGATGGGCCCGAGATGACGGGTACATTCGGGGTGGCCGAGCGCGAGGATGGCGCAGCCGAGGGCATCCATCAGGCAGTAACGCGCCATGCGATAGGCCTCCGTACCAAGACCCTCTGTTTCGGGCCCCCGATCGGCGACCACATACTCGGCGATGGCCTCGATCTCGGGGTCGAAAGGCCCGGTCTCGCCCACCATCCTCACCCGCGTTGCTCGATTGGCACGAAAGCGCGCGCCTCGGGGCCCACGTAGGCCGCGCTCGGCCGGATCAAACGGTTGTGCGCGCGCTGTTCGATGATATGGGCGGCCCAACCGGTGATACGCGACAGGACGAAGAGCGGCGTGAACAAAGGGGTCGGGATCCCGGCCAGGCGATAGGCCGAGGCGCTGTAGAAATCGAGGTTGGTGTGCAGGCCCTTTTCGCGCCACATGAGCGCCTCGATGCGCTCCGAGACGGGAAACAACACCCGATCCCCGCACGCCTCGGCGAGCCTGTGGGACCAGGACTTCATGAGCGGTGAGCGCGGATCACCGTGCTTGTAGATGCGGTGCCCGAACCCCATGATGCGCTCGCGCCGCCGGAGCATATCAATGACCCCGCGCTCGGCGCTGTCGGGATCGGGAAAGCGCTCGATGAGCCGCATGGCCTCTTCGTTAGCGCCGCCGTGCAGCGGCCCGCGCAGGGCCCCGATGGCGGAGCACACCGCCGAATAGAAATCCGACAAGGTCGAGGCCGTGACGCGCGCGGCGAAGGTCGAGGCATTCAGCTCGTGCTCGGCATAGAGGATCAACGAGGCATCGAGCATGTGCACCGCGAGGGGATCCGGTTCCCGTTCGTGCAAGGCAAGCAGAAACGAGTGCGCAAGCCCCGAAGGTTCGGCGTGCGGCACCCAGGATCGGCCGGCATGATGCCAGGCGAGCAGCATCGTGGGCAAGGCGGCAACGAGCCTGTCGGCGATCGCGTACTGATCGCGGCCCGCGCCCTCCGGCTCGAGGGCGCCGAGCGCCGAGCAGCCCGTTCTCAGAATGTCCATGGGGTGGGCATCGGCCGGGAGGAGCCGCAGGATCGCGTAGAGCGCCTCGGGCAATGGCCTCAGCGCTGCCAGGCGCTCCCGATACGCGTCCAGTGCCTGGTGCCCCGGTAGCTCGCCATACACGAGGAGATAGGCCACTTCCTCGAAGCTCGCGCCTTCGGCCAGATCCACGGCCGAATAGCCGCGGTAACGGAGCCCGAGCGACTCCTGCCCCACGGTCGCGATCGCGGTCTCGGCCGCGACGACCCCTTCCAAACCTGTTGCGAGCATGACGGTGATGCCTCAATGATGCCCAAGAAGCCGTTACTACACCCTGGGGCCGGACACGATGCGGCGGCATCTCCTTCAACCCAGGCAGGCGCGGCGTATTCTATCAGCCGGGTAGTCCTCGATGCAGGGTTACCGCAGCGCCACTCCACAAGAACCCTACAGATAGACGGTGGGTACTGGCTTCGAGTGTGGTATATTTTCGAGATGGCCCACACTAGACCGCTCGCTCAGGAGCGTCATACCCTCCAGCTCGGAAACCGGGGGCGGATCGTTCTGCCGGCGGAGGTACGGCACCGGCTGGATCTGAAGCAGGGGGACCCGGCTGATCCTGAGCGTAGAAGCGGACGGGACTCTTCTCCTGCAGGGTGCGCGGGTGCTCGCGCAGAGGCTTCAGGGGATGCTCGCCGATGTAGCCCCGGGCGTGGATCTCGCCGATGAGTTGATTGCCGACCGGCGCGCGGAGGCCCGCCAGGACGCGGACGTAGACGAGAAGAGAACGGGCAGGGACGGATCCTCAACGCATCGGGAATGAGTGCGGTACTGGACGCCTCGGCTTGCCTCGCCTATCTGCAGCGGGAGGCCGGTGCCGACGTCGTGGCTGAAGTCCTGACACACGGGGCATACATCAGTGCGGTCAACCTCGCGGAAGTGCTCTCGAAGCTGGCCGAATGGGGCCGGGATCCGGAGCAGGCGTACATCGAGATGATGAATCGGGGCTTGGTCGGGCCAGCGGCGGGTGACTGCGTCCTGTCACGCCGGGGTTGCTCAAGCGGGTATTCGATATCGACATCGCGCAGTGTCCCTGAGTAGCGGCGGCACCTTGACCATCATCGCCGCTATCACAGATCCGCCCGTGATCGCCAAGATCCTTACCGCTCTCGGCTTGTCCGCCCGGGCACCGCCCCGATCGCCCGGGCGGTCATTCGACCGACTCCAAATGAAATGGCCTGATCCCGGCCGCGACCCCCTCCCATCCGGCTCAACTCCCTGAGCCGACAGCTCCCTTTGGCCTGCATTCGCGTGAGAGGCCAAAACGCCCCGGATCCGAGCGCCTCGGACCGATGAATCGCCCGACAAATCCCCAGCTCGCGTACTGTTCAGGGCAGGGGCCCCTTGACACGCGAATGAGAACCATTATCATTTGTCGGCATGAGTATGCCCGACAGCCCCGAGCGACGGCGAAGCGCCTGGGAGAGCGCGGACACCCTCGCCCCAGCGCCTCCCAAGCGGCGGCTGGCGAGCGACGATCTCCTGGCCGGCCGGGACGAGGTGATCATCGAGCATGCCGGGCAGGAATACCACCTGCGCCGTACTCGGGCCGGGAAGCTCATCCTGACCAAGTAGTCATCTGATTCAATAGTCCAACAAGACGCGAGCCACCGCGTGCCCGACGGCACGAGGCAGCCAGCCCGAACCCTGTGGGAAGCTGTCACGTGTCGAGTAGAGTCGCTTCGGGTATGTCGGTGTTGGTGTGCTCGGTACCGTTTCGAGACCGAGCTCGGGTACGACGCATCCCGCTTCTTCGCGGCCATGAGCCATTCGGAGACGCGGGGCAGGGCTGCAACGAAGAGCGACCCACGCACGTCCGTCCCCCCGGACAAGATCGTGGCGAAGCTCGGCCTGCGCTTACCCGAGCTTGGCCTCGTCTTCGCCGGGCGCGCCGTTTCCTCAAACGCCAGGACGAGGTACCGGCGGGCGTTCCCAAAACCCCGGCCTATGGTGTCTGCGATTTCTTTGCGAGTTGATTGCCGGTGGTTGCGGGCTACCCGGGCCTCAGGTTCGATTTCGGGATCGACAACCTAACCGACAAGTCGTACCGCCGCCTCTCGCTCATCGATGAGGCCGGGCGGAATTTCAAAGTCTCGGCTTCTTACCGGTTTAATGGGGAGGTGATCCCTGATGCACGCACCGTCCGCAAGACCTTCGGTATTGATCAACGATCTGGAGCTACTGCACGCGGGGCTGGGGGTGCTCATGGCCCACTACATGGGAAGCGACGACTATGCGGTCCGGCACTCCCTTGCGCTTCGGATCAGCCGCCAGTTGCGGATCATCGCCGAACACGAGGATCTTCCCGACTGGGGCTTGCGGCCCCTCTACCGGACCATGGCGGCGCGCTGGCAGGTGCACGCGATCCACGGTCTCCCGTGTCCGAGGCGGCCATCGAATCCACATCCATCCTTGGAAGACACCCTCTGGGAGGAGACCGTATGAGTGATGTCGATGGGAATGGCACCGGGGCCGGACGCCGCGACACTGATGCACCCTGATATCGAATCCCGATTTCCAACCGACAAGAGAGAAAGTTATCACGATGGACACCAACACCACCTGTCAACCCCTGGACCTCGCCAGCAACGAATGCTGTGGCATCGCGCTGTGCCTGCAATGCCAGGTCCTCCACCTGCGCATTGGGCCGGTAAGCCTGAAGCTCGCGCCACACGTCTTCCAAGCCGTGTGCGGAGCGATGCAGCGGGCCGCCGAAAAACTGCCGGCGCATCTGCCCTGCGAGGCGCCGGGTCAGAGTCGCCATGATGTTCATCATTGAACCGAACGAAGAACCCTGAGGAGACACGACCATGTCGATGATCGGAAACCCGACGCCGGATTGGAGGCCGAGGCACCGATGGCCGAGGACCGCTTCGAGCGCCTGCGGCTCGGCGCGCTGGCCGGCCGGCCGCTGGGCGGTACTGTTCTTTTATCCCAAGAGGCCTGAAGCCAGGAGGAACCCCCATGACACGCGCATGACAAAACATCTCGCGAGCGTGCCGTTGCTCTCGCCATAATTGCGTCAGTTGCGGGCGCACCAAAGACCGCAACGGCCGCGGAGGGCTACTACCTGCAGCGCAATCTCATCACCAACTTCCGAGACAAGTATCGCGCCCGCCTCGAGCCCGGCCGCAAGACGCTCCGAAACGACCTCTTGAAAGCCTGGGGTCTGGCCCTGCGCCCGGCCGGGGTGGGCGGGCAATGGTGGATCGCCAATACCGATTCGGGGACCGTCGTGACGTACATGGGCGACACCGACACGACGACGCTCTTCCAGGACGCGCTCAAGGCGGTACGGGTCGAGCCGGCGCTTCCGATCAAACGCCGACGCCGACCGGCCAGGTCTTCAGCGGCTCGGATCAGTTCCCCTGTTCCGGCAGAGCTTCACGGGCGCCCCCATCGCGGCCCCGAGCCGGTTCCTCATTGTGAGCGAGGACGGCAACCTCCAGTGCTGGCCGAGACCGGATCGAGCCAGGCACAGCGCATGCGCTCCTTCACCATTGCCGTGAACGGGGAGTCGGGCTCGGTATACAAGGGACTCGCGGTCACGCCCTTCAGCTCCGGCAACCGCCTCTAGGCCGCCAACTTCGGCCTGCGCCGGATCGACACTTTCGATGCTGCCTACCAACCGATCCTGAACGGCGCCTTCGAGCGGCCCGCCGACGTGCCCGAGGATTTTGCGCCCTTCAACATTCAGTTCCTGGAATACGAGAGCGACGGTATCGCGAGGCAGCGCCTCTTCGTCGCCTATGCCAGGACCACGGCGGATCCGGTCGAGGAAGAGCAGGGTCCGGGGCTCGGGTTCATCGCCGAGCTCGACCTCGACGGCCGGCATATCTGTACGCTGCACGCGAGCCGGAGACTCAATGCGCCCTGGGGCATGGCCCTGGCCCCCGAGGGGTTCGGCCCGTTCTCCAAGAGTCTCATCATCGGCAACTTCGGTGATGGCACCCAAGCGAGAGGTATCGCGACGGCCGTTGCGGTGGGAACGGCGCTCTTTTTGCCGGCACTGGCCCCGGCCCATGGTCTGGCAATCCACGCCGGTGCGTGGCGAGGAGAGATCCGCTGCGACGTCAGGTGGGATCAAGACCATTTTCGTTCGTTTTTTGTGAGCTACCAATTTCCCGTGATCTACAATGGGGATCATGCCGGTCAAGCAAGTCCTCACCGAAAACCGCGTCCCGGTCAAGGTCTATACCGACGAGATCGAGGGCTCGGCGCGCCAGCAGCTCCTGAACGTCGCGACCTTGCCTTTCGTCCATCACCATGTCGCCGCGATGCCCGATGTGCATACCGGGATCGGGGCCACGGTCGGGTCCGTGATCGCCACCCACCGCGCCATCATCCCGGCCGCGGTGGGGGTGGACATCGGCTGCGGCATGATGGCAGCGCGCCTCTCGCTCACGGCCGATGCGCTCGATGAGAAGCGCCTGAGACTCGTGTTCAATCAGATCGGCCGCGATGTGCCGGTGGGCCGCGCCCAGCACCGTGAGGAGCGGGCGGCCGGCGGGGCGGCGGGACCGTTCGAGGCGGGGCTCCGTGGAATCCTCGAAAAACACCCAGGGGTACGGAAGGCCTGCGGCAGGTCCACGAGCTGGGTCCTCCAGATGGGGACGCTCGGCGGCGGCAATCACTTCATCGAGCTGTGTCTCGACCACGACGGGCGCGTGTGGGTCATGCTGCACTCGGGTAGCCGCGGGATCGGCAACGCCATCGGCACCTATTTCATCGATCTCGCCCGTCGGGACATGGAGCGCTGGTTCATCCAACTCCCGGACCGCGATCTCGCCTATCTCCCCGAGGGCAGCGAGCACTTCGAAGATTACATCGAGGCCGTGGGCTGGGCACAGGCCTATGCGGCAGGGAACCGCGAGACGATGTTGAGGCTCATCCTGGCAGCGTTACGAAGACACCTGCCGCCCTTCGAGGTCACCTCGGAGGCGGTGAACTGCCACCACAACTATGTCGAGCGCGAGCACCATTTCGGCGCCGACGTGTGGGTGACTCGCAAGGGCGCCATCCGCGCGCGTACAGGCGATCTCGGGATCATCCCCGGCAGCATGGGCCAGAAGTCCTACATCGTGCGCGGCAAGGGCTCGGCGGACAGCTTCCAGTCCTGCGCCCACGGGGCCGGCCGGCGCATGAGCCGGGGCGCGGCCATGAAGTCCTTCACCCGCGAGGACCTCGCGCGCCAGACCGAGGGCGTCGTGTGCCGCAAGGACGAAGGCGTCATCGACGAGATCCCGGGCGCCTACAAGGACATCGACACGGTGATGGAGAACCAGTGGGACCTCGTCGAGGTGGTGCACACCTTGAAGCAGGTGGTGTGCGTGAAGGGCTAGCAGACTGTTGTCTTGACAGTCAAGAATTCACGCAGAGTCTATGCTGTTTGCGGGGATGGCTCGGGTTCAAGCTCCCCATCGTCGTCGCCCACGGCGAAGGCCGTGCCGTGTTCGCCGATCCGCGGGGCGCCGAGCAAGGTCTCGTGTCCATCCGTTACCTTACCTCGATCACCGCGGCCGGCCCACGGATACGTTCTCCCCAGAACCCCAACGGCGCCGCTCGGTATCACACCGGTCTCACCGTGCCGATGACCGGGTGACCCTCCTGATGCCCTCCCCCGAGCGCTGCTTCCTCCGCCGGGGACTCTCCCGGTCTTCCAAACGGCTCCCAAAGCGCCACCCGCCGCGGCGCCTCCAATAGTGGCGCCCTTGCTACCCTTACCGAGCTTGTGGCCGCGTAAGCGCCACCTGCGGCTCCCTTGCCCAGCCCTCACCTTCAATCGGAGGTGGGGGGCGTACCTCGACCGGGTCGTGCTATCTTGGTCGGCGAACGCCTTAAAGCTGATTTCACACCAAGCTGCCGCAGCGTGGCTCTGGCCGGTTCTCCTGGCCCGACGCCGAGACGATCGGCCATCCGGCGGGCGTCAATCGGGGCGCGGAGTTTCACGTCGGTATTGTCGAAAAAAACGTATACATCGCGGCCGCGCGCCTGGCGTGGTCTGGACGTGCCGATCCGCCGGACGTCTTCGGGCTCTGCACCCTCGCGCCAGGTCTCGATCCGCCTTGCCCAAGCCTCGATCTCCCGCGGTGTATAACCGCTAACGTACAGACGGCGGGAACCGTGGAGCCGGACGTACACGAAGTCGGCGGTTACGTCGTGTGCCGTTGGAAAGCGGCCGGCCGCGTCGGCTACCACCAACGAAATCCCGTAATCGCGCAGCATTGAAAGAAAACGATCGTTAAGAAAACTGTCGTGGCGAAACTCGACCGCGTGACGAACCGGCCTGCAGACGTCTGCCTCAAGAAAGACGCGGCCTTTGATCCGATCATCATACTTTCGTGCCAAGCGAGCCACCTCGATCGTGTCACGTGGCAGCAGATCAAAAAAGGCTTGAAAGCGGTCCGCGTTGAAGTGAAACTGTGACGGAAACTGCCAAAGAATCGGCCCGAGCTTTTCCCGCAGACACAACGGCCCCGAAGCGAAGAAGTTGGCGAGTGGGGAAAGGGGTTCACGCAGCTTCCGCATGTGGGTGATAAACCGTCCGCCCTTGAGGGCAAAAATGAATCCGGGCGGCGTCTGATTGTACCAGCTGGTGAACGTTGGCGGTCGCTGCAGCGAATAAAATGTGCCGTTTACTTCAAGGGCACCGAAGCGCCGGGCGGCGTAGGCCAGTTCTAGTTTTTGCGGCAAGCCGGTGGGAAAGAAGTTGCCTCGCCACGGGGCATAATTCCATCCGGATACGCCAACCAGAATGTTACCGCGTTCCACAGAGAACTTGAGCGGCACGTCAGTTGCCAACCGCATTCCGCAAGGCTCGAAATAGCCGCGCCAAGTCCACCGGTTGGTAATGGGCGTTGATGCCGCTGGGATTGGGCAGCAGCCAGACCGTCGCGGCCGCCAAGAGTTCAGGCTGAAGGCCCAGCACCGCCTTCGGCCGGGCGAACGCCGTTCGATATGAGGTAAGCCCAAGAAAGGCTACGAAACTCGGACCAAAGCGTCTCACCTTATGCTCGAGCAGCCGGGCCCCACGCTGAAGCTCGTCGGGCGTCAATTCTCCGGCCATCGCCGTGGCGCGGTTGACGAGATTGGTCAGACCGACTCTGGATTCGAGCAACCGGGTTTCCTCGAACGGCGACAGAACGCGCGGAGTGAAGCCGCCGGCATACAGTGCCGGCCAGAATCGGTTGCCGGGCCGCCCAAAATGATGTCCAATCGCGCCCGAGTAGAGGCCTGGATTGATTCCCACGAACAGCACCCGCAGTCCGACCTCGATCACGTCCGGCACCATGCAACGATTGCGGGCCGCCGCGAGTTGCGCGGGTGTCGGCCGCCACGGTGCCTCTGGGATCAACGTAGGTCGCCGTTTGCTCATGCATCCACATTTTAGGTCCTATGGCTGGTCCATGGTATCGTGACAGGTCCGCGCACACGCACGGTATCGTATACCTAACCACTTCTGTGTGAAATTTCCCTCTCCAAGGTCGCTGTCCTTCCGGGACAGGCATTGTCTTTTCTCCCTCTCCCTCCGAGCCCTCGGGGAGAGGGTAGGGTGAGGGAGCGAGCGGTGCACGCTTACAGAAGCCTAAATAAATCCCCGCCTTGAGCATCGCGCCTCACGCCGACCGCGAGGCCCTGGCGGGTTTGATTGCCGGTGCGGTGTGCATTGGCTTTGCGCCGATCTTCGTGCGCCTGGTGGACGTGGGCTACACCGCCGCCGCGTTCTGGCGCGTGGCCCTGTCGCTGCCGTTCCTGTTTGCGCTGTGGTTTCCGCGCCGCAGGGACCCGGACTCGGAGGAGGAACCGGCCGCGTTGCGGTGGCTGTGGCTGGGCGGCGCTTTCTTCGCCGGCGATCTGGCGGTGTGGCACCAGTCCATCCTTCACACCTCCGTCGCCAACGCCACCCTGCTGGCCAATCTCTCGCCCATTTTCATCACCGCCGCGTCATTCTTCCTGTTTCACGAGCGCGTGACGTGGGGCTTTCTGATCGGTTTGGTTCTGGCCCTGTCCGGTGCCGCGGTGCTGATGGCCGACAGTTTCACCATCAGCCATGAAACCCTGTTGGGAGATCTTTACGGCGTCATCGCCTCGGTGTTTTATTCCGGGTATCTGCTGGGCGTGTCGCGCTTGCGCAAGCGTCATTCCGCCTGTGAAGTAATGTGGTGGACCACGCTGGCCTGCGCGGTGGCGTTGCTGCCGATCGTCTGGCTCTTGGGCGAACCCATCTGGCCCAAATCGCGTTCAGGGTGGGCCGTGCTGGTGGGTCTGGCGTTGGTCTCGCACATCGGCGGACAGGGGCTCATTGCCTGGGCCCTGGCGCATCTGCCGGCGGCATTTTCCTCCGTGAGCCTGCTGGTGCAGCCGGTGGCCGCCGCGGTTTTCGCGTGGGTGCTGTTGGCCGAGCCCTTTGGCGTTCAGCAGGTCGTGGGTGGCGTCATCGTGCTCGCCGGGATCGTCCTGTGCCGGCTGGCGATGCTGCGACCTTAGCTCAGGTCAGGTTTAACAGGTCTGTATGAGCGGCGCTCTACGCCCTCTCCCCTCAGCCGCTGCGCACGCGGCCGACGAGCGCTTGCAGGCTCTGCAGGAGATCGCCCGGAAGGAGCACGGTCTTGCCGCCCGGCGAGGCGGCGAGATCGCGGATGGCGGTGATGTATTTTTCACCGAGGAGGTAATAGGCCGGCAGCTCGCGGTCCGAGATCGCGGCGGTCACCTTGCGGATGGCCTCCGCGGTGCCGTCGGCGAGGGTCACCTGGGCCTCGGCGTCGCGGCGCGCGGACTCGAGCCGCGCCTCGGCCTGTAGGATCGCGGCCTGCTTTTCGCCTTCGGCCCGGGTCACGGCGGCCTTGCGCTCGCGCTCCGCGGCGGCCTGCTTCTCCATCGAGGTCTGCATGGTGGAGGAGGGCTTGATGTCCTGGATCTCGACGGATTTCACCGTGAGCCCCCAGTCCGCCACGTCGTCGGAGATCGATTGCTTGAGCCTGGCCTTGATCGTGTCGCGCGAGGACAGCGCGCTGTCGAGGTCCATGTCGCCGATGATGGCACGCAGGGTGGTCTGGGTGATGTTCGAGACCGCCATGCGGAAGTCGGTGACCCCATAGACCGCCTTCACCGAGTCGGTGACCTTCACGAAGGCGATGGCGTTTGTGATGATGACGACGTTGTCGCGCGTGATCACCTCCTGCTCGGGGATGTCGAGGATGAGATCCTTGGTCGGGACCTTGTAGGCGATCTGATCGATGTAGGGGATGACCAGGCACAACCCCGGATTCAAGGTCGAATTGAACTTCCCGAGGCGCTCGACCACCCATTCCTCTCCCTGGGGCACGATGCGCACCCCCTTGGCGACAGTCACCAAGATGAAGACGAAGATGACAATGGCAACGATGGTGGGACCCATGGCGTTCTCCATGTAACTTACCCCCGCTAGTTGATCGGCTCGACTTTGAGCGTCTGACCGATGACATCCACGATGCGGGCACGCTCGCCGCTCCGGATAGGCACATCGGCGATCACGGTCCACGTATCCGAACCGAGCACCGGTTTCTGAAAGCGGATCGTCCCGCGGCTCATCTCCGAGACGTCCTTGGTGATCAGACCGCGCTCGCCGATGACGGCCTCCTTGGAAAGGCCGGAGCGGGTGCGTTGCGGGGCCGGGAAGAGCCAGAACCATAGCGCGACGAGGATGGCCGACAGCGCGCCCCAGAGACCAAACTCTTGCGCGAGCGTGAGATGGACGAAGGCCTTTACCACCCCGACCAGGCAGGCCGCGACACCGAACCAGAGAATAAAAAACGTCGGGCCCAACAGCTCGATGAGCATGAGGGCGAAGCCGCCCACGACCCAATACCACCACGGGATGTTCATGGACTCCCTCCTCGCCCAGGACGGGCCAGGGATCGGCAGCGCCCCGGCTCGACTTTACGAGCCGCTCGGCAGGTCCGGGCAGGTCTTGCGGTAGGGCTCATCGCCCAGGTGCTCGTCCCATTCGTCGGCCGAGAGGTTGCGGCTCACGTGCCCGCAGCCCAGGGCCACCAGATCCTCCGGCCGCCACAGCGACACGGCCGCGGCGTTGCCCGACGCGCTCGCGAGATAGCGGTCATCGGCACCGAAGGCGAGGGCCAGGACCGGGGCGGGGTGCTGCACCCGTCCGAGCGCCGCCCCATCGGCTGCGTCCCAGAGCCGCACGCTCCTGTCGAAGCCGGCGCTCGCGAGCGTTCGGCCGTCGTTCGAAAAGGCCACGGCCCGGACCGAGTCGTCGTGTGCCATCTCGAAGAGCTGCTTGCCTCCCGCGACCTGCCACACCCGCACGGTCTTGTCCTGGCTCGCGGTCGCGAGGCTCTGCCCGTCGGGGCTCAGTGCCACGCCCTGAACCGCGCCACCGGGCTCGACCCGCTCGACTTCCTTGCCCTGGATGTCCCAGAGCCGCGCGGTACCGTCCTGGCCGCCGCTCACGAGCAGGCGCCCATCGCCGAGGGCTACTGCCAGCACCCCGTCCTCCTCGTGCCGGACCCGCACCACCGATTGGCCGTCCGCGAGCGCCCACACGGCGGCGCTGCCGTCCTGACTCCCGGTCGCCAGATAGGCGCCATCCGGGCTCAAGGCCAGGGCCGTGACCGTGTCTTCGTGCGCTAAGGTCCGTTGCTCCGTCCCGGAGGCCGCGTCCCAGACGATCGCGCGTGGCCCGCTCGCGGTCGCCAAGAGCTTGCCGTCCCGGCTCAGGGCCAGGGCCTCGATCAGGGAAGGGTGGTCGAGCCGCTGTCGCTCGCGGCCGGTCTCCGTGTCCCAGATCCGCGCGCTCTTGTCCCAGCTCGCGGTCATGAGCAAGGCGCCGTCCGGGCTCAGGGCCACGCTCTGGACCAGATCGTCGTGCCTCGCCTGCATGAGGGCCACCCCGGCCGTGGTGCGAAACACGTGGGCGTGATGGCCCGCGGCCGTGACCAGGAGCTTGCCGTCCAGGCTCAGCATGACGCCCTCGACCGGGTCCGACTCCACCACGCGGCCCAGATCGCCCAGGGTGTCAACGTCCAGGAGACGCGCGCCATGGCCGCTCGCGGTGGCGAGATATTTCCCATCCAGGCTGTACGACACGGCCGTGGCGGGCCCCTCCTGGGCGATGCGCTTCAGCTCCTGACCGCTACCGCGGTCCCAGATCCGCACCGTGCCGTCGCCGACCGCGGTCGCGAGGTAGCGGCCGTCCGCGCTCGGGGCCAGGGCGGCGACCGCCGCGTCGTGGCGCATGCGCAGGATCTCGGCACCGCTCTTCAGGTCAAGGGTCACGGCGTCATTCCCGCTCGCGGTCATGAGCGTCGTCCCGTCGAGGCTGAAGGCGACCCCGACGGGCGCGTCCCCGTGAGAGAAGCGCTGGATCTCGCGTGCACCCTCGATCGCATAGATGCGGGCGTCGCTGCCGGCCGTGGCGAGAAAATGCCCATCGGGGCTGAAGGCCACAGCGGCGACGGGATCGTCCTCTTCGATGGTCGCGATCGACTGCCCGGTCTTGGGATCGGAGACGCGTACGGCGCCATCCGCGTCCGCGCTCGCGACCAAAAGCCCGTCGGGGCTGAAGGCCACGGCCTGTACTGCGGCATCGTGCTCGATGGCCGCGATCGGACGGCCGCTCGAGACCTCGAAGACGCGCGCCGTCTCGTCGCCACCCGCAGTCACGACCTGTGTCCCATCGGGGCTGAAGGCGGCGCGGTGTACGGGACCCTCTTGATCGAGCGCGGTCACGGGCGGCAAGAGCGCGTGCAGTCCCTGGCGCAGCACCTCATCGACCTTGGCGCTCGGGTAGCGGCTCATGGCCTCCACCGCGAGCAGGACCCCCGTCGGGACGTGATCTCCGCCCTTTTCTAGTAGCGCCTCGGCCTCGGAAGCCAGGCGCCCGGCGATCGACTCCTGGCGCGGATCCGACGGCGCGCGCTCCCGGGCGCCCACGGGGAGGGGCGAGAGGCCGCGCGCGCCCGCCGCACGCGCGCGGCGCTCGGCGTCGGCGCGCGCCTGGCGTTCAAGGTCCAGTTCCGCCTCGGCCTTGGCGAGCCGGGCGAGCGCCGCGCTACGCTCGCTGCTCGCGACCATCGCCCAATAGAGTGCGGAGGCCGACCCGACCACGAGCACCGCCAGGAGACCGGCGCCGAGGAGGCGCTCCCGCTGCTGGCGGCGCAGCTCATCCGCCTCGATGGCGTCCGGGGAGCGGCCGTGCAGCCGTGCGAGGAGAACGAGGATGGCGTCGCGAAAGCGGGTATGGCCGGGCAGCAGCCTACGTTCCGCGCGTGCCCAGCGCAGGTCCGCGACGAGGGGCCTGGCCTTGAACTTCCCTTTCAAACGCTCCGGTAGGGAAGGGGTGCGGGCCCAGTCGAAGTCGCCGGCGGTCGGGTCCCAGGCGATCTCGCCCTCGGTCAGGACGAGGATCAGGTCCTCGATCGGATGGCCTTCGAGCCAGCGCCCGAGGTCTGCTGTTACGCGCTCGGACTTGGCGGCCTCACTGGAGGCGAGCAGGAGGAACCTCCCTGCGTCCGCGAGCGCCTCGTCGGCGCGGCCCTGCCGGTCGCGCCCTGAGAGTAGATTACCCAACAGGGGAATTCCGAGCAGGGGGTTCGCGAAGGTCGCACCCCACACGTTCAAGGCCCTGGCGCGGTTCCACGGCCGGGCGAAACGCTCGAACGCCCGCTTCAAGGCCCGCGCCAGGCGCTTGTCGCTCGGGTGGAAGGCGATATAGACGTCGTACTGCACTTGTCGCCCTGTGTGCGCTGTTCTCGACCGTGTGCGTGGCGGAGGCGTACGGCCATTCGCATGGCGCCGTAGTCTATCCCTCCGGCGCAACGCGTCGCACGTGCCGGTGCCGCCGAGTGACCGGACGCGGGCCGCGCGATCTTACCCCGAGGCGGAGATTGATATCGCGCAGGACCTCGGTCCGATGCCCTGCCGTGCCGTAAGACTTGCAGAGCCCCTTTATCTCGAGGAGCGGCACCTGCTCCACCGGCGCGGGTGGTGGGACGCTCTCGACGATCTTGCCCGGCGCTAAACGCGAGCGGTCCGTACCCTGAAAGGGCATCGGTCTCGGCGATCTCGATTCCGCGATCCTCATCCCCGGCCCCCTCCTAGCCCAATTAACACATTCCGGCAGAACCACCGTCATGCCAGCGGAAGCTGGCATCCAGGAAACCGGCGTAAGTCCTGGATACCTGCTTTCGCAGGTATGACCTATAGCGTTGCGAGCCCAAATTCAACACTGCCAACATGTAAATGAATTCGAGGAATGCACGCCACTAACGGACTTCGGTGCCGAACGGGAAGAGCTGCTGCAACGTCAGCATCACGCGATCCAGGAAGAAACCGATGACCCCGATGTTCAAGACCGCCACCATGATGCGCCCGAGCGACTGGGAGCTGCCGTTCTGGAATTCGTCCCGCACGAACTTTCCGAGCCCGGGGTTCTGCGCCAGCATCTCGACGGGCGGGAGGTCACCACCGCGGGTCCCGACCGTGGGATCGTCTTCCAGGCACCGAGCCTGGTGCCCTGGCTCACGGCCTTTCAGAACGTGTCGCTCGGAGTCGAGCAGGTGTATCCGCACGCCACCCGCCGCGAGCGACGCAGCATCGTAGAGCATTACCTGGCCCGGCTCGGTTTAGCCGATGCCATGGACAAGAAGGCGCGCGATTCTATCCAACGGCATGAAGCAACGCGTGGGAATAGCACGCGCATTCGCCCTCTCCCCCAAGCTCCTGTTGCTCGACGAGCCTTCGGGATGCTCGATTCGTCCCACAGTCGAGATACCGGCGCAGGTCTCGCTCTACAAAGCGCGGCACGGGATCCCCGTCCGGCTCGGCCTCCCGCGTGTGCGCGAGCCAGGTCTCCAAATGCTTCTGGACGACTTGGTAGACGACGGTCTTCTCGGGCCGTCGGGGGCGGTAGACCGTGGTGGAGGAGCGAGCGGCCCTGGGGAGGGCACAAGCGGGTATGGCCGACATCCGTGTCGTATCCTGTGAAGTGAGCGCCCGGCGGCAAATCCTTGCCCAATCGAAGGAGCCCTAGGATAGGCCGTCTCGCATGCCGACGCACGCAGAGGCGTGGCGATGCGGCCCCATGACACGCCGGACGTGTGCTGACCGCGCAGTACACGACGCCCCAGGAGAACGCGCGCGTGGGATCTGCTCAAGAAGCGACCCTTCCCGGTCATGGACGGCTGGGGTATCCTCTCGGCGAGAGCGGAGAGGACCATGGAAACGATATGTTCCGGAAGGGCCTCGTCTACAAGAAACCCGCGCCGGCCTACGATGCCATCGCGGCGTACCTCGAAGGCCACGCCCCGGGGCCGCCGCCAGGTCTCGTGGTCGAGCTTCGCAACGAGCGCTTCGACGAGCGCGTCCTGGCCGACTTCACCTTCGATGAGACCGCCGCGCTCGGCAAGTTCGACGAGCAGCAGGTGCTGAGAGAGGAGATGATAGAGGACGCCGCCGAGACCGTGCTGAGGCGCCTGGAGAGCGTCCGGGTGCGGCCCGCCAAGTCGTCGCCGTGAGGCTCAAGGCCGACGAGGTAGAGGCGCATCTCAGGCGTCGTGGCCTGGCGGCGCTGTACTTCGTGAGCGGCGACGAACCGTTGCGACGCATCGAGATCGTCGCGGCGATCCGGGACGCCGCGCTCGCGGGCGGGGATGCGGAAAGGGTGGTGCTGTATACCGAAGCCGGGTTCGATTGGCAGGCGCTCCGCCACCAGCTCGACAGTCCTTCGCTCTTCAGCGCGACGCGTCTCATCGAGCTGCGCCTCGGCGAGTCGGGACCGGGTGTCCAGGGCTCGAAGGCGATCATCGCCTGCGCCGAGCGCCCGCCCACGGGAGACGTCGTGCTTATCACCGCCTCAGGGCTCGACGCCAAGGCCCGGCAGTCGGCCTGGTACCGCGCGCTGGACAAGGCTGGGGTCGTGATCGAGACGCGGCCCGTGAGCCCGGCCATGCTGCCCCGCTGGATCATGGAGCGCGCACGGCGCCTCGGGCTAACGCTCGAGCACGAGGCCGCGGCCTTTCTCTCCGAAAGGGTCGAAAACAACCCGCTCGCAGCCAACCAGGAGATCGAGAAGCTGGCCCTCTCTGCTCCCGGTGCTCGGATCGGCCTCGCGGAGTTGCAGGGCGCGATCGCCGACAACAGCCGCTACGACGCCTTCGATCTGGTCGCGGCGGCCCTTGCCGGCCGGCTCGATCAGACCCTCAAGGTCCTGCGCGGCCTCCGAGCGGAAGCCGCGGAGCCCGTCATGATCCTCTGGGCCATCCTGCGCGAGCTCAGGCTCGCGTGCCGCTTGTCCTGGCGCTCGCGGCGGGGCGAGGCGCTGGAGGCGCTATTTGCAGAGCACCATATCTGGGAGGCGCGGCAGGGGCCCTTGCGGAACGCCTTGAAGCGCCATACGAGCACCGGGCTCTGGGCGCTCCTGCTCCTCGCCGGCCGGGCCGAACGCGGTATCAAGGGCATGGGCGAGCGATACGATCCATGGCTCGCCCTCGACGAGATCTGCATGCGCCTCGCCGGTCGGGGTTGATCTCGCCCGGCACGATCGGGCCGTGCGGAAATCGTCGGGAAGCTGGCGATGGTGTAATGATGTGGAACCGGACAACTGAGCTTGTATTACAATGTAATTCCATTGTGCTTTCAAGATGAGACTAAATATGGCACATTGGTTGGATGGCGAGACCACGACGAATCGACGAAGAACTGGTGGCGAAAGCTCGGCAAGTTGTCGCCCACACCACCGAGGTGGA
>JBOIDR010000074.1:0-19964 GCA_050740695.1 Gammaproteobacteria bacterium | reverse complement strand
TGGATCAAAATGCTGGTCAAGCACGGCTTCATGCCCGCCAGCGCATAAGCATTCGGTAGTTCCACATCTCATTTCCAGTTCCCCGTCCCGGCTAGCGTCAGGCCAGGAATTGTTACGCCTGTGGGGTAGTGTCTTTCACGCTAAGTGTATGGAGTCGGATCACTTTCTTCGTCTACCCTCTGCGTTAGCTCCACGAGGGGGACCACCCGCCTGTCCCGAGATGGTGCATGCGGGGGAAGGATCATAGTGTGTGATGCCGCCCCGGGGGCGGGCCCCGAGCGGTTCCCTGGTGGCTCTCCGGCGCCGGCGATCGCCTCCGCGCGCATAGGACCGGCACCTGCGTCACGGCCCGCTTGGTGATACCCTCCTGCGAGACCCTGAAGCGATGGAGCCTCCGGTGGAGCACCCCGGACTAACGCATCGTCCCCTGCTGGATCTCTTGGTACAGCTCATCGTGATCATCGCCTCGGCGCGGATCGGCGGTCGCGCCGCCGGCTATTTCTCCCAGCCGCGCGCCGTGGGAGAGATCGTCTCCGGCATCGGGATCGGCGCCATCCTCATGAGTGGCCTCATCCCGCTGCCGGGACCGCTCGTGGGCATGGCTTCGTCGCCGACCCTCGGGCTCCTTGCGGGGCTCGGGCTGGTGCTGGTGGTCTTCCAGATCGGTATCGAGTTCGACTTCTCCCATCTCCGGGATAGGCACAACCGCCGCGCGACCCTCTTCATCGCGACCGTCGGCGTTATCGTGCCCTTCGGGTCCGGGCTGGGCCTCGGGCTATTGTCCTGGGAGCCGTTGGCGAGCGAGGCCGATCGCCTGACCTATGCGCTGTTCGTGGCCACGGCCTTCGCCATCACCGCGCTCCCCGTGCTCGGTCGGATCCTGATCGAGCTCGACCTCCACCGCACCCGCATCGGGACCATCGCCATCGCAGCAGCCGCAGTCACCGACGTGATCGGTTGGCTCCTGCTCGGGACGGTCACGGCCCTCACCCTCGCGCGTTTCTCCGGTCCGGAGCTGGGCCTGCGTATCGCACTGGTCGGCGCGTTGGGCGCCATGGCCTGGTGGCTTCTGCGCCCGGCCCTGTACCGGATCCTCGGGCGGGCGCGTCTCGATGAAGGCGGCCTCCCAGGGGACGTCATGGCCGTCGTTCTGCTCGCGGTGCTTTGCGCCGGGGCGCTGACCGAGGCGCTCGGGATCTATGCGGTCTTCGGGGGCTTCATCGCCGGTGTCTTGCTGCACGATCACGGGCGGTTCGTGGCCGCCTGGCGGTGGCAGGTCGGCGGCTTCGTCGAGGTGTTCTTCCTGCCGCTCTTCTTCACCTATACCGGCATGCGCCTGGGCGTCACCGATCTCAACACGGGCGGGCTCTGGTCCTGGTGCGCCGTCTTCGTCCTGGCCGCCATGGCCAGCAAGCTCGCAGGCTGCTGGTGGGCGGCCCGGCACACGGGTCTCGCCGAGCCCGAAGCCGTGGCCATGGGCTTCCTCATGAACACCCGCGGGCTCATGGAGCTCGTGGTGCTCAACGTCGGGCTGGACCTCGGCGTGATCCCGAGGTCCGTCTTTACCATGCTGGTCCTCATGGCCGTTGTGAGCACGGTCATCACCTGCCCCTTGCTCCAGCGCGTCGGGATGGTGCGCGGGGTCGCGCTCCGAGGGCGATAGGACCTGACGGCGCCGGTCGTCGCACCTCGTCGAGAACCTCGTCGGCGACGAGGTCGGGCGCGCGGATCAGGACGCGCGCCATCGGCGGCGGTTCCACGCGCGGAGCGTCCAGAAAACCGCGAGGCGGCGCGCGCCGTCGAGGGCACCAGGATGCCGGCGTTGCCGCTGTACTCGCGTGCATCCAGGCGTGGTTCGCGCTACGACGATGCCACGAGAATTTGCGAGAGGCCTGTTGGTCATATATTATGACCAACCTCGTTCCGCAGGAACGCGATAACATGCAGTTCAACATCGCCGAGGCTAAGGCCCGCTTCTCTGAATTGGTGCAGAAAGCCCTGCTGGGCGAAGAGGTGATCATCGCCAAGGACCACAAGCCATTGCTCAAGCTGGTGCCGCTCGAGCCATCGCCGCGGGAGCGTAAGCCAGGCTCGGGGAAAGGGCAGCTACTGTACATGGCATCGGATTTCGATGATACGCCGGCAGATTTCGAGGATTACGGCTGATGGACCTGTTGCTCGACACCCACACCCTGCTCTGGTGGGTGGACGATGCGCCGCAACTCTCCGCCATGGCGAGGAAAGCGATCATGGACGCAGACGGCTTTGTCTAGTCTAATCTATATCAGCCTGGCAGCCTGGCGAGCGTTTGGGAAATGGCCATCAAGGTCGGCCTGCGCAAGCTGCAACTCGCGTTACCGGTCAAGCAGTATGTTCCCCACCACCTAGCGGCCAATGGCTTTATCCAACTCCCTATCGATTTCAGTCATATCTGCCAGGTCGAGACATTGCCCTGGCATCACCGCGATCCCTTCGACCGCTTACTGATCGCCCAGGCACAGATCCAGGATCTCCCACTCGTCTCTGCTGACCCGCGGTTCGATCGTTACGGTATCTCGCGTATTTGGTAACAGCCTGCGTGGCCCGGATCAATCCGACAACGTTCCCCCTCAAGCCATCGTGGTATGCCCCTGCCTGCACAGGGCGGTACCGATGAGCGCGCCGCCGGCGCCCGCGCCTATTCGTCCCGCAAGGCCCTTCGCAGCACCTTGCCGATGTTGGACTTCGGAAGTGCCGTGCGCAGCACGATCTGCCTGGGGACCTTGTAGGCCGCGAGTTGCTGCTTGCAGTGCTCCCGCAACTCCTCGGGATCGATGCTGCTACCCGGGCGTGGGACCACGAACAGCTTCACCGCCTCACCGGTATCGGGATCCGGGACCCCGATCACTGCGGCCTCCAGGACCGAAGGGTGTGAGGCCACCACCTCTTCCACCTCGTTCGGGTACACCTTGAAGCCCGACACCGAGATCATGTCCTTGACACGATCGACCAGCTTGATGTACCCGCGTTCATCCATCTGGGCGATGTCGCCGGTCCTGAGCCATCCATCGGGCCCCAGCACCTTCGCGGTCTCCTCGGGCCGGTGCCAATAGCCCTTCATCACCTGCGGACCACGGATCCAGAGCTCGCCCGAGGTTCCGTGCGCGACTGCCCGGCCCTCCTCGTCGTGGATGCTGCACTCGGTCGAGGGCACCGGGATGCCCGCGTAGCCGCTGTACTCGCGTGCATCGAGCGGGTTTGCGCAAACCAAGGGCGAGCACTCGGTAAGGCCATAGCCCTCCAGGATCGGCCGGCCGGTGAGCGCCTGCCAGCGTTCCGCGACCGGCCGCTGCACCGCCATGCCGCCACCTATTGTGAGCTTGAGCGTCGAGAAATCGAGGTCGGCGAAACCGGGAGTGTTCATCAAATAATTGAAGAGCGTGTTGACCCCGGTCATGCAACTGAACCGCACCTTGCGCAGTTCCGCGACGAAGCCCTTGAGGTTGCGGGGATCGGTGATCAGGTGATTGAGCCCTCCCAGCTCCATGAAGCTCAGGCAATTGATCGTGAACGAGAAGATGTGATAGAGGGGCAATGCCGTGATCACGACCTCTCCTTGGTCGCCGATGACCGCGCCGTGCCAGGCCGCGCCCTGGAGGACATTGGCCACGATGTTGCCGTGGCTCAGCATCGCGCCCTTCTGCCCCCCCGTGGTGCCGCCTGTGTACTGGAGCATGGCGATATCATCGTGGCCCAAGGCCACCGCGTGGGGGTGCCAGCGCGCCCCGCGTTTGATCGCGTCCCGGAACCCGACCGCATGGGATATATTGAACGGCGGCACCAGGCGCTTCACATGGGCCACCACCGAGTTGACGATGAGGGCACGCGGCTGCGGTAACATGTCCCCGATCTTGGTCACGATCACGTGCTTGATGGGCGTGTGCGCCAGCACTTGGGCGAGGACATGGGCGTAGTTCTCCAGGATCACGATGACCGAGGCCCCCGAGTCCACCAGTTGGTTCTGAAGCTCGCGGCCGGTATAAAGGGGGTTGGTGTTCACCAGGGTGAGACCGGCCCGCAAGGCCCCGAAGGCGGCCACCGGGTACTGCAGGAGGTTCGGCATCATGATGGCGATGCGATCCCCCTGGCTCAGATGCCATTGGTGCTGCAGGAAGGCGGCGAAGGCGCGACTCTTGTCCGCCAGGGTCCGATAGCTCAGGATGACCCCCATATTGGAGAACGCCGGGCGATCGGCGTAGCGGGCCGCGCAGCGATCCAGGAGATCGACCAGCGAGGAATACTTGCCAGGGTCTATCTCGCTCGGCACGTCCTCCGGGTAATATCGCAACCAGGGTCGGGGCGAGCGCGCATGGTGCTCGGGACCCGGGGCGACCTTGGGGCTCAGGGCGGTTGCATCCATATCACTGCCTCTCATATGCTCGTTATGGGTTTGGACATTTCACGGGTGCAAGGGCCACTCCAGGTCCCGGCCCAAGCCTATGCCAACGGCCTCTGATGAACAAGTCCAAGCTCTGCTTCGCGATCGCGGTCCTCTCCTGCCTCCTCCTGTTTTTCGCGCTCGATCTCGATGCCTATTTCACGCTCGAGCACTTCAATACGCAGCGCGACGTGATCCATGCTTATTGCACTGCACATCTGTGGCAGAGCGCAGTATTCTTCGTCGCCATCTACCTGGCCCTGGCCGCCTTGTCCTTGCCCGGCATCCTGCTCCTGACCGTCGTCGCCGGGGACCTGTTCGGGCTCGTGTTGGGTTCGGCGCTGGTATCTTCGGCCTCCACCTTGGCCGCGACTCTCCCGTTCCTGGCCGCGCGTTATCTCTGGCGTGATGCGGTGCAAGAGCGGTTCGGACGGCACCTCGCCACCATCGATGCCGGCGTGGAGAAGAATGGGGCTTATTACCTCTTCAGCCTCAGGCTCCTGCCGATCTCGCCCTTTTTCGTGATCAATCTAGTGATGGGGTTGACCTCGATCTCGACCACCACCTATATGCTGGTCAGCCAACTCGGGATGCTGTTGGGGACCATCGTGTTGGTCAATGCCGGGACCCACATCGGCCGCATCACGTCGCTCGGGGACCTCCTGTCCGGCGAGGTCATCGCATCGCTCATGCTGCTCGCGGTCTTTCCCCTCTGCGTGAAACGCCTGGTGGGCTTCGTGCGCGCCCGCATGGAGCTAGGAGCCAGCGGGCACTAGCTCTGACGAGAGAAAAAGGGGCGAGAGAACCTGACGAAAGGAAAGGGGGGCCAGGCGCCTGTTCCGGATCGCGATCGCGGCAGCCGCACTCGTCCTGGGCGTGCTCGGGCTCTTGTGGGCGCTCGTCGCCGCCTCGCTGCCCCCGCGCTCGGGCGAGCTGGACCTACCCGGCCTGCGAGCCGTAGTCAGGGTCCGTTTCGACGACATCGGCGTCCCCACTATCGAGGCCGGCAGCCGCGAGGACGCCTTTCTGGCGCTCGGCTACGTCACGGCAGGGGAGCGCCTGTTTCAAATGGACCTCCTGCGACGCAAGGCCGGCGGCCGCCTGGCCGAGGTGTTCGGCGAACCCGCCCTCGACAACGACCGCCAGCAGCGCGTCCTGGGTCTCGGACGGGTGGCCGAGGCGGCGCTGGCGCTTCTGCCCGAGACGGAGCGCGCGGTGCTCTCGGCCTACGCGGCCGGCGTCAATGCGGTCATCGGCGGCAGCACGGTACTGCCGTTCGAGTTCCTGCTGGCCGGTTACCGCCCCGAGCCCTGGACCCCGGCCGACAGCCTGCGGGTGATCCTGGGCATGGCCCAGCTCCTGACCTATACCGAAGGATCGGAGCGCATGCTGAGCGTGATGCAAGCCACCCTGCCGCCCGAGGTCGTGGCGTTCCTGACCCCCGATACCGACCGCTACACCGAGCCCCTGCTGGGCGGTGTACGCTCGCGCCGGCCGCAAACTGGCATACCGGCCCAGGCGCTCGCGGCCTTGCGCGTCGCCCCGCCCCGGAACGGATCGGCCGGGCTGGTGCGGGCCGATCCCGTGCCGATCGGGTCGAACAGTTGGGCGCTCGCCGGCCGCCGCACGCGCGACGGGCGCGCCCTCCTCGCGAACGACATGCACCTGCCGCTCGCGGTCCCGGTGATCTGGTATCGCGCCGCCCTGCGCTACGCCGGGCACGGCCTCACGGGCCTCACCTTGCCGGGGATCCCCGTGGTGGTGGCCGGCAGCAACGGCGCGGTCGCCTGGGGATTCACCAACGTCAACGCCGACGTGCTCGATCTGGTGCGCCTCGATCTCGACCCGGAGGACCCGAGCCGCTACCGCACCCCCACGGGTTGGCAGCCGTTCTCGACCGCTTCCGAACGCATCACGGTCAAGGGCGGGGCCGAGGTCGTGGTGGAAGTGAAACAGAGCGTTTGGGGCCCCGTGCTGGAGCGGCCGTTGCTCGGAGCGCCGGTGGCGTTGCGTTGGACGGCGCTCGAGCCCCAGGGCACCAACCTGGCGCTGCTCGACATGGACCAGGCTACGAACGTCGAGGATGCGGCGCGCGTCATGAACCGCTCCGGCGGGCCGCCGCAGAACGCGCTGCTCGCGGACCGCGGCGGCCGGATCGGCTGGACCTATACGGGGCGGTTCCCCAGGCGCCGCGGTTTCGACGGAGCCACCGCCGCCGACTGGGCGGATGGGTCGCGCCGCTGGGAGAGTTTTCTCTCCGAGACCGCGCTGCCGCGCGTCTTCGATCCCCCGCAAGGCCTCCTCGTCACCGCCAACGACCGCATGCTGGGGTCCGACTACCCCTACCTCATCGGCCATGACTATGCCCACGGCTATCGGGGCCATCGCATCCGCACGCGCCTCAAGCGGCTCTCGGCCGCCACCGAGCCCGATATGCTGGCACTGCAGCTCGACACCCGCGCCGGCTTCTACGACTTCTATCGGGAGCTCGCCCTCTGGGCGCTGGGTGAGATCGATGTCACCCGGGACTGGCCGGAGGCCGGCGCGGTGCGGCGGGCGCTGGCACGCTGGGACGGTCGGGCGGACCCACGAAGCCTAGGATTCGCCCTCCTCATCGAGTTTCGCCGGCGCCTCACTAGCGAGGTATTCGCGCCGTTTCTGGGGGCGTGCCGAGCGCACGATCCCGATTTCTCCTATGCCTGGCACAAGCTCGACGTGCCGCTCCGCCAGCTCCTCTCGGCGCGCCTGCCGGAGACCTTACCCGATCCGGTCCGCTATCCCGATTGGCAGGCGTTTCTCCTTGAGGTGCTCAAAGAGAGCGCCGCGAGCCTACGCGAGGGGAATCCCGAGGTACCGCTCGACCGTCTGAGTTGGGGCGAGGTGAGCCGATCGCGGATCATCCACCCTTTTTCCGCCGGCCTGCCGTGGCTCCGCGATCTCCTCGATATGCCGCGCGAACCCCTGCCCGGCTGCCCCCAGTGCGTACGTGTGGTCTACGAGCGCCAGATCCAACACGGGGCCAGCGAGCGCATGGTGGTCAGCCCCGGCCACGAGGCCGACGCCATCCTGCACCTCCCGGGCGGGCAATCCGGGCACCCCTTGTCGGCGCACTATCGCGACCAGTACCGCGATTGGTTGGAAGGGCGGGCCCTGCCCCTCATGGGTAAGACCGTGGAGGGTGTCCTGATCTTGAAACCGGCGGTGGCAATGGCTGGACAATAAGAACACCTCGATCAGAAGAGGGCGATCTCGATCTCGATCACGTGATGATCACCAGGTCGTGACCGAGAAGTCATTGCCGAGAAGACCTTGCTATGCGGCAACGCCGCGTTTCGTCACGGAGCCTTCCGCAGGCCGACCTCCAGGTTGCAGGAAACTGCGATTTCACGGACGTCTATCAAAGCGCGCACCGACGCGTTCCACTTATAGAGCTCGTCGACTGAATTTACCGCGAAACTTGCCCTGGCAGTAACGTTTTCATCGACAACAGGGGGCTCTATCCATTCACACGCGCCCTCGACTATCTCGGGTACCGATCGGTACAACCTGAGTCTCGACCTTTGAACCTTGCCATGTGGGTGTTGATCGATATTGTCCAAAAGATATACGTCGATCGCGTGTAACATAAGCCCGCCGGGCTTTAGGACGCGCGTGCAGTCTCTCATCGATGCAGAGAAGTATTCGTGGCGAATGTGCTCTACGGCAGAGATCGATATAACGTAGTCAAAGTACCGACTCGGAATTTCGGCAGAAAACGAACCCATATATTCTCTGATAATTCGGATCCCACGACCCTTCCGCGCTTTAATCGGGCCGCCGCCAACTCCTTCAAACTTGTCGACGTTCCAGCACTCGTTGCGTTCTGCCAATAACGGGAGAACGCGCGAGTTGCCACCCCCGAGTTCCAAGATACGTTTCTTCTCGATCCCACGAAGGACGTACAGGATGAAGGCATCCTGTACGTCCTTTAGTGTGCCTCTATTCGGTTTGGCCGCGCCCGAGTCTAAATAGTGCCAGTAGTCCTTCTTTGTAGTCACGCGAAACATTGTATATCTGGTATGCCTATACGTCAGACGCTCCAAAGCTACTGGTGAACGACGCCAGGGGCTCGTCCGGGAAGCGGAGTATCGCGCGGGTCATCGTGTTGCTCTGTCGATGGTAATGGCACGATCCTTACTCCTATCGCTGATAACCCGTTTCGCCCGACCCGCCTCACTGGAACGAGCGATGGGACTTACGCAGGCCGACTGTACCGGCTTATCCGCTGCTCTGCTTTGGGATGATCGAGATGCTGCCGTTGCGTTCCAGCACCGCATACTTGATCTGGTCCATCCGCTCCAATCCGTACCCTGTGCGCGCGGCCGACAAGATGTCCTGCTCATCGATCCGCGCCTTCTCCATCCTATCCTTGAGGGGACGACCGTCCTCGATAATGATGCTGGGGACGCCATCTATCCATTTCTCGATGCGTGCCGATCGCTGTTTCAGTGCGGTGAGGGCGATCTCGATCCCGATCAGCGTGATGATCACTAGAAAGGCGTTCGTGACCGAGAAGTCATTGCCGAGAAGACCTTGCTGGGTGGCCTCCGCGACGATCAGGACCAGCACGAAGTCGAACGTCGTCATCTCCGATAGCATACGCCGCCCGGCGATCCGGAAGACCAGCAATAGAAAGAAATAGACAACCGTGGCACGCAGGACTGCATCCATCGTGATCTCCTTTAAACGTCGTTGGCCGCGACCCCTCGTTGCCCGCGCGGCGTGATCACAGGGGCATGGTCAGGGGTAGATAAACTGATCGAAATGGAGCGGCTTGTGACCTGCGAGGCCGATCTGGCCTGAAAGCGAACCGACCCGGTGTGGCTCCAGATGGATCGTCACGGCCGTGGGCCGGCCCGCATCCGAAACCCGCAACACATAGTTCAGTCGATCCGCTCCGGCCTCGACAGCGTCCGGCGGCGGGACAATGCGCTGTACCTCCGCAGCTTCGATATAGTCCCGGTTGATCCAGAGCGACACCCGGCCTTCGTGCATACCGTCCGGCCCCACATGAAGCCGAAGCGCCGTCGGCGCCAGAAAGCGTCCAAAACGGCTGTACTCCAGACGCAGTGCCCCCTCCCGTGTGCCGACGCTGGCCTCGCTGAGCCATCCGGACCCGAAAAGCCCGAGCAGGGCGGCCAGGATCACCAACGTGATGGCCGTCCACCCGATCCGCTCGGCGATCCAGTGATGGCGTTGAGCATCCGGGTCTTGATCGATCTGCAAGTCGCCGGTTCGATGCGTATCCATGGTCTAGAGCCCTCGGGAACTTCCGGATCTGTGTGCCGTCTGTATGCTGGTCGACCTCTTCGAGCACGTGGTGGCGGAAAACGGGGCCATACTGTGCCGGTGAGCATAGGAATTTCAACGCGGTTTTGCAACAGGCATTGTCGGATTGGACCGGCCGGCCGGTGGGTGGTCCGGGCGGGAGCGGGCCCCAGCGGGTACACCGGGACTGCAGGTTGCGCCGATCTTCGACCCGCCATAGACCCCCGTTTTGCTCGGGCCGTCGGGCTCGTAGAACGTGGTGGCGGGACCTGCTGTTGGGGAAGGCGCACGACGGTACGCGACATCCGTGTCGTATGCTGTGAAGTGAGCGCCCGGCTGCAAATCCCTGCCCGATTGCAGTAGTGATAGGATAGGCCAACTCCGACGCGGGCGCACAAGCGTGGCGATGCGGCTGGATCTCGTGCGGACGAAGGCCATACGCCTCCGTCCTCTCACCGGAAAGACCGCATCACGATCGTGGTGATCTAGTAGGTCTGGCAAGAACCGGGGGGTCGCGCGACTGCTACCGGTTCCGTTCTTCCCTCGAAAATGTTCATCGCATCACGCCATTTCTGGACATACACCCGGATGCCCGGCTGGTGTCCATGGAGGCAGCCTGAGGCCGCGATACCCGCGCCGGCCGGCAGATCCTTCCGAGCGAGGACGGGATGGACGGGTTTTGCTATGCCCTGCTCCAGAAGGCCGGAGGCGTTTGGATCGAGGCCGCGTCTCGCCGAGCAGCGGGACCTCGTGGCACGACCAGCGCTCGCCCACGACGACCTGGACGCTGCCGGTTGCGGCGATGCGGTCCGGGCCGCGTGAACCGGGCGATGCCGCCTCGTTCCGCCACGGGACTGCTCGCCCTGCTCTTGGTATTGGCCGGTGCGGCCCGGGCGGCGCCTTCCCCGATCACGATCGAAAATGCCACCTTGCGCCGCTCCCACGGCCTCTATCTGCTGGATGCGACGCTGCGCTTCGGGATCGCCGGCGAGCCGCTCAAGGCGCTCCGGAGTGGCGTGCCCCTGACGCTGCTCGTCGAGGTCGAGATAGAGGAGTTGCGCGAATTCCTCTGGAACAAACGCATCGGTGGGATCCGGCAGCGTTATCGGGTCGAGCATCATGCGCTCTCCGGCCGCTACCTCGTCACCAACCTAATCACCGGTGACCAGGACAGCTTTCCTTCCATCGAGGACGCCGCCGATGCCCTCGGCGAGCTCAGGGAGATCCCGGTGATCGACGAGCGTTCCCTCCGCCCCGGATATCGCTACGAGGCGGCCGTCCGGGCACGCCTCGATCTCGCTGCCCTGCCGGGCCCGCTACGCCTGGTCGCCTACCTGTCATCCGAGTGGCGGATCGGGAGCCCCTGGCACCGGTGGGGATTGAAGCCATGAGCGGGCCCATGTCTTCTTTCCCTTCGGGCCGGCGCTCGCGCGGGACTCTGGCCGCGGGGATCGCGCTCACCCTGCTGTTGCTCGCCTCGCTGATCCTCCTGAGCGACGTCACCCACGATGCGGCACGCTTCGGCGAGTTATACGTCGTCCTGCTCGCCATCAACGCGGCGGGACTCACGCTCTTCGTCATGCTCATCGGAGTACAGATCCGGCGCCTGTATCGCGATCTGCGCGAGCGCCAGCCGGGGGCGCGGTTGCGCGCCCGCCTCCTAGCCCTATTCGTCGCGCTGGCGTTGCTACCGGCGCTCGTCGTGTTCGTGTTCTCGCGTGACTTTTTACGATGGGGCATCGACAGTTGGTTCGATCTGCGCATCGAGCGCGCCTTCGAAGACGCCCTCAAGCTCAGCCGCAATACCATAGACCAGCGCACCCGCAAGCTCCTGCGCCAGACCGAGGAGCTCGCCGAACAACTGGCCGAAGGTCCCCCGGACGGCAATCCCCTCGACCTCCGCGAGCTGCGCGACCCGGATAGCACCATCGTCGCCAACCCGAGCCTGCCCATCGGCCTCGACCACCTGCGTGCGCAGCACGGCGCCGACGAGCTGCTGCTCTTGTCCCGGCGCGGCGCCATCGTCGCCATCAGCAGTGTCAGCCCCGAAATGATCCCCGAGGTCCCGAGCGCGCCCATCCTGCTCCAGCTGCGCCACGGACAGTCCTATATCGGGCTCGACCCGATCCGCAGCGGCAAGCTGGCGGTAAGGGTCGTGGTGCCGGTCGAGGAGCTCGGTGCGGGCGGCGACCCGGGCTATCTGCAGGCCCTCTACCCCGTGTCGCGCGACGTCAACGCGCTGGCCGAGAACGTGGAACGGGCCTACGGCAACTACAAAGAGCTGGCCTATCTGCGCAAACAGCTCAAGCTGAGCTTCGCGACGACCCTCACCCTAGTGCTGGTGTTCACCATCCTGGCAGCCATCTTCGCGGCCTTGTACTGCGCCCGGCGCGTGACCGCCCCGATCCGCGATTTGGCCGAGGGCACCCGCAGCGTGGCGGCGGGGGACTACAGCCAGGAGCTGCCGGTCGCGACCCGCGACGAGCTCGGCTTTCTGGTCCGGTCCTTCAATGACATGACCCGCCGGATCGGGCGCGCGCGCGACGAGGTCGAGGCCCAGCGCGCCTACCTGGAGGCAGTGCTGGGACGCCTGTCCTCGGGCGTCCTGACCCTCGACAGGCAGATCCGATTGCGCACGGCCAATATCGCGGCGAGCAGGATATTGGGCATCGATCTCGATGCCGCGCGCGGCACCGCGCTGGCCGTGGCGGCGGAACAGCACCCCCACCTGCGGCCGCTTTGCGAGGCGGTACGGGGTGCCGCCCGCGCAGGGACGGCGGACTGGCGGGCGGAGGTCCAGCTCTTTGGTGCCGGCGGCCGCCAGGTGCTCATGTGCCGGGGCACGCCACTCATGAGCGCGAGCGATAGGGACAGCGGCTATGTCATCGTCTTCGACGACATCACGGCCCTCGTCAAGGGCCAGCGCGACGCCGCCTGGAGCGAGGTGGCGCGCCGCCTCGCCCACGAGATCAAAAACCCCTTGACGCCCATCCAGCTATCCGCCGAACGCCTGCGCCGCAAGTACCTCGGGACCCTGCCTGAAGCGGAGTCCGAGGTCATGGACCGGCTCACCCACACCATCGTCCAGCAGGTCGAGACCATGAAACAGATGGTCAACAGCTTTTCCGACTACGCGCGCACGCCGTCCATGCAGGCACAGGAGTGCCACATCAACGACCTCGTCACGGAGGTGGTGGACCTGTACCGCAGCGTCGATCGCAAGGCCGTGTTCGAGACCGATCTGGACCCGGAGCTGCCTCTCGTGGTGGCGGACCCCGGGCGCCTGCGCCAGGTGTTGAACAACCTCATCAAGAACGCCATCGAGGCCACCGAGCCCGGCGCGGCACCGCATCTCAGGGTCACCACCCGCCACATCGGCGACGACGGCCATCATTCCCTGGAGCTGCGGATCGGCGACCGGGGCCGGGGGGTGCCCGAGACGTCGCTGGACCGGATCTTCGAGCCGTATGTGACCCACAAACCCAAGGGTACCGGCCTCGGGCTCGCGATCGTCAAGAAGATCATCGAGGAGCACGCCGGGGTGGTATGGATCGAGAACAACCCCGGGGGCGGGGCCTCGGCGGTGATCCGGCTGCCGATCTTGGGGCTTGGGTATAAGTATTATCAGTATAATGAGAGGGACGCGGTCGAAAGCAGACAGCCCCTGCACAGCGGTCTCGAGAAAAAAGTCGTATGAGCGCCGGTCAGATCCTGGTCGTGGATGACGAACCGGACATCCTGGGCCTGTTGGGCGAGATCCTGGGCGACGAGGGCTTCGAGGTCTCGACTGCTCAGAACGCCGCGGAGGCCCGCGCCGCACGCCGCGCGCGCCGGCCAGACCTCATCCTGCTCGACATCTGGATGCCGGACGAGGACGGCATCTCGCTCCTCAAGGAGTGGTCGCGGGACGATGCCGAGGACAGCCCCGTGGTCATGATGTCCGGTCACGCCACGGTCGAGACCGCCGTCGAGGCCACCCGCCTCGGGGCCTACGACTTCATCGAGAAGCCCTTGTCGACGGGCAAGCTGCTCCTGACCATCCGGCGGGCCCTCGAAGCGGCGGCGCTGCGCCGCGAGAACATCGGGCTCCGGGCGCATGCCGCGCTGGCCGCCGAGCCCATCGGGAGTGGCCCGGCGATGTCGCTCCTGCGCGAGCAGTTGCGGCGCATCGCCTCGCACCCGACCTCGGTCTTCATCGCCGGCGAGCCGGGCACCGGCAAAGAAGTCCTGGCGCGCTATCTCCACGAACAGAGCCCGCGGGCCGCGGCGCCGTTCGTCACCGTGGCTGTGGCCGGGCTCGCCACCGAGAACCCCGGGGCCGAGCTCTTCGGCAGTGAGGACCGCGGCACGGTACACTTCGGCTCTCTCGAGAAGGCCAACGGCGGAACCCTGCTCCTCAAGGACATCGCCGATCTCGATCTGGGCCTGCAGGCGCGGCTCCTGAGCGCCCTCGAGCACCAGTCCTTCCTGCGCGTCGGGGGGCGCGACCCGGTCCATGTCGATGTCCGCATCGTGGCGGCCACCCGCCACAACCTCTTGGAATTCGTCCAGACCGGGCGGGTCCGGGACGACCTCTACTACCATCTCAACGTGGTCTCGCTCCGGATCCCCCCGCTGCGCGACCACGCCGAGGACGTCGCGGACCTCCTCGACTACTACGCGGAGCGCTTCCCGTCACAGGAGGGGCTGCCGCGCCGGCGCTTCAGCCTGGCGGCCCAGAAGCGCCTGCGCGCCTATCACTGGCCCGGCAATGTGCGGGAGCTCAAGAACCTCGTGCAGCGCCTGCTCATCCTGGGTAACGGGGCGCTCATAGAAGCCCCCGAGATCGACGCGGCCCTGGGCGTGCGGCCCAGTACACCGAGCGTCGAGCCGGTGCCGAGCTTCGACCGCCCGCTCCGAGAGGCGCGCGAGCAGTTCGAGCGCGCCTATTTCGAGTATCAACTGCAAGTCACCGGGGGCAGCATCAGCCGCGTCGCGAACCGCGTCGGGCTGGAGCGCACCCACCTGTACCGCAAGCTGCGCGCCCTCGGGATCGATCCCAAACAGGTCTCGGCGAGTTAGGCGCCGATGTCTCAGACCCTTATCATGAGAGAGCTATGGCCGGCAACCGCTTAAGATGAGCCCGGATGAAAGCCAAGCAAGCGACTGGCGCGGACGAGCACACCCCCTGAGACGCCTGGTCGTCCAGGGAGATCGCCGGCTTCAGATCCCCTCCCCTGCGCCTAGCGGGGGAGGGCTAGGGTGGGGGTCCGGCGCGTCCGCAGAGACCCCCACCCCACCCTCCCCCGTCCACAAAAAGCGCGGACAGGGGAGGGAGAACCGGTTCGCCGCTGGCGCCGGCCGGTTATGCCTAGGAGAGAATTACGGGTCCACGCAAAAAAAAGCAAGGGTCTCCGAAGAGACAAGGAAAAACACAGAAGGACGAAAATGACTCCCGGGCGCTTGACAGCGGGTTGCTCATAGAAGCCCAGATGGAGCGCAGCGCAATCCGGGGAGGCCTCCCCGGATTTCACTCCGTTTTTTATTATCTATTAACCTCATCCGGGCTACAGCACACGCGACCGATCGGAAACACGTCTCGGTGAGTCGGGCCCAATGTCGCCGGCTGGCAATCGCTTAGAAGCCCTCGAGAAACTGTTGCGCCAAGGGCAGGACAGCGCTCTCCTGCGTTTCGGTCTCGGGCGGGGCTATCTCGATGCCGGGCGGATCCAAGAGGCTGTCTTACATCTCAAGGCCGCCGTCACGCTCGATCCCGGCTATTCCGCCGCCTGGAAACACTATGCCCAGGCCTTGGTCCGCAGCGGCCGGAGCGAGGAGGCGGCGGCTGCCTATGAACGCGGGATCGCGGCCGCCGAGGGCCGCGGGGACTTGCAAGCCGCGAAGGAAATGGCGGTATTCCTGAAACGGCTGCGGCGCGCGGGAGAGAAGAACGCGCCGACGTAGCCTACCGAAACACGTACATGTCCTTGACAAGGATGCTGTCCTTGCTAGATAGAGTAAGGATTATGGCCAGAGTGACCAGCAAGCTTCAAGTGACGATCCCCAAAGCAGTCGCGGACCAGTTCGGGATCCGGCCGGGCGACGAAGTCGATTGGGTCCCAGCCGGCGAGGCGGTGCGTGTCGTCCCTGCCAAGAACAAGCGTTCCGGTATGCAAGCCCATGAACGCCTGAAACTCTTCGATCAGGCGACGGCACGCCAGCGTGATCGCGAAGCGGCACACCCGCTAGAGCCGGCCGCAGAACGCGGGTGGACCCGGCAGGAGCTCTATGAGCGTGGCCTCGTTGGTGGACACTAATATCCTCGTCTACCGCTTCGACGCCGGCTTTCCTCGCAAACGGCAGATCGCGACCAAATTGCTGCGCACGGGCATCGCGCAAGGCAGCTTGCGGGTACCTCATCAGGCCATGGGTGCAACAGAGGCATTGTAACGGGCAGGTGCGATCGACATGCGTTGGAGACGGTGAGCGCAGCGCCACCCTGGAAGACCGGCTCTTTCTGCGCCGCACAAAAAGCCCACCAGAAGGTGGGCTTGATCGCGCTCTTGCGGAAGGATCACCCGCAGGCTCCTGTCGTAAGGCAGGCACCACTCGAGCGCTGAACGATGGCAGGACGCCCTTGCAGGCACGGCCTCCTAAAGTTCAAATTTCTACTAAGGGTGAGACGATTCTCTGCACGCTCATGAGGTTCGAGTAAAGTAGTAGAGCGCCCCGAGGGCGAGGACGACACAGACCAGCGGGGCCAGGGTCAGAAGTTCTGAAGACATATTTCTTCCTCCTAGCGAGGCAAGGCTAGACAATAGACCGGGGCCGGACCCCCGACCGCCTGCCCGGCACATGTAATCGGGCATCTACGTAAGTATAGTTCACGGAAGGCCTTCGTTCCCCCCGTGCGTAGCGTGAGACAGGTTCGCGTGCAGCCACGGAACGAGAACCCAGCGCACGCGTCGTGGAGGTACTCGTAGCCGAGTTGGACCCCGCCCGCGCGACTGTCGGGCGCCTGTTAAACCTGGGCTGGCGATGGAGGCCGCTCCTGCGATGGGCGCAACCACGTTTTGGGAACAGCGCACGACTGGACGCGGTGCGCAAGCTGGTGTATCTCAGGCTGATGGAGAAGTACCAGGAGTTCAACCCGTTCAAGTTCATCCTGTACTCGGCGGAGATCGAGGAATTCACCCCCCAGGTCAAGGCGCCGCTGGTGGCAACGACCAGCATGCCGGAACAGTAGCCCGGGGCGCATGCCATGCTGGCGCCGCGGAATGCCGGCCATCGGCATCGCCCTTGGCGTCGAGCAGCGCGCGAGACGGCGTTCAGTCATTGCGCAGGACCGCGGCCGGGGAACTCCAGGCGGCCCGGCGGGCGGGGTAGATCCCGGCCAGGGGGCCGCCGCGACCGCGAGGTTTGGCCTGCCCGCGGCATCGGCGATTGCGACCCCACCGGGAGACCGCCTCATCTACCACACAGGCATAGGCGCTATGGGCACGGGTGGCGGCACCAACGGCCACGTGCGGTGCCATTGCCAGAGGCGGCAACCGCGTGTTACTGTCAATACCGACAGCCTTCAAGGAAGAGCAACACCTCAGGGACAATGGGCGAAGCGGTTCAGCCCGCGCCAGCGGGAAGGCGCGACCGCTACGAACGGCGGTAGAGCGTGTCCGGGAGTGTCGGCGCCGCTTTCCCGAGCGCGCGGGCCGCCCCGTCGACGAAGTGGTTGACGAGCAGCGGCAGGTCGCCCGTGCCGTGCGGCGGCGCAAGGGAGGGAGCTGTAGCTGGTGGGTGCGCAGCCGGTAATAGAGATCTTTGCGAAACGCGCCCGCGGCGACGGCTTGCGCGACGTCACAGTTAGTGGCGACAACGATGCGCGCGCGGCTCTGCCGCGACCGATCGGCCCCTAGGGGGTAATAGGCGCCGTCCTGAAGCAGCCGCAGCAGTTTGACTTGCGACGGCACGGTCAGGTCGCCGATCTCATCCAAAAACAGCGTGCCCCCGGCGGCGCCGGCGACAAGCCCCTCCCGCGGCCGGTCGGCACCGGTATACGCGCCTCTGGCGTGACCGAACAGCGTGTCCGAGAACAGGGTGTCGTCCAGGCCGGCGACGTTGACCGCGACGAGTTCCCCCGGGCGTTGTGACAGCCGGTGCAGCGCCCGCGCGATGAGCTCCTTGCCGGTTCCGGTTTCGCCGGTGATCAAGACCGGCTGCGGCGAGGGGGCGACGACCTCCAGATAACGGAAGATCGCAAACAGCGCCCGGTCCTGGGTGATGATCTCGGTGAAGGCTGCGTGACCGCCCGTCACCGTCACACTCTCCGCGTAGCAGGGCAGCGTCGTGGCGAGGGCAATAGCCGTTGTTGTTTCATAAGTCGTTTCTCCTATGCCGTACTTTTGAGTCTAGATGCGGTGCGGCGGGTCCGCGACCTTATTCCGTCACTGGGGGGAGCGCCTCAGAGGGGCCATAACAGCATGAGCCGCCCAAGGCGGCGCGTCTACATTCCAAGCTTCATCTGCTCGTCCCGCTCGTCTTCTTCCTCTTGGTTGCGGAGGCTCGGACCATGTTTTCCTCCAAGCCCACCGTGGAGACGAAGTAACCGCGTCCCAAAAGTTTCCGCCGGTGAAATTGCGCTGTCGGCCACCAAACCTCCTGGCTAGCTGAATAGCACTCTTCCCCTTGATGTATCCGACCACATTCGCCACCGCATACTTCGGCGGAATACTCAGACACACATGCACGCGAACCCATCAGGTGCCCTCGACAATCTTCGATTTCCTTGTGCCTCGCTCGTCACGGTCCCGTCTTCGTGGCTTCCGTAACACGGTTTAGGTTAGTAATAAGTCGCCCGTTCGCCGCATATAACAGACAATTCTTGTGGAAAGCCATATACGCGACTTGACCTAACCCCGAATCGGCTAAGTCGGGCTAAGACGCAAGAACCCACTGTAGAGAGCATTTTCTTCACTACTTTGGCCTTGCACTCAGTGCATATGCTACGAGAGTCACTGGTTTCGCTCAGTGAAATATTTCACAGAAAAACTGTGACTTATTGACTTGACATTGAGAATGGTCGGTAGGGACATCGAAAATCTTCAAACCTTCTCCTCTCGGTTTCTCGAGCGCCTTTCCGATAGCGTCGCGGTGCGCAAGCACAGGCAAGCAGTTCGTCATGTCCCGACAAGGACCGGAAGCAAGCGGCGATCCCTTATGTAAATCGTACTGTTGACCGCGACGCCCGCAGGTGCGTAAGCGCCGGATAGTCAGTATAACCCTGCTCTCCGCCGCCATAGAAGGTCGCATGGTCGGGTTCGTTCAAGGACGCGCCCCGAGCAAACCGCTCTGGCAGATCGGGGTTGGCCAAGAAGAGGCGCCCGAAGGAGACGAGGTCTGCGCTGTCCGCGCGGAGTGCGGCCGTGGCGCGCTCGTACGCATATCCGCCATTGGCCATGTACAGGCCGCGGTAGCGCTGGCGTAGTCGACCGAAGTCCAGGCCCGCCGCTGGCTGAACGTCGTGCTCCTCTTCCGTTTCGACCACGTGGAGTTCGACGAGCGGGTAATCACCGAGCCGTTCGGCGACATATCCGAAGAGCGCCTCGGGGTTCGAGTCGACCATGTCGTTGAAAGCACTGAGCGGCGAGACGCGTACTCCAACGCGCCCGGGTCCCCACACCCCGATGACGGCTTCGGCGACCTCGAACAGAAAGCGTGCCCGATTCTCCACTGAGCCGCCGTAGCCGTCGGTGCGGTGATTGGTGCCATCGCGCAGGAATTGATCGATGAGGTACCCGTTGGCCGCGTGGATCTCGACCCCATCGAAGCCGGCGGTAAGGGCATAATGAGCGGCGGTGCGGTACTGATCCACAATACCAGGGATCTCCGCGATGTCGAGGGCGCGCGGCGTTACGAAGGGTTTCAGTCCCTCATACGTGTAGGACTCACCCGCTGGTTTGATCGCGGAGGGGGCCACCGGCAAGGCGTCATCGGGCTGCAAGGAGGGATGAGAGATCCGACCCACGTGCCAGAGCTGCAGAAAGATGCGACCACCGCACTCGTGCACGGCCTGGGTCACGTTTCTCCAGCCTGCGACCTGCGCCGCGTTGTGGATCCCCGGGGTGTCCGGATAGCCCACGCCCTAGCAGCCTGTCGGACTTAGCATGGAACTTTTCATGGGCGGGGCGATCGGATCGGTCAGGGTCCCAACGAGCGCGCGTCCATGAACCATTTCCGTCCCTGTGATCGTGAAACACCGTACCTC
>JBOIDR010000073.1:0-20002 GCA_050740695.1 Gammaproteobacteria bacterium | reverse complement strand
ATCCTCTTCGGCAGCGACCCACGTGCCTCTCACATCGCCGCCGCTCTGACATCGCGCCCTCGACCCAACCGATCGCACCCGCACTTACCACCAAAATCACGCGCTTTTACAACCCCGTCAACATCCATGTGGAATGGATGTCGCATCCGACCGCTACGAAACGCCGTTCGCAACACATCAATCCGCTCGACCAATAGCCGACCCCGCGTCGCTCGGCCAGATGCAGCGTGAAAAACCAAGTAGCTCCCGGCACCCAGGCACGACGGTATTCGGCCATCGATCACTTTCTCTCGGCCAGCCCTGTTCGCGAGCGGTGCGGTTCTCTTCGTTCACCGCATTCTACGCGGGCTGGTTTTCGTTCCTCGACCCATACGCGGGCTGATACGCGCCGGCTCCTTCCCTTGGGAAGCGTGGAAGGGCTAAGATGGGGATCACGGTGGGCGACGCTCAGCACCGCGTGTTGTACGCCAGGTCGAAGCGACTCTCAGGGCTCAAGCTCTTCTTGGCAGCATCATCGAGGCGCGCCTTGCCTGAGCGGAGAAGACCTTCAATCTCCGCCTCGGCAGCCGGTTCCGCCTTCAGCTTCTCGATGCGCACGAGATTATCAAGCTGCAGCATTGGCATGTGCATCTCCAATCAGCACTATATTCTCGCCCGTAAGCACCTTGGTCATGAACGGATTGCCTACCACGCGGCGCCGGGCGAACTCTTTGACGGTATAGAGCGTTGAGTTGACCTTTCTTTGAAGTTGCTGTTCCGCGGGTTCCAGCGCAGAGTACAGGTTCTCCAGCGTGAGATCCTGGGCGACTACCAGCAGATCGATATCGCTCGCGGCCGTGGCAGTTCCCTTGGCGATGGATCCGTAGACCAGCGCGAGCGTGATCCGATGACACAGCGGCATGAGCGCAGCCCGCAGCGGCCCGGCCAAACCCACCGTCTTGACGATGATGCTTTGCAGCATAGATCGGAGCCTCCGCCTTGGCCTCATAGTGTCGCTGCCGCCCGATCGACCGACTCGTGACCAAGCCGCTGTCCACCAAGCGCGCGAGCTCGCGCTGGACGGCGCCGGACCCCGAGCCGGTCAGTCCAATCAGCTCATTCGCGAAGAAGCTTCGCTTTGGTTGACCGTAGAGTAAGCCGAGGACACGCTGCTGAGTGGTAGTGAATAGAGCATCGGCGAGCCCCGTACGCGCAAGCGGCTGAACCTTTCTCCGTATCGCGACGGAGTCGGAGGCCCTCGTCCTGGTGATCATCTTGCCCATTTAAGGCATGATAGTGCCTAAGTTGGGCATATTGTAACCTAAGGAAGCTGGCCGGACGCTATCATCCGGTTGAACAGCAGCGGCCGACCTATCCAGATTACGATGTCGTCAAACCCCGCACTGTAATCCCCAGCCGTATACCTTGAGTTATACGTGTCGTTTTCACCGTCCGCGTCGTTGCCGTCTAAATCTGCATCCTTAGCCGCAGAATAAATGATAGCAACGGGATGCTCGCCGGCGGGAGGCGGGGGAGGTGGGCAGAGTGACGGAGCAGGTGGGCCCGAAGCCGTCAGTAGATGACCTTGAGGATCCACCACATCTAGTGCGTTGCCCAGCGCGTCGGCTGTGGAGAAAGGCGTGCACAACGTGATCTTCGGTGGCCCTGGATCTGCAAAGTTGCTGTCGACACGATACCGCCAGTAACCGCTCCAGAGGTCACTCGCTTGCGTTCGTGGCCTACCCCACGCATCGGTTGGAGGGACTCCAAGGGTAGCCCACGGCAGAACAGCGTCTTCGGTTAGCGATGCCGCAGGGCAGGGTGGTGTAGCCGCAAGTCCGTAATTAGGACTATTGGGATCGTTCTCAGTCGTAGGACATGGCAAGTACCCGTGTATCGCGGCGAAACCCAACAAAGCTTCTTTGACTACTTCCAGCAGTTCCATCGTCTTTTGGCGCTGCGCCTGCTCAACCCGTATGCCAAGCGGGCCTAAAAGACCAGCTAACAAAAGGCCTAAGATTACCAGGGAGACGGCAATTTCGACGATTGTGAACCCGTGTTCCAGACGGGATTTGGTCGTCCTTGTATTCATTTTCAACGCGGAAGGTACACAACAACGTCGTTATACTCCGCAGACACAGGGCGCGTGACAAGTGTCTCGCTTGGTGGGACTAGAACGGGAGGGGGACCGAATCCCTGTTCGAGGTAGTTGCGCACATCGGCTTTTTGGGTTGGACTTCCCCTTATCTGGTCAGCCGGAACACCCGGAAGGTCTTTGAGTCTCTTACCGGCAACTGTCACAACCACCTGCCGGTCAGTCGTTACCGACGGACCGTTAACGTTCAGACATGAAGTGGTGCCCCCACAGGATGGCACGTCCGGAGGGTTCGTGCTCGCATCAGGCTTATACGCGTCCGCGAGTGCGTAGAAGACCCGCTCTTTCCAGTTCATCCACCATGACGGAATCGATGGAGAAGTTGGGAGCCTACACGACGGTGTTGCTGGAAAAGTCGGCCAGGCGCTCGACATAGCGGCGTTAGCCAGATCGCCTGTATCATCTAAAACATCAGGCAATCGCCCGAAGCGTACTCCGGTGTCGTCGTCATAGTTGGGTGAAGGTGGGGGTGGTGGTAACGGTGGATCGTGCAGTAACGCGGCCCATGGGTAGCGCCCGTTATTCTCCGGATGGGCAGGGGAATCCGCGTACGCTTCCAAACATGCCAATATCTCCCCAGCGACGCGACGCTCCAATAGAGGCATGATATTGCCGTAGGTGATCACAGAGATTCGATCGTTGACCACTACCCTTCCCGATCGAACTACTGTACCCTGGATAAAACCCGCTGTAGGAGTTGTCGCGCTATCTGCAAAGAAGTTGTTATCTTCTCCGGTGACGGGGTCCCGATCCAGGAAGTTCAGGGGTCTGCATTTCGCTGTTGCTGTAGGAGGCAATGAAACACAAACGTCAGGGTCGTCTTCGGCATCACTAACATCGCCGTCGGCGTTCCCATCGTACCCGCACCCACCCGGCGTACAACTACGGTTTTGGTCGGTTAAACCGCGTCGCAGTATGGGTCCGGGGGCAATAATTACGGCGACTGCACCAGCTTTAACATAGGGGTCTGTACTGGCGCCGTCATAAGGTGGTGCGGTGACATTAGCATCGCGCACCGTAATAGTGCCGCGAGAATCGCTATGGAGGCATGTGCTTGCCGTAGATGTACTACACCGTGTTCTCCGATCATTGACAAAGTTCTGGGAAACAGCGTACCAAAGGCGCTCGCCGCTATCGTCTCGAAGGTCCGGTAAGCCCAAAGTCCTCCAAGGTAGCCGCCCCAGACGAGCGCCCGATCCACTGCAGGCATAATCGCCGCTAGAGTCAAAGTCGGCCCTACCGTCGTTGTTTCGGTCTGGACATGGCAAATCTCCGGGGCGTGGACATCGGTCATAGGGCGGGAGCTTTCCGCACGTGCTAGCTACCGGAAGCGTTCCAATCGGGGCGGGCACAGTGTTGGCGCTGGCGGCATACCCAATTAATGCTGCCTTCGCGTCCATCAGGGCCCGGGCAGTTTGCTTATCGCGGTAGCCGATGGTAGCGGCTGCGTTGAGATTGGAAAGCAACGTATGGGATGCTGCCGTAACTAGCACTAACAGAAATACCAGCAGCGCGGCGCCGGCCTCGGTCCGCGGTCCCTTGACCGGACAGGCGCGAAGCAGCGGGTGGCTCATCGCTGCTACACCCGCCGCAACCGGAACTTCCGTGCTGCAAAGATACGAGTCATTGGTTCGAGTTGCCCAGCCCCATTGCCAACGGCGACGATAAGGCGGTGCAGTTCCCTTCCGAAAGGAACCAGCATCGATCCAGTGGTTGGTGGCGTCGATGCGCGCTAGCGCGCCCGCATGCACCGCACCCATGCGCTGGTTGGTTTCGTCAATTCGGCGGGTTTGATCGGCAAGATGGGCGTTCAGGTCTTCGAGCCGCTTGTTGGTGAGGTGTAGGGTGGCCTTGATCTCGGCGTTCTCCGCCCGGACCAATTTGATCTCGGGATCACAACCTCGTGTAGCACCTTTCGCAATACACCCATCAGCACGATGACCTCCGCCTCCCCCGCATGGGTTCGCCGGCCCAAAGTCTACCATACACCGCGGACGGGGCGACCGCTGGTCCCTGGCGGCGGGACTGAAACCGGATGGCCCATTAGCGTTTTCGGCAACGAGTCGACAGGGTGGGTTAGGCGCGCTGTTTGCGCCGTAACCCACCGACCCGACGTGAAATGTATCACCTTGCATCGAAGCCTGTTCCGCATCCTCCAACGAGAGCACTCAAGGGGAACTTCCGGCGCCGACCTCATGCCGCGGCCGTCCGTAAGGCGGGTTACGCGATAAAGCCGCTAACCCGCCCTACATACTACATACTCGTCCCAATTCCCTGACAAACTCATCCCTCTTCACGTGACCTCGAGCACGATGTCCTTGACCTGCATACCGGGATTGGTCAGATGGAGATCCTCGTCCAGCATCGAGCTGTAAGCATCCTGAATGTTCTCTTCCAGTTCATTCAGGGTCGCCCCCTGGCTGAATACATCCGGTACTTCCTTCAATTTTCCCACATACCAACTATCGTCAATCCAGTATGCCAATGTGAATTGCCGCTTCATTTGCTTTCATTCCCATTCTCCGCGATAGGGAGAATAAATTTGCCACACTCGGAGGGGCGTGCCTCTTGCGCCGCGACCCGGCGAGCGGACGCACGCTGCGCGCCACTTGGTCTCGGGGATCACCACTTCGCGCAGCACTCGTACGATGCGTTAGGCGCGCCGTCTGCGCCGCAGCCCAGCGACCGGACGTGCACCGCGCCTCACCTTGCACCACTGTCGCTGATAGGACGGCAACTTCTTCAGGTAACGTGCGGATCGCCGGTGTACGACGACCCGGTACATGATCAGAGGCTGTCGAGGTCGATGAAAGCCTCGCGCTTGCCGCGTGTCCTGTCTTCGCGGGCTTGCTTCAGGTCTTTGCGGGCCTCGACATCGAGATCCCATCCCAGGAGCTCGGCGAGGTGTTGAAATTGGTCCCACGGGATGATCACTTCCTGAGGATTACCGTGCTCATCCACCACAATCTTCTTGCGAATCTCGATCATGCGTCCACCTTGAGGTCTTGCCACATCGATTCTGAGTAGATGTAGGGTGGGTTAGACGCGCCGTTTGCGCCGTAACCTACCGGCCCGGCGCGCGCAATGTATCACCTTGCATCGAAGCCTGTCCCGCATCCTCCAACGAGTTCGCCTTACAGGCGACGGGTTGGCGGGTTACCGGCTATCGCACTAAACCGCCCTGTCATAGCTTTGTCAAGCCCCCTTTTTTCTCTCGGTTAGCTGGCTGTTTCCCATACCTACGGGTCGCGCAGCTCCAGGGTACCGTCGTCGACGATGCGCGCCCAGGTGCCGTCGATACGAAAATGCTTGCGCATATGGACGATCCAGGATGGCACCAGGTCCTGGACCACGGCCATGGGCGCGTTGAAATCGTCCGGCACTTCGAACAACCCGGCATCCGGTCCCAATAAGCGTCGCGCTCGCACGGGGTCCGGCCGCACGATGAAGAGCCGATCGGCGTGGCCCCGCATATATCCGATCGAATCGTGCTCGTTCCCGCCGAGCTCCTGTGGCGCGAACATGAGGCTCACCTGATGACGCGGGTGCATACACCGGGCTGGTCGTATCGCACGAAGTCCGGGAACCCCGAGCCGCCGCTGCACACGCTGATGCAGTTGATCTCGGTGCAGGCGTTAGCCCACTTCTGGGCACGGATCGCGCCAGACGGATCGTCCTGGAACACCTCGAGGCTGAGGTCCAGCCCTTCGCGGGCCGCGTCGGCGAGGATCGCGGCCATCTCGGATCGGGTGATTTTGTAGCGCCGGCCGATGTCGATGTAACTCAAGTGTGCTTCTGAGCGTCGATGCCCAATCGGCATCCCGCAGGGGCCAGGCCCGTGGCCGAGCCCCTGAACGGATGCGGATTGCTACTCAGTCAGCCGCAACCTTGTGGCCTCGGGTCTACCCATAGAGGCTCCAGATCTTTCCCAGGATCCCAATGGCGGCGGCGGTCAAGGTGGCGGCGATAGCGGCGACGGCGATGTAGTTGCGGGCGCGACCCATCTTGGCCTCATGCCGCCAGAACTCCTCCTGCGCCGCCCAGTTGTGGCGCCTGGCAAGCTCAGTCTCTAGCTCCTGGCGGAGCTTTTCGAGCTCTAGGAACTCGCGGCGGATTTCGACGGTGCTCATTGGTTACCTCTCCAGGTCGTCGATCGTCACGCCCAGTTCGGCCATTAGCGCGCGCACGCGCGCTACATACTGAAACCGGGTAAACGATGTCCGACCGCAATACCTGTGCGGCAAAGGCCAGTGCAGCAGCGACTGCCTCTCTCGTTAGACGTGGATGGCCCGCCAACAGTTCATCTATGGTTTCCCCTGCGCCAAGCTTCTCCAGGATCAGCTCGACCGTAATCCTCGTGCCGGCAATCACCGGTTTGCCCATCATAATCGATGGATCACTCTGGATGTACGGGTTAGCCATTCGAACCCTCCATCCAAGATCGCTTGCTATTCACACCTGCGGCCTCGTGGCACGATGGCCGCCACGAGACATTGACGGAACTCGCCGACCTCTCGGTTTGCTGCATGGGTCATCGCGACGACGTGACGGTCAGTTATTTATCTCCGGCAGAAGCGGTAGTCGCTCCGCCGCAGCCCAAAAACATGCTGGCGCCGAGCAGATAGCCGAAGTCATACCAGACACCCGAATTGGGGAACGCATAGATGCGGATGTCGGTGAACAGGCTGCCGATGAAGCTGAACAGAATCAGGAATCCATGGAAAACACCGGAGAAGAAGCCCGGCGGATCGTACGCTCCCGGCTCCGGTTGAGTTGCGCAGCTTACTATCAGGAGGGCCATCGCTGTAACGGGGATGAAGCCCACACCCGGCCGCTTTCCGAGCCAGTCACCCGATTTCATACTGTCTCCCTCGAACAGGCGACGAGTCTACCACGTACCGGTGGAGATGATGGGCGCGCGGGCCCCCGGAGCCAGAGCCAGAACCACTGCTGGATGGCCGGACCAGCGACTTCACGCGGGCATGGGGAATGTTGGGGCTCGCGGGATCGACCGTGATCTCGCGCCGGCCGGGCGACACCACGAGATCCATGTCCTCCATCGGTACCGCCCCCAACAAAACCTCGTCGCCCAACACCAACGCGCCGACATAGCAGAACCTCTTGCCGAAGCGGACACGGATCGGTCCCACGTAAGGGACGGTCATGCTCCGCCCGTCGGCCAGCGACACCTCGCGCATCGATTCCGTTTCGAGCTTGAGCTGCAAGGCGACGTGCTCGGGGATACATAGCATGAGAGCACCGGTATCGGCAAGCGCTGTGACCCTAACCGGATCGAGCTCCGGCCCCCTGGGATTGCTGAGCTCGATGTCCGCGAAAACGTGTCCCATCTTGATAAACCCCCAGGCCGTTTGCCTTCCTGCCGGCTAGTTACAGGAACTGGAACAGGCGGGATGTCCCGGCATGCAAGGCCCTATCGATGCGCCGCTCGAAGGCCTCGTGGCTCGACGTTTGGGCCTTCCGGGCGCTGTGATTGGGGCAACTCGTGTCTGCATCGGGTCTCGCTCCTAAACCGCGCTGGCAGCGTCCTTTGAGTCGCTCATCGGCCGTCAGCAACTCGAGACCCTCGATCCGTCGGCGCGCCAGGAGAAAGGTGGCGAGATGGAGTGCGTCGAGGGTGCGAAGTGCCCTGCGACGAGGCGGTCAAGTGTGATCTTGCCGGATCTCGTCGAGCAGCGTTTGGGCCGTGCCCGGTGCAAGCCCGAGGCCGCGGCTGTGCCATACCCAATCTCCTTTCGGGTACGCGGCTCGCGTGACTTCGCCGGCCGCGGCCAGCGTTTCGAGGACCTCCTCGACGCCCTCGCCAACGGGTGCTTGGCGCCGCGCCGGCCGCCGTTCCGCGACCACCTGGTCCCGCTCCGCTACCAGCACGATTTCGCCCGTCTTCGCCAGGCGAATGTACTCCGACAGTCTGGCCTTGAGCTGTTTGATTCCGACAACCTTCATGTACGAATGGTAGTCACAGGTAGTAACGTATGCAAGCACGTTTACGGGCGTACGGGGTGAGGGCCAGGAAATTCGTTGTCAGCCTAGGGCGCCGTCTCGCCCACCGGCGCCGGTTGGTAAACCTCGCGGACCTGTGCCTCCCCGGTATCGTAGGTCTGGCCCGGTTTCAGACCCACGGCGAGCGGCGCGTTTCCGATGCGGACCGGGAGGGTGGTGCCGCGTAGCGCGCCGACATCGACCGCGATACCTTGGGCATCGAGATCGCCTTCGAGGGACGACACGCCGTTGACCCACACCATGCCCCGGCCACGCGAGCGGCGCACCAAACCGTTCATCGTGACGTTCGGTACCACCGGCGCGGATTCGACGGTCGGCGTGACGACCGGCGCCGCCGCGGTCTGCGGCTTCGGCGGCTGGCGCCGCAGGGCCTCCAGCATCTCCCGCTCTTGGGGACTGGTGAAGAGCCTGCCGAGGTCTTGGGCTTGCACGAGCGCGGCAAAGGCGGCCAGCGCGAAGAGACCGGCTCCTTTGCCCCACACGTTGAATCGCTGTGCGCTCATCATTCGCCCCCGAGGGAGAAGCCTTTTTCCCGAAGATCTAGCCAAAGATATTTGAAATTTATCGTCCCTTCCCCCTCGTAAGGGGGGTCGAGCTATCCGAACCGCGGCGCTCGACCCCTACCCTGACCGTCCCCCGCGACCCAGGGGAGGGAATGCGGAGGCTCCCTCCCCTGTCCGCGCTTTCTGCGGACGGGGGAGGGTAGGGTGGGGGCCAAGCCCTTCAGCCGCTGACCAAGCCTCGTCTCCGCCTGACACGCCTGGCCCCCACCCTGACCCTCCCCCGCTGCGCAGGGGAGGGACTACCGTGGCGCTTGCAGCTTATTGACTTTGCATGTGAATCAGGACTTGCTTGAGCGGTGTTGTTCGACATTGACGACGTAAGTATCTAAACACGCGGTCCCCCGATCCATAACGCCCGCGCGTCCTTGCGGGACCCGGACCCTGGATCGTACAATAAGTTGTACAGAGACCTTAGGGGAAGCCCAATGGACGTCATTACCTACGGCCGTGCTCGCGGCAATCTCGCCAAGATGATGGACAAGGTATGTGACGACCATGCCCCTATCGTCATCACCCGCAAGAACGAGCGTTCCGTCATCATGCTCTCGCTCGAGGACTATCAGTCGCTAGAAGAAACGGTCTATCTCCTGAGAAGCCCGGAAAACCTGCGGCGCCTGGCCGAATCCATCGCGGAGCTCGATGCCGGGGGCGGCACCGAGCGGGCGCTAGGCGATTGAAGCTGATATTTTCCGAGCATGCCTGGGACGATTATCTCTTCTGGCAACGCACCGACACCAAGCTGGTCAAGCGCATCAACACCCTCATTCGCGACAAAAAGATCAAAAAATTTCAACGCGCCCCCTTCGCAGGGCCGGGGAAACCGGAACCCTTGAAGCATGCCCTATCGGGATACTGGTGCCGTCGTATCGATGCGGAACACCGCATCGTTTACAAGGTGGAGGGCGATGCACTGTTCGTCGCCCAGTTACGTTACCATTACTGACACCGCACCGGGGAGCGGCCGACTCAGAGATTGATCTCATTACCGTTCGCCAACCGGATCGTGAACCACAGGAGCTGGCACGCGCTCTTCAGGTTCTCCCGGTCCAACCTCGGCTCGACCCGTTGCGCGGAGCGCCGGAAGGTGCAGTCCCGGACGCTGTAGATCCCATCGGCCTTGCCGTCCAGTGCCGCGAGCACGGCAGTAAGATCGTTCTCGTGCAAGAGGCCCAGATCGAGCTTCATCTTGCTCACCTGCACCTGATAGGCCCCGGTGGCGAGCCCGAAATCCGGTGTGAACGGCTCGCGCGCGGCGATCTCGTAGCGCAGGCTCGGGATCTTCGTGATCGCGGCCGTGCGCTTGAGCACCTCGATCCAGTTGAGGCGCTGCTCGTTCCCGATCACGCCCCTCCTGACCAGCTCGACGAAGCGCGGATACTGCTCCTTGATGATCATGTCCTCCTGGTCCACCGCGAGGTACTTGCCCGTCACGCTCTGCAACCGCTGGTGGCTCTCGCGATACCGCACCTGCATCCCATCCCGGAACCGCGTTGCGGCGGTGTAGAGCGTGGCCCCGATCGCCGCCACGAGCACCAAGGCGCCCAAGGCGCCGCGGATCATGCCCCACTCGATGTCAGCCGGCCGCACGGCCCACCCCGAGGACGACCTTGACCGTGAATTCCGCTTTCTCGAGGCGGGCGGCATCGTCGGCACTGCCCTGCAGCTCGCCAGCCGGATCGACATCGAAAGGGCCGTTCAAGACCGTAACCGCACGCACGGCCTGGCGCGCCCGCAACGCCGCGGCAAACCCGTTGATCCGATCGAGCGCCACCCGGAAGTCGCCATCGAAGGGCCTGATCTCGCCCGTGAGCACCGCGATCTGATAGTAAAGGTCGCCGCTGTCCCCCAGGGGGGTCGAGCCCGGCGCCAGCGTGTCCTCGTCACCACGGGGCTCGCCCTCCACCGCGGCGTTCGGATCGGTGCCGGCCAGCCAGTTGAGGCTTTGGATCTGCAGGTCCGGGTAGCCGTCCAGGGCGCGACTCACCGCGCGCATCATCTCGAGGGGAGTCGCCTTGTACCGGGACAGGGTATCCGCGATGTCCACGGCGGTCTTGATGTCCTCTGGCTCGACCGGGGTCTCCGGGAGCCGTCCCTTGGCGACATTGAACTGGGCCTGATAGAGGCCCGCCCGTTGCTCGGCACTGGCCGCGCGCTGCCGGAGCGACAGCCCCTCGACCAGATTGAGCCCGCCGCCGACGGCAGCCAAGAGGAGGATCACCGCGCTCGCCAAGAGCATCCCCGAGCGCGCCTGGTGTAACCGGTAGTATTTGAGATCCTCGGCCTGCGCATAGTGGTTTCTGGGCTTCTTCTTGAGCAGGAGATGGGCGTAGATAAAGTCGCTGAAGGGGGTCGTCAACACCCCCTGGATCCCGAGCCGCCGCGCGACATCCGCCACGTCGAGCAGGTGATAGCGCACGGTCTCGGAGTTGCGGCATTGCCGCTCGAGCTGGTCGAGCAGCTCGCCGTGGGCGAGGAGATAGATAGCGAGCGGCCCCTCGGCCAGGAGCTGGACGTTCTTGAGATAGCGCTCGAATTTGTCGAGCTCATTCAGGATATACGGGGCGAAGGGTACCGTCCCTAGTCTCGGCATCTTCGCCAGCCGGCTGATCTTGATGGTCCGGTCCCGGAAATAGGATTGGCGGAGACCGCTGTGGGTCTGCATGCTGACCCAAAGCACGTTCGGGGACTTGACGTTGATCCGGTCGAGCAAGGCCGTGCTCACGATCGCCAGGGAGTACATGCCGGCCACCGGGACCCTTTGCTGTACGCACAACCGGCTCCACGGTTGCACCAGCTCGGGGTTGGTAATGGCGCTCAGCAACACCTTGTCGTCGCGCCGGCCCGCGGTCTCGCGTCCCTCTGGCAGGACATGAGTGTAGGGCGTGCCACGGAAGAACCACGCGAGCTTGCGCTCCAGCACCGCGCGCCGATCGGGGCCGTAGAGATGGGGGATGGTCTCGTGGCGATATTCTTCTTCCACCACATCGACCAACATGTAGAGTGGGCACTTGTCGGACTCGCGCAGGTAGCGGTCGAACAAAGCCAGCCCGGCATCGTCGGCGTCGAAGACGAAGGTATCGGTGATCCCGCCCCCGTCCCAGTGGTAGACCGTCACCGCCTCGGGCGCGATAGAGGCGGCGCGCCGCCGGCCATAGTCAATACTTGAAGGTAGTGATGACATCGTAGATGGGTCCCAGGACCGACAGGGCGACCCACAGGATCAGCGCCGCCAAGATCAGGATCATGGCAGGTTCTATCAGGGCCTGTAGCCGTTCGATGGATTCCCGCACGTCGCGCGTATAGAAATAGCTGACGTTGTTCAACGCCGCCTCCAGCGCACCGGTGTTCTCGCCCACCCGCAGCATGCGCAAGACCAATGGCGGGAAGAGGCCCGTGCTGGCGAAGCTCGCGGCTATCCCGGAGCCCTCGCCGATCTGGCGGGCCGCGCCGCGCAACGCCTCCTCGACCGCCCGGTTACCGGCGATGTCCTCGGCGATCTTCATGCATTCCAGGACCGTGATCCCCGAGGAATACATGAGCGCGAAATAGGTCGAGATGCGCGTCAGGATGAGCTTCTTCAGGATCACGCCGAACAAGGGGATGCCCAAGCAGAGCGCGTCGTACCATAGGCGAAAGCCCGGGCTGTACTTGATCCCCGCCAGGGTGGCCAGGATCGCAGACACCAGGGCCGCGAGAAAAAAAGGCCAGTAAGACGCGAAGGCACCGGAGACGGCGATCAGGATCCTGGTGTGCAGAGGCAGCTCCTGCCCCGTGCTCTGGACGAACTTCAAGAGCTCCGGCACGACGAACACCATGAGCGAGACCATCGCGCCGCCCACCACCACGCCCACGACGATCGGGTAGATGAACAGCCTCTTGGTATGGGCGGCCTGCTCGTCCTGCCATTTCAGGTTGTCGATCATTTGGCGCAGCACCCGCGTCAGGGTGCCGCTACCCTCCCCCGCCCGCACCAGGTTGACGAACACCGTGTTGAACACATAGGGAAAGTCCCGCATCGCCTCCGACAGGCCCTTGCCCCCCTGGATGGACTCGATCATCGCCGCCGTGATCTCCTGCAGGCGCCGGTTCTCGAGGCTATCCCGGAGATCGGTGAGGGCGTCGATCATGGGCACACCCGCTTCGAGCAGCTGCTCCATGTGGAAACAAAAGGTGATCAGATCGGGGCGCCTGATCCCGGAACGGACCGCGAACAACCCGCCCGGCTTGAGCGGCCGGTAGCTCACCAGATCGAGCCCGAGCCGGGTCAGGCGCATCTCCAGGTCGATGGGATTGACGGCATCGGCCTGCCCGCGTTGCAGGCGCCCGTCGGCGTCCACGGCCTTGTAGCGGTAAAGCTCCATTTACTTGATGCGGTGCGTCAGGTCCACGACCCGCGATACCTCATCGAGGCTCGTGGTGCCGTCCAAGACGCGAGCGATGCCGACGTCCGCGAGCGGCGTGAAGCCCTGCTCCAAGGCGTGGCGCGCGATCTCGCGTGTGGTCGCCCCGCGCGCCACCAGCTCGTCCATCTCGGGGTCGAAGCTCAACACCTCCATGAGTGCCGTGCGGCCCTTGTAGCCCTGCTGTTCGCAAGAGCCGCAGCCGTTGGCGCGGTAGATCGCGCGGACCCGATCCGCGCCTCCAGTCCCGAGCAGCCTCCGCTCCAGATCCGAAGGCGCATAGGGCTCTTTACAGTGCGGACAGAGCTTGCGGACCAGGCGTTGGGCCATGATCCCGATGATGTTGCCGGCCATGATGTCGGGGCGGATGCCGAGGTCCAGGAGGCGCGGCACGGCCCCGGCCGCCGAGTTGGTGTGCAAGGTCGAAAACACCTGGTGTCCGGTCATGGCACCGCGGAACGCCATCCCTGCCGTATCCTCGTCGCGGATCTCGCCGACCAGGATGATATCGGGGTCCTGCCGGAGGATCGATCGCACGCCGCTGGCGAAATCGAGGCGTACGGCGTCGTTCACCGAGGTCTGGCGGATCTGCACCATCGGATATTCGACCGGATCCTCGAGGGTCATGATGTTGACCCCCTCGGTATTCAAGTGACTGAGCAGGGAGTACAAGGTCGTGGTCTTGCCGCTGCCGGTCGGGCCGGTGATGAGGATCAAACCCTCGGGCCGGGCCACCATGACCCTGAGGACGTTCAACACCTCCCCATCGAGTCCGAGCCCCTCCATGGGGACCAGCCCCTTTTGTCGATCGAGGGCGCGCAGGACGATATTCTCGCCATGCATGGTGGGTAGGGTCGAGACGCGAAAGTCGATGGGCCGGCCGGAAAGTGTGAGCGAGATGCGGCCGTCCTGGGGGGCGCGGGTCTCGGCGATGTCGAGATCGGCCATGACCTTGAGGCGCACGGCGATGGCCGCCCAATAGGTGCGGTGCAGGCTGCGCACCTGGCGCAGCACGCCGTCGATTCGGTAGCGGAAACGCAGGAACCCGTGCTCCGGCTCGAAGTGGATGTCCGACGCCCCGCGCTTGACGGCGTCCGAGAGCAGCGCGTTGACCAGCCGCACGATGGGCTGGCTATAGGCCTCGCTCTCCGGATCCAGGCTGTCGTAGTCGATCTCCCCGGTCTCGATCTCTTGGAGGATGCCGTCCACGGACAGCTCGAAGCCGTAGAACTGATCGATGGCCTTCTCGATCTCGGTGTCGCCGGCGAGCAGCGGCACCACCTCGATATCGCCGCCGAGCAGGGCGTTGATCTGGTCCAGGCCCACGACGTTGAAGGTGTCCGCCATGGCCACCGTCAGGCGGTTGCGACTCACCTCGTAGGTGAGGGGCAGGATGCGATAGCGACGCGCCATCTCTTTGGGGATGAGCTTTACGGCCTCGTCGTCCACGACGACGTTGGAGAGATCGGCGCTGTCCTGTCCGAGCGCCCCACCGACGACATCACGGATGATGGCCTCCGTGGCGAAGCCGAGGCTGACCAGGATCTTGCCGAGCGACTCCCGGCGCTTCTTCTGCTCGATGAGCGCGATGCGTACCTGATCGGCGCTGACCACACCCTTGTGGACCAGCAACTCCCCGATGCGCAACGGGCCCTTGATCTCGTTCACGGCTTAGTTAGGAAGATTTCAAACAGGCACGTCATTCCGGCATGGATTGCCGGAATCCAGGGCACATGGACGTAGCTGCTGTCGTGCATCCTGGACCCCGGCACAAATCCGCCAGGAGCGGATTTGGACGCGTAGCGCGGGACGCAGCCCGAACCGCAGGGATGCGGTGAGCAATCCCCGCTGGGGTGACGAATCACTTCGAATGAACAAGACTGCCTACTAGCAAGGATCAGGGGTTCGATGGTTGGCTCGACAGCGCCTGGATCCTTGTCAGGACCTGTGCGGTGTTGAAGCCCTTGACCCCCTGATCGGCTTTGTTGAGGGCGCGCCGATAATAGCCGAGCGCCGCCCTCCCCTGGCCGAGTCTATCCAGGCTCACGGCCAGGTTGAACGAGTAATCGGGGTTTTGGCTATCGCTCGTATAGGCCTTGAAATAGGCCTCCTGGGCATAGGCCCAACGACCCTGCTTGGCGTACAGGTTACCGAGGGCAAAGTGGAGGTGAGCGGCGTTCGGGGACTGATCGAGCAGGAGCTTGAGCCGCGACTCGTTCGCTTCTCGTTCCCCGCTGCCTGTGAGGCTCGCGATCCCCGCCAGCGCCACGCTGTCGCGAGGGTCGAGCTCGATGAGGCGGCGATAATAACCGTAGGCCTCTGGCGTCCGGCCCTGGCGCATCGCCACCGCCGCCAGACCGAGCAGCGCATCGCGACGCTCGGGTTCCCGTGCCTGGACCCGCCGGTACAGCGTTTCTGCACGGCTCGGGTTCCCCGACTGGAAAGCGCGATAGGCCTCGGCCAGATCGGGATCGACGCGGTTCCGCGGCGGGCTTCTATGGATCCTGATGGCGCTCGGCGGGGCGTTGGGCGGCGCCAACCGGCCGGCCCCTGTCACCTCCGGCGAGTCTTTATATTCATGATCTTCGGACTCCCACGGGGCCGGCGAATCGTCGGGCGCCTCGGGATCGAGCGCGAGCGGCGAGGCCTCCGATGTCGGGGCGGGTTGCAAGCCCGGAGAGGATAGGGGCACCCGTCCGGAAAACGCGTCGGGTTCGAGCGCGGGCGGGTCGATCGCCGGCAATTCGGCGAGGTGCTCTCTTTTTTTATACTGTTCTTTGGGCGTATCGGCGGCGTGGGGCTCCGGCGCCGCCGCTTCGGGCGCAGCGGCGGCGGACACTACCGGTGCCGGGTCCGCCGGCACCGGGGCGGGTTCGGTACTGGCCAGCGCCGTATCGCTCGCCGGCGGCACCCGCGGGGGTAGCCATGCCCCCAGCCCGCCCCCCGGATCCAGCTCGGACCACACCCAGAGGCCTGTGAGCGATACACCGAGGACGAGCGCTACTACCCACAGCCCCGTGCTCACGGTCTTCGGTAGCGAGGAGCGGCGCGACGCCGAGAACACCGTGTCGGCGGACACGCGGCTGACCGTGTCTCCGACCCGGAAGGTCCGCGGCCCGGAGGCCTCTCCGGTGGCACCTGCGGCGCGCGAGCGCTCGGGGGATTGGGAGGACTCGAAGTAATCCTTGAGGGAGGCGTTCAATGCGCGCTGGGACGGCAGCGTGCTCTCCCGATCCAGGGCCGGCGTGACCTGCACTCCCACGGCGCCTTCCCGGGTTTCGAGTGTGGCGCCCCAGAGCCCGCTGGTGCCGATCTCGCCCTCCGCCGAAAAGCGCGTAAGATGGGGATCGACACCCCCGTCCATCGTCTCGCCGGCGACCAACGCTTCGGTCGCCACCTCCCCCTGTCCGGGAGCGGAGGTTCCCGTGCCGAGCGGCGCGAGGCTCAGGCCGCCCTGGGCCGGAACGTCCGTCGGCGTCCCCCCTCCCGCGACCAATCCCACGGTCGCCAGGCCCGGATCGGATGACACCGGTGCGTGGATGTCGGGTCTGGTCTCGTCGGCCGCCTTCTTCTTGTCTTTCTCGGCCTTTTTCAAGGCATCCATCAGAAGGCTCATGGGGCACCTCGTGTGCTGCGCTGACAAGGATCAGAAGCCGATGCCCCAGCTTGGCACCGCGACCCCGGCGGATCAAGACCTGGTCAGAACTTTCGCTTCACCCGCTCCTCGAGGAACGGCCGGTAGTCCGTGAGATCGGCATCGATGCTGGGGTTGTCGATGACCACGGGGCGCAGGAAGATGACGAGCTCGGAGCGCTCGTAACGATTGTCATGGCTCTTGAAGAAGGCATCCCCCAGGACCGGCACATCCGAAAGCAGGGGGATGCGGTTGCTGTCCTGTTGCACGGTATCCTGTATCAGCCCCCCGAGCACGGCGATCTGGCCGTTGTTGACCTTGAGCACCGACTCCATCTCGCGAACCTGGATCTGGGGAACCAGGTTTGGTATCGGTGTACTTCCCCGTTGCAGTTCGGGATTCGGGTCCTGGATACGATCGGTGATGTTCGAGATCGTGGGCCTGATGTCCAAGGTGACCGCATCGTTCTCGTTGATCTGTGGGATCACGGTCATTACAAACCCGACCGGCACCGTCTTCGCCGTCGTTTCGATAGCCGGAATGCTTTGCGTGTTCCCGGTCGCGACTCCCGGCTCCACATCGACCTCGAAGTAAACCACGTTCTCAACGACCTTGAGGACCGCCACCTGATTGTTGAGCGCCATGATGCGCGGGCTGGAAAGGACCTGCAGATCTCCGAACTGCCTGAGGAGCTGCACGACCACATCGATGCGCCCCAGGCCCGAGTCGAGGTCGGTGAAGTTGAGCAGGAAGGAACTCGCCACGCCAGCGGGCGGGGGCGCTGCCGCTGCCAACCCCGGCGCGAGGTTACCCGTCAGCAGTTGAAACGCGTCGAAACCGGTGCCCTCGTTGATCACCCGCCAGTCGATCCCCTGTTGATACTGGTCGCTCAAAGTCACCTCGACCAACGTGGCCTCGATGAGCACCTGGCGCTGGGCATTGGCGAGCACTCCGTCGATGAATCGCTGGACCTCCTCGTGCTGCTTGGCCGTGGCCCGGACGTTGATGATGCCGCTCTCGGGGTTCGGGATGACGCCGCCTGTCACCGGAAGGTCCTGGGCACTGCCGCTCGCGGTCTCGCCCACCAGCGCCTGGATGTTGCGCGTGAGCGTGAGCCAGAAGCGGTTGTTCGCGGTGTTGGTGATCGCGGTCGTCGAGTTGTTGTCGCCACCGGCTCCCCCGCCACCGCCGCCACCCCCCTCGCCGATCTCCCCGGCACCGGTGGTCGCGATCTGGGTCGCGACATTGATGGTGCCGGTGCTATCGCGCGAGAGGTTGACATAATCGACGGTGTAGCTCCGGAAATAGGGCCGATCGGGCATCACCAGGATGTTCTTGTCCCGGATCTCATAACGCATGTCCACCTGGCGGGCGATGCGATCCAGGATCTGCGGCAGGGTCTGGTCGATGGCGTTGAGCGTCACGATCCCATCGATCCCGGGGTCCACGTCCACGTTCACCGCGGCGTCGCGTGCGAGGGCGAACAAAAGCTCCTTGACCGGTACCTCATGGACCACCACGGTGTATTTCTCGGTCGGGGGGGCGGCCACCGGCGGGGGCAGGAACGGCGCCTGCTCGACCACATTGGGTATCTGGCCCTTGGTGGCCGGCTCATCGGGCCGCAGGTGCGCCGGCGAGCTGGGAGGAGGCGGAGGCACGAGACCGCTGCAGCCCGCGAGCACCCCGGCCAGCGCCCCGAGCAGCGTCGTTCTCTTGGTCATGGGCTCACGTCTTCCTCGGTCCCGCAGAGCGGCGCGCCATAGGAGCTGCTGCCGAGTCAATAATTATTATAGACCAGACAGTAACGTCATGTTCCTGATCCGAATCGTCACTATGCTCATCGCTACTCGCCGCACCGGACCAGGGGCGCAGGTGCTTGATCGATGAGTGGTGCCAACTCGGTCAAGGCCTGTTCGTAGACGGCGCGCTTGAAGGACACCACGCCGCGCAGCGGCTCCCAGTAGGCGACCCAACGCCATTGGTCGAACTCCGGTCGGGCACCGAGGTCCAGCCGCACCGCCCGCTCGTCGCCGGTGAGGCGCAGCATGAACCACACCTGCTTCTGGCCGACGCACAGCGGCCTCCGATCATGGCGTAGGAACTGTTTGGGCAGGCGATAGCGAAGCCAGCCTCGGGTGCAGCCCATGACCTCGACATGCTCGCGTTCGAGACCTACCTCTTCCCGCAGCTCGCGGAACATGGCCGCCTCCGGGGTCTCGTGGCGTCGCATCCCGCCTTGCGGGAACTGCCAGGCGTCCCTACCGGCGCGCCGCGCCCACAGGACCTGCCCGTTCCCATTGCTCAAGATGATGCCGACATTCAAGCGGAATCCCTGCGCGTCTATCATGAAGCTCCTCGGGCGAAAGCGACTGGGGTGCTAGCGGCGGATTGTCCACAAAGCGCGCCAGCACCGCAAATTCCGAGCTAGAATGAGCCTGCCCATGAGCCTGGCCCTCTTCGACCTCGACAACACGCTCATCGGTGGCGACAGCGACTATCTCTGGGGGCGGTTTCTGGCCGAACAGGGCCACGTGGACAACGCGGAACACGAGCGCCGCCATCGGCGGTACTACCAGGATTACCTGGACGGGTCCCTGGACATCCACGAGTTCCTCGGTTTCCAGATGGAGATACTCGGCAAGTACGAGATGGATACGCTGTCAGGCTGGCGGGCCCAGTTCCTGGAGGAGAAGATCCGGCCGATCGTGCTGCCCAAGGCGGTTCGATTGGTAGAAGACCACCGCGGCCGAGGCGACACGCTCCTGATCATCACGGCGACCAATCGCTTCCTGACCGCCCCGATCGCCGCACTCTTCGGCGTCTCACACCTCATCGCGACCGAGCCCGAGTGGGTAGCTGGACGCTACTCCGGGCGGGCCGTCGGGACCCCGTCATTCGCCGGTGGCAAAGTCACACGGCTTGCTGCCTGGCTCGCCGAGCACGGCGAGACGCTCTCGGACAGCTGGTGCTACAGCGACTCGCACAACGATCTGCCGCTCTTGCGCGCCGCGACCCATCCGGTCGCGGTCGATCCCGACGCGCCCCTGGCGGCCGTGGCGCGCGCGCGTGGTTGGCCGATCATCAGCCTGCGCTAGCTGACTTGGCGGCCGTAAAGGTACGCGATGCGTACCCTAGTGCGCCCGTGAGGGCGTCTTATCAGCACGGTGAAAGTCCGTGTCGGAGCATGCCACGGCTCCGTAGCCGAAGGTAACTGCGTCGCCGTGAGGCGGGGTGGGCAGCAACCGGAGGC